>JAPLNB010000359.1 GCA_026693085.1 Planctomycetota bacterium | reverse complement strand
AGTGGCAATGTCAAGTAAAAAATGGCTGGAATTGTTAGGGGGTGGAGATAGTCGGTTGGTTGGGGTCAGGGGGAGGTCGGGAGAAGAGCCGATCAGGCAAATCGGAGGGACAGGGTGTTTTCGGCGGGTCTTCAGCGGAGCCTACTTGACTCGACCACGCCGGGGATCGGTGGGAGATATCAGGCATCGCTGGATGCGGGGTTTCCGGACGGATCAGAACAGGGATTCGATATTCTTGCGGAAGTCCCTGGGATCGAGGCGGGCCCTATCGTTGCCGGCGCCACCGTCGATGGTATCCCTGGCGTTGTCGCGAGCGTAGAGGGTATCGTTGCCGGCCTCGCCGTAGATGGCATCGGCGCCGATACCACCATCCAGGGTGTCGTTTCCGGCGCCGGCCTTGAGCAGGTCGTTGCCGGCCCCGCCATTCAGGGAGTCGTTGCCGGTGCCGCCATAAAGCGAATCGTTTCCGGCGCCGCCCAGAAGGATGTCGTTGCCAGCGCCGCCGGTGATGCGGTCATTGCCGTCGCCGCCATCGATCCAGGTTCCCATCACGCCAATGCCGAGGGGAATAATGTCATTGCCGCCCAGGCCATAGACGTAAATGCGTTTGACGCCGATGAAATCCTGCGCGACCCTGTTGAAGGTGACGCGAGTCTTTCCTTTGACGCTGGAGAGGGCGATGGTGTCGTTGTTGGCCGAGCCGTAGACCTTAAGAGAGCCCCGGGTGACCGTGCCGATGACCACGTTGGGGTTGAAAGTGCCGAGGCTGGAGTTGAGGATATTGTTGCTGATGTCGGTGATGGCGAGGACGGAGGAGACGGCGACGGTGTAGGTGCCATTGTCGGCGGGGTCGAGCGTTCCGCCGGGTGCGGGGATGGTGTAGGTGGCGATTCGGGTGCGCCCGTCGGTGTTAAAGTCAATGCCGCTGAGGGTGGCGGCGATGACGGCGCTCTTGGGTGTGGTGACGCTGACGGTGGCGGCGCTGATCGTGGCGACGTTCATCTTCACGTCGTCGGTGTAGGTAACCTGGAAGCTGATGGTGCTGGAGCCGGGAATGGCGGGCAGAGGCTGGACCGTGGCCGTGGGCGGGACGACGTCTTCGGCCCAGAGGCGGGCGAGGGCGACCTTGCCGTTGCCGTTGGTGACCTCGGTAGTGTTGCCGGCGATGACGATCCAGTCGTTGCCCGCTTGGCTTTGCAGGGCGACGGCGCTGGCGTAGGCGGACTGATTGCTGAGCGGGAAGGCGACTTTGCCGTCGGTGCCGAAGTCGGTGTCGAGGGTGCCGTCGGCGTTGAATCGGGCGACGCTGAACCAGATTAAGCTGCCGCTGGGGCCGACTTCGCTGTAGCCGACGGCCACGATCTTGCCGTCGGGCTGGCGGGCGATGTCGTGGATTTCGGAAGTAGCGGCATCGGCGTCAACGAAGAAATTCGTCTCGGCCTTGCCGCTGCCGTTAAAGCTGGTGTCGAACGTGCCGTCGGCGTTGTACCTGGCGAGGGCGAAATGCCATGGGATAAAGTGGTTGGTGGTTGAGCCGCCGACCAGGATCTTGCCGTCGGGCTGAAGGACCATACTGTTGGCATCTTCGTCGGAGTCGGAAAAGAGGTTGGTCTGGACGATGCCATCTCCGCCGCCGAAGCTGGGATCAAGTGTTCCGTCGGTGTTGTAGCGGATGACGGTAAAGGCGTTGTTTCCCGAACCGCCGGCGATGATCTTGCCATCGGCTGGCTGATAGGCCAGGTTCCTGACGCCTTCCTGATCGCCGCCGGCCGCTGTGCGGGTTTCGCCGCCGGCAAAGCCCATGTCGATCGCGCCATTGCTGTCCATAATGGCGACGTCGAGCTCGCCGCTGGTTCCGCCGCCGAGAAGGTATCTTCCGTTGGTGTAAGGCGCGATGGTTCGGATCTGGTTGAAAAAGTAGCCGTCGTAACGCACGATGCCGCCGCCGCCGAAGTTTGTGTCGAGGGTGCCGTTGGTATTGTAGCGGAGCACAGCGCCATCGCCGCCGGACGTTCCGCCGACGAGGATTTGGCCGTCATCCTGGAGGCAGACCGTGTAGGCGAAGTCCTGGCTGTTGGCGCCTCCGCTGGAGTCGATGTTGACCTTGGTGACGCCGTCGAGGCCGAAGGTGGCGTCGGCGGTGCCGTCGATGTTGTAGCGGGCGATGAAGAAGTCGTTGTCGTTGTCGAGCGGGTTGGTGGAGCCGACGACGACGATCTTGTTGTCGGTCTGAATGGCGACGTCGTTTACCGTCGTGTTGCCCCAGGTCATATCTTTCAAGAGGGAGCCGGTGCCGTTGAAGGTGGTCTCGAAATCTCCGGCCGCGAGCATCCGGCGGTTTTCGAGTGCCTCAATGGGAACGGCGGCCGCGGCCTGGCGGAGGCGATTGGCCTGATCGGGGCGGAACGCATGATGAACCCGACGAGCGGTAGACAATAAGATGCTGAACATCGACGATCTCCCGTGAGTGAGTAAGTCTCGCCATTGCAACTTAGGTGACGCGTCTTGTTAGATAAGTTCGAGCGGCCCGGACCATTTCCGCAATCCCGATGATTCTGAAGGAACGCCCTGTAAATGTTGATGCGAGTGTAATGAGGGTGAATGTTGGTGTCAAATGCGGGCGTGTCCGGCGCGGCAATTTTTTCGGGAGAGGGGATTCCGGCTGCGTGTTCTACCTGGATCATGTCAAGGTCAAGCGTGTGAGCAGGCAGGACTTCGACAAAGATCGCATGACGATGCCGTCGATCGCCTTCCTCAACGAGTCTACGGCGCTGGCGTCGGCGGGGCGGATCGGAAGCTTTCCGGCAGGATTGACCGGACGCTTTCGATGATGCGGTCCTCCAGCGCTGGCTGCTGCTGTTCCGGGCGGCCGTAGGTGACCAGGGCGCTGAGCGAGTTGTTCACCTCATATCCGCCTTCGTTGATCAGCCGCTTCGAGGCGACGTAGTACAGAACTTCGTTGCTGTAGGCGTTGATCCACAGGCGGCTGGCGTCCAGTTCGCGCCGTAGCCGGAGGGCATAGTCCACGACGACCTCATTGGAGAGGAAGACCATGGCCAGGTCATTGCCGAAGGTCCAGGCGGCGATGTCGTAGCGTTTGGAGGTGGGCGGCTTCTGGCCGTTCTCGAGGAGCCGCAACGTCTGGGCGGCGGAAAAAGTTTTGTCGGCGAATTTCTTGAGTTCCTCCGTCGATGGCAGCGGATCGAAGGGGATTTCCAGGCTGACCCTGCGGCAAGTCACGGTGGGATTGATCGGCTTGAGCGGAGCGCGCAGCAATCGCTGGACCTCGTCGGCCATCGCCCGGCCGTGCTGCTGGCACAGCTCAACGGTGTCATGAGGAGCGGGATCGGCATCCGCGCCGCATCCGAGCGCCACGATCGCGACGACGCCGGGGAAATCGGCCTGGATATACTCCTGGGCACATCCGGCCCAGTCGCCGTGGATCTGCGTAAAGTTTGGCCGCAGGGTGGTGTTGTGGCAGGCATAGTTGACCAGCACGGCCAGCAGCTTGCCGTCGGCATCGGTGACGCGCATGACGGGCAGTGTGTGGTCGGCCGGAGCATCGGCGACAGCGCCGAATCCGGTCCATTTGCCATCGTTCAGAACGCGGCGGTTGGCAGCGAAGGCGACGGATCCCTGCGCCCAGGCGAGCCGGCCGGGCCGGCGCGCGGCCAGGGCTTGGAGGACGACCTTTTCCAGACGGCTGGTCAAATGTTCGGCGTATTGCACCATATGTTCCCGCTGTTCGCCTGTCAGCGAGCCCATTCCCTCGAGGTCCGGGCCGGAGTGAATGTGGGTATTGCAGAGCATGAACTGCTCGGGTTTCAGACGGACCTTTTCTTGGAGGCGTCGGAATACTTCTGTGCGGATCGTCGGTGGGACCGAGCCATTATCGACGGACAGAAGGACGGCCGGCCCGTGGTCAGCATCGCCGCCAATCACGAGGGCGGAGGCGCTGAGACGACCGGCCACACCCTCGGACTCGATCGTTCGCGAGGCGTAGCCGTACATACGCACGGGAGTTTGGGGCGTGATGTCGATCTTGGCTACGCCAATAGGCGCGGTGGGGGTAGACTCGGCGGCCCTGCCGGCGACAGCGCCGAGCGTCGTTGAAAGGATCATGGCAAACCAGCTTGATGAGAGGTGAATGCCCATAGTCACATCCTCGGGTGATTCTGGTTAGAATGGCCTGCTGACCGGTCGCCTATCAGGGTAAGCAGTATCGTGGGCAAGGCAAGCACAAAACGAATCGCGGAGAGAATCCATGGCACAATCGCATCTTCCCGTCGTGGTCCACCGGCTCTTCGACATCGCCATTCTTGTGGCGGCAAGCTTGTGGGGTGTGGCTGCGCAGGGCCAGGAGGCCACGATCGTGGTTTCCTCGAGGGCGGGGGATCGTCTGGCGGCCAAGCCGCCCGTGCGCTTCCAGCGGCAGGGGCAGGAAGGCAGTGTGGTCTTTCAGATCGACCCGGCCAAGACCCACCAGAGCATCGTGGGCTTCGGCGCTTCGATCCTGGAGGCGGGGATGATCTGCATCAATAGCCTGCCCGCGCAGCAGCAGGAGCAGGTGTTGCAGAGTATTTTCGATCCGGCCCGCGGCGCCGGATTCAGTGCCATGAAGACGACCATTGCCTGCACGGACTTCATGTCGGCCGGCCCGTGGTATACCTACAACGACACGGCGGGCGATGTCGCAATGAAGAATTTCAGCATCGAGCGCGACCTGAAACCCGATGGGTCGGCCACGTTTATCAGGCGAGCCCGCCGGCACGGCAGCTTCGTGCTCCAGGCGTCGCTGGACTATCCGCCCGACTGGATGCTGACGCAGGTGCAGGACCGGAGAAACCAGGATGTTCAGGAGAAGTGCTTTGACGCGCTGGCGTTGTACTATTTGCGTTATCTTCAGGAATACCAGAAGGCCGGCATCTTCATCGACTACCTGTGCCTGTTCAACGAACCTGGCATCTATACCAAGATCCCTTACAGCAAGATTCGCGACCTGCTCAAGAATCATGTCGGCCCTCTGCTGGCCAAAGAAGGCATCAAGACGAAGATCATGCTCAGCGAAGCGGAGAGCCGCGAGCAGGCGGCGCGTCGTTATCCCGTCGTGCTCGATGATCCGGAGGCGCGGAAATACGTCGGGGCCATGCCTTATCACGGCTACGACTTTGGCCACTTTGACAAGATCGCCGCTCTTCGTGATCGCTATCCGGACCTTCCGCTGTGGATGACGGAGGTGTGCTATGCCTACCAGGCCGGCACGCCCAAGACGATGAAGCTGCCGCGGCCGGATTTTGCGGATGGCGACTTCTGGGGCAACCAGATTGTTTCCGACCTGGAGGCCGGCGCTGCGGCCTGGATCTATTGGAACATGATCCTGGATGAGAACGGTGGCCCGTGGGCGGTCTCGCCGGTACACGGCAATCCTGACGACAACATCCAGCATCCGCTGGTGATCATCAACCGCAGAAACCACGAGGTGATCTACACCGGGGCGTTCTACTACCTTGCGCACTTCGCCAAGTTTGTGCGCCCCGGGGCGGTCAGAGTAGAGGTCAAGGGCACCAACAGAACGCCTGTGCGGTGCATCGCATTCCAGAGGGCCGATGGACAAGTGATCGCGCAACTGATCAATAGCTGGGATAAGGAAGTTGCAGCCCGGCTGGAAGTTCAGGGACAGTCGCTGCAATTGAATTTGCCCGCGGGTTCGATCACGACGGCGATGTGGAAGAAGCGGTGAGCCACGAGGAAGGGAAGAACGGGGCATTCGGTCATCACATCGTCCCGCCGCCCACCGTCCGATCTATTTTGACGTAGTTGAGCACATGCACGGCTTCCCGGGATATAATGCGAGGGCGAAGGAGGACCACATGAAGCTTGCCTGGCCAAGAGAATTCCCCGGTGTGCACCACTATGGCATTGAGGAGGAGAAGGCGGTGCTCGAGGTGGTGCGCAACCGCGCGCCGTTTCGATACTACGGACTGAAGCGGCCGAAGTTTGTGGCGGCGCTGGAGCGGCAGGCCAGGGAGTTCTACGGGGCGCGTTATGCGCTTGCGGTCAACAGCGGGACGGGGGCGCTGATGACGGCGATGACGGCGCTGGGCATCGGGCCGTGGGATGAGGTGATTGTGCCGGCGTTCATGTGGGTCTCGACCGTGGGGTCCGTTGTATCGGCCAATGCGATTCCGGTGCTGTGCGAAGTGGATGAATCCTTCACCATGAACTGCGCGGATCTGGAGAAGAAGATCACGCCACGCACGAAGCTGATCGTGCCGGTACACATGGCCGGGGCGCCTTGCGATATGAAGTCGGTTATGGCGATTGCGCGACGGCGGAATATCGCCGTGCTGGAGGACTGCGCTCAGTGCAATGGCGGGAGCTTCGCGGGGCAGAAGGTGGGGACGTTCGGGGACGTCGGCATGTTCAGCCTCCAGATCAATAAGAACTGCACAAGCGGAGAGGGCGGACTGCTGGTCAGCAATAACCAGCAGCTCTACCTGCAACTGAACGCGGCTCACGATATCGGGGTGCCGTGGATAGACGATTTGCCCAACACCATCGCGGTGCAGGCGGGCTGGGGCGCTGGCCGGCGCATGTCCGACCTGTCGGGGGCGCTGGCCTGGGAGCAGCTTAAGAAGCTGCCTTTGATCGTGCGGCGAATGCGCGTATCGAAGCGGCGGATCAAGGCGATGCTGGCGACGACGAGCGGGCTGGCGTTCCGGCAGATTCATGATCGGGCGGGCGACACCGGGTGCTTCCTGATCATGCTCCTGAGGGATGAGCAGTGCGCGCGTGCGGCGAGTTCACGCATGAGCCAGGCGGGCCTGCCCAATTCCCGCCTGGCCGAGTATGGCATGCACATCTACTACAACATCCTGCAACTCGTGAAGAAGGCGCCACTGTCCCTGGCGGGCAACCCATGGAACCTGCGGGCCAACGCCCGAAGCATCTACAGCTATGCCAAGGGCGCCTGTCCGCGCAGCGATGAGCTGTTCGCGCGGGCGATCCTGGTGCCGGTTCCATCCGTGCTGACGGCTCAGCAGGAAAAGGCCGCCGCGAAAATCATCCGCGAAGCCGTGGGGTGACGAGTCGCCTACCCGATGAGCTGTCTCATCAATTGCAGATACCGACGGCAGGTTTCCTTCATATCGCCGGGGTGCTTGTCCTGCTCGATGGACAGGTAACCGTCGAAGCCGATCTGCTTGAGCGTGTCGATGATGGCCTTGAAGTCCATCACGCCGGCGCCAACGTGGACGAACTGCCGCATCTGCCCGTCGATGTCGCGCATGTGCAAGTTCATCAGTTGCCTGCGGACCTTGTGGATCGCCAGCGGCGGGTATTCGCGCTGGAGCAGCGTCCAGCCCACGTCGATGTTATAGCCCAGGTCCGAATCGCGGATGGCATCCCAGAGCCAACGGAACGATGCCGCATCGGGCACCATGCAGTGGGTGTGCTGCTCGATGGAGAACTTCAACCCATGGGCCTTGGCCAGGGCAAGGCACGCTTTGGTGCTTTCCACATAACCGGCCCAGACGCGGTCCCAATCGAAGCCCTGGGCGATGTCGATGTGGAATTTCTCGTTGGGCTTGGGATTCTCGACCTCGTAGTAGCGGGGCAGGTATTCCGTCGGGCCTTTCAGTTCGCGTGCCCAGGGCGAGACGATGTTGATCATCGGGGCATTGAGTTTCTTCCCGATCCGGCAGCCGGCTTCGAAATAGTCCAGGCCCTGTCGCAGCTCGTCGGGTTTGGTGCTGGAGAGCGCTTCGACCACGGGTTGAAAGATGACGAACTGCGAGACCTGCAGTTTCTTTTGTTCGAGCTTTTTCTTGTAGCGGTCGACCCGGGCATCGGTCCAGAAATCCCTGAGATCTCGGCGGGCCGTCACGATCAGCTCGATGCCGTCAAAGCCCAGATCGCCGATGATGTCGATGGCCGGCTCGGGGTCCACTGCGGGAGACAGGTCATGGAAACACCAGCTCAGGCAGCCGACTTTGGGCTTACCCTTGGGGTTGGAGGGCAGATCGGCAGCCAGCGATGCCAGTGGCAATGCCGCGGCCGCAAGAACGGTGGTCTGTAGGAGCTGACGACGGTTCAACTGCCGTTGCGTGTCCATGCTTTCTCTCCGTTTCGTTCTGGCCCGAAGCAATATCTCGGGCTAAGCCACGATGCGGCGGCGCCACAACAGGTTACTGGGCCTGCTGCGCCAGATACCTCGCGGCCGCGCCGAGACCTCCCCAGCTATCGGGCTTGGTGTTTTCCTCGAATTTCTTCTGGATATCCTGGCTGTAAGGCACCAATGCGGCCCAATACCTTTTCTCGGCCAGGCCTGTATTAATCAGGTGGCCAATATCATCCTTGCTGAAGACCAGCCCATGTTCGTAGGCATCCACAATGCCTTCGGTGTCAATGAAATAGTAGCCGCCGTTGGGATGGACCCCAATCCAGTGTTTGGGCGAACCATCGGGCTTGTAGTCCCACGGGCCGGCCGGCTGCCAGTAGTTCCAGATCTGGTAGGTGCCATCGTCCTTCAGTTGCACACGCGACTTCATCAGCTTGAACCATTTTTCGGCGCGCTGCTTGTACACCGGTTTTCCGGTGGCATCGGACATGGCCAGGAGCCAGCGGGCGACGTGGTTGGCCTTGTTGTTCGGGTGCGAGAATCCGTTGCCGGGGGCATTGCGCGTCTCGTAGGCCGCGGTCCACTTGCCGGTTTTGCTGTCGATTCCGTAAGGCAGCACCAGGCTGATCATCCCGCCGTCTTTGGTTTCGCGCCAGCCGCCGCGCTTGTCCCATTTCTCGTAGATCTGTTCGGAGAGCTGGATGTAGCTCTCCGCCTTCGCGCCGTACCTGGCTTTCAGGGCGGGGTGTTTGAGGATTACGGCGGCCATCAGCACCGCGGGACGCAAGGCCATCGCCTCGCCGAGCATGCTGTCGGCGGTGAAGCTGTCGAGATTGTCGACTTGGGTGCCGGCCGCTTCGGGCCTCGGCCAGCCAAGGTAGCCATCTGGCTCCTTGACCGCGCGTTTAACCCAGGAGTCGGTCCAGTCCACGAGCATGTCAACCCACTTGGTGTCTTTGGTGGCCAGGTATCCGTAGTAGAAGCCGTCCATGAAGGGCGTCATCAGCCAGCCGATATCCTCGCCCATGGCCTTGTCGCAATAGCGGTTGCGGGAATCGGCGGTGATGTTTCTGTCCCAGCGCGATAGCCAGTCCTTGAACTTGGCCTCGTCCATTTTGACCATTCGGGAGATCGTTTTCTCCGCCGCTGGCGCCGGCACGCCCTGGGCGGCTGACAGCGTCTGATCGCATGCAGCCAGCCACAGAAGGCCCGCGATCGAGTATCGAATGTTTATCATGGTGTACAAAAGCATAGTCAAAGCGCTTGCAGGCGTAAATGGAAAGGAGGATAAAGACGTGAACTTCTCCATGCGATGGAATCGGGACTCACCCGATGGCTGTCATGACTGCTGGCATCACCGACTACATCATCATCTTCGTTTACCTGCTGATCATGACCGTCGTCGGGATCGTCTGCACAAAGCTCAGCCGCAACGTCAGCGACTACCTGCGAGCTGGAGGGCAGGCTGCCTGGTGGCTGGCCGGCACGAGCATGTTCATGACCGGTTTCTCGGCGCTGACTTTCACGGGCATCGGCGGGCAGGCCTTCGCCGCGGGATTCAGCCCGATGATGATTTTCTGGGGCAACGCGCTGGGGTTCTTCATCCAGGCAGCGTTCTTGGCACATCGGTTTCGCCAGACGCGGGCGATCACGTCCGTGGATAACGTACGCTCGCGCTTTGGGGCGGCGACGGAGCAGCTCTTCGTCTATACCGTGCCGTTCGGCTTGCTCTGGGGCGGAATCATGCTGCTGGGCACGAGCAAGTTCGTTTCCGTGATCTTCGGCATGCCCCTGCTGGCGGTCATTCTCATGATCGGCGTCGTTGCCATCTTCTATTCGGTCACCGGCGGCAGTTGGAGCTGCATGGTCAATGACTACCTGCACGGGCTGATCCTGCTGGCGGTCACGATTACCATGGCCGTGCTGAGCCTCATCCACATCGGCGGCCTGCACGGCATCTTCGCGCAGATCAGCAGCCAGAACCTCGTCGCCGACTTCCAACTCATCAAATCGCCGGGCCACCTTTACCAGACCACCAGCCAGGTCGCCGGGGGGCTGTTCACCCCGGGCTGGGTGTGGGCGACGCTGCTGGGGATCTGGATCAACGTCGCCGGCCTGACCGCCACGGGGCGATACCTGTCGGTGAAGGATGGCCGCGACGCTCGCAAGGCCGCCATTCTAGGGGGCTTTCTGATGCTCCTGGGCTCGTTCATATTCTTCATCCCGCCCATGGTGGCGCGGCTTCTGTACGCACATCAGGTCGAGTCGATCAAGGGCATCGGCAACTCCGCCGACGCGGCGTATGCCTTCATGTGCCTGAAGCTGCTGCCCATCGGTCTTAGCGGGCTGGTGGTCACCGCGATGTTCTCGGCCACCATGAGCGTGCTCGACGGGTGCCTGACCGGGTCGGCCGGGCAGATTGTGCAGAACATGTACCCGCCGCTGTGCCGGCTTTTGGGCTGGGCCGAGCGTACCGGCAAGGCCCGCCTGCACCTGGTCAAGTTCGTCAATCTGGCGTTCGGGCTGTTTGTCGTGGGCTTCGCGATCGGCATGTGCTATGGGCTGTCCAAGTTCAGCCTGTACACGCTCATGATCGAGTTCATGGCCATCATCGGGCCGGCCTTTGCCGGTCCGATGGTGGGCGGGCTGTTCGTCAAGCGCACGCCGCCGTGGGCGCCCGTCGCCGCCATTCTCGTGGGGCTTGCGGCATCGGCGGCCCTCAACATTCCGCAGTGGCTCGGCCACCCGCTTCAATGGAATGGCCATGAGGTTCTGTGGCATCAGAAGATGATTTTCCTGCAGCTTTTCTCGCTGGGAATGTTCCTTGGCTCGATGTTTTTCGATCGGCCAAGCGAGAGGGCGGTATCTGCGGATGGCCAACCGATGGAAACGTACGACGATCGCGTCAACCGCTTTTTCCGCACGATGGGCACGCCCGTGGATTTCGAGAAGGAGATCGGCAAGCCCACCGATCTGTCGCAACTCCGGATGATCGGCCTATTCGGGCTGCTGAGCGGCGCGGTGCTGTTGCCGTTGCTGCTGCTGGCGCATTCCAAACGGGACGTTATCATCATCCTGAGCATTGTTGCGTTTATCGTGTTTTTTGCCGCGCTCCTGCTGGTAGTGGGTCTGGTCAACAAGCGCCGGCTGGAACAGCGCCTCGGCGCTGGCGCGCAAGCCGACACGGCGGAGGCGCCATGATCCTGCCCGGAGTGGCTTCGGTCACCTTCAGAAAGCTCTCGGCGCGGCAGGTCGTCGAGGCGGCGGCGAAAGCGAAGCTGGCGGGCATCGAATGGGGCGGCGACATCCATGTGCCGCATGGCCGGGCGGACGTGGCCAGGGAAGTGGCGGCGATGACCCGCGACGCCGGTGTGGCCGTCAGTTCCTACGGCTCGTATTACCGTCTGGGGCAGGAAACGCCGGAGGTGCTGCCGCGCGTGGTGGAGACCGCTGTGGCGCTGGGTGCGCCGATCATCCGCGTGTGGGCCGGAGGCGTGGCATCGCGGGACGCCACTGCCGAGTATCGCACCATCGTTGAGTCGGATGGTCGTTGTGCTGCTGAACTGGCGCAACAGGTCGATCTCCGCGTGGCCACCGAATGGCACGGCAACACCCTGACGGACACCGCGGAGTCGGCGCGGGCGCTCTTGGATGCGGTGGGCCACCCTTGCTTCAAGACGTATTGGCAGCCTTTGCATCACGATCCAAGCAAGTGCCTGAGCGAGCTGGAGGTGGCGATGCCGGACCTGGTGGGCTTGCACGTCTACTGGGAAGATCCTGCCAGCGGGAGGAACCGACCGCTTGCGGAGGGCGCTGGGTTGTGGCAAGCCGCGTTCCACCAGGTGGCGCTGCGACGACCCGCCGGCCAGGTGTTCGCGATGTTGGAGTTCGTCATGAACGACAGCGTGGAGCAGATGCTCGACGATGCGGCGGCCATGCGCGCATGGCTTGATCAGGAGAAACTGCGATGCACGTGTTGATCACTGGCGCGGCGGGGTTTCTGGGACGTGGGCTGGTTCTGCCGTTCGAGGATCGTTGCGACCTGCGACTGATGGACATTGTGGACTTCGAGACGCCTCACCAGAAGATCATCGGCAGCGTGTCGGACTTGGACACGGTTCAGCGGGCCGTTGAGGGAACGGATGGCATCGTCATTGCCCACATGGCATCGCGCCAGGCTGGACACTACGAGGCGCCCACTGTTCCGTATGACGTGAACGTCAAGGGAACGGCGAACCTCTTCTTTGCGGCCGTGAAGCAGGGGATTCGGCGCATCTCGCTGATCTCGAGCACGGGCGTTGTGGGCTTCTATCAGCAGCGCGGGGATTTTCTCTCCCGCGATCTGCCTTTGCGCGGCGAGGGCATCTACAGCCACACCAAAATCTGCCAGGAAGTCATCGCTCAGCAGTATCATTGGGAGTTCGGCGTTGCCGTGGCGGCGCTGCGGCCAGCCTACATCACCGACATGGACACCTGCCGCGATAAGTACGGCAAACTCGCCACATCCTGCAATTGGCAGTTCACCGACCGTCGAGACATCGGCGAGGTGGCGCGGCGAGCGCTGGAGTTGCCAGACTTGGGTTTCGAGGTCTTCTACGTTCTGGGCGGGCCCTATGCCGACAGGCATGCCGACATCGCCTACACCCAAATGCGCCTGGGCTGGATGGCCAAGTACGACTTCTCCAATCTGCCGTCGGATGGAAGCAACTGACCATGGGGTCTAGCGCAAGGAGCCAGACATGAAAATCTGCGCGTCGATGTTGGCGTTGGCGGCGGCTTCGGTGGCGTTTGCCGCCGAGTCGCCGCAATGGGCGGCCAAGGACCTTCGAGCGGGCATCATTGGCACCGATACCTCCCACGTGCCGGAGTTCACGGCCATTTTTCAGTCGCATTCAGAATGGCGAATCAAAGTGGTCGCGGCATTCAAAGGCGGCAGCCCCGATCTGCCGATCAGCGCCAACCGCGTCGAGGGCTTCGCCAAGACGATCCACGACAGGAACGGCGTCGAAATCGTCGATAGCATCGACGCCCTTCTGGCCAAGGTGGACGTGGTCCTGCTGGAGAGCGTGGACGGCCGGCCGCACCTGGCGCAAGCCACGCCCGTCCTCAAGGCCGGCAAACGACTGTTCATTGACAAGCCGCTGGCGGCCAGCCTGGACGATGTTCGCCAGATCGTGCAACTCTCGAAGGAGACGCGCACGCCATTCTTCAGTTCCTCCTCGTCACGGTTTCATCCGGACATTCCGCGGCTGCGGGAGAAGCCTGGAGTGGGGAAGGTCATCAAGGTTCAAGGAAGCTCTCCCTTCAACAAGCTGGAGCATCATCCGGACCTTTACTTCTACGGGATTCACGGCGTGGAAGCGATGTACGCGGTGATGGGGACCGGATGCGTGAGCGTATCGCGCAAGACCGACGCCAGTGCCGACGTGACGACTGGCAAATGGAAAGATGGACGCATCGGCGTGTATTATGGGCCGCTGAAGGATGAGAAGCCGCCGATGATCCGGGTGTGGGGCGAGCAGGGCACGACGGACTGCGCCGGCCCGGACGCATACGATGGGCTGATGCGCGCGATGGCCGAGTTTTTCCAAACTGGCAAGGCGCCCGTGGACTCGGCCCAAACCATCGAGATCTTCGAGTTCATGACCGCCGCCCAACTGAGCAAGGAACGCGGCGGCGCCGAGGTGTCGCTGGAGGAAGTGCGCAAATGAGGCAACGACCAAGCTCAGCGGCGCCGCCTGTCCCGGTCCGCTGAAGCGCCTGATTTGGCCGGTTTGACTGCCGGCGCGGTAGGTGGTGGAGTCACAGGCATGAAGACTCTCTCCATCATCGCACTGATCACCTGCGGTAGCTCCATCTGCGTCGCTGCAGGCCTGCCACGCAGCAGCCCGGAAACACAGGGCGTCTCATCCTCCGCCGTTCTTTCGTTTGTCGAGGCCGCCGACAAGGGCATCGACTCGATGTAGACGGAGTACGTCAGTGGCTTCTCGCAGTAGACGTGTTTCTTCCGCTTCAGGGCACCCATAGTGATTGCCGCGTGCAGATGATCCGGCGTGGCGATCATCACGGCATCGATGTCTTCCTTCTCCAGCAGCTCGCGGAAATCCAGGTAAGCCCGGCATCCACGGTACTGGCCCGAAGGGTTCTGGCGGGCGTAGTGCTCGTCAACGGCGCGCCGTGCCGGCTCGCGACCCGCGGGCCTGCGCTCCTTGCCCTCAGCCCAGTTCCATGACAGATATCCGGCGCCTTCGCGGTTGACATCGCAGACGGCGATAACCTGGATCTCGGGGAACTCCAGCAGCGCGGCGATATTCTGGGAGCCGTGGCTTCCCATGCCGATGCCTGCCACGGTCGTCTTCTGGCTTGGAGGAATCTGACCTTCACCACCCAATACATGCCGGGGCACGATGGCTAGCAGCGTGGGGGCCGCCGCCCGCCGCACTACTGACCGACGGGAGACCCCGCGTGAGTTCTGGATGTGCCGCGCCGAAGCTTCAGGCCAAATTGTCATCATGGTCTCCTGTTGGCTCTGCTCCAATAATCGATTCCTCCCAACCGGTGGCTAGCCCCGCCGCCACGAACACCAGACATGCCCGCCTATGGTACTCGATCATCGTGCTTTCCGACGCAGCCGAGACGGCAACGGGCGCGTCGGGCACTGTATGAACTCGGGTCCGAAGGACCCACATCGCAGCGAGGGCTGCGACAACGCTGATTACCCTCGATCCACCGCCACCGCGGGGCACCTACAGGATCGGCTGCATCGAGAACAACTGGCTCAGGATGCCGGCCGGATCAGCGTTCTTGGTCTTCTGTTGGAATGCCATATCTGCCGTCATTGCCGGCTCAGGCTTCGATGCGGACAGTTGCCCACTCTCGCCGATGAAGGCCCGGTCGATCAGGCCGTAATCGTCGGCGTTCGCGTCGTCGTCGTGATTGAAGTCATCGGCGTTCACCAAGCCCTCAAAGTTGAAGTCGCCGCTATCGTGGCAATGACTACACGATGCGTTCGCTTTGATTGCAGGTCCTTCGGACAGCATATCCGTTACAATGAGACCGCACAGCGCAGTGGAATCATGAGTCTGAGGAGTGCAGCCATGTCGCTTACGCGTCGTCAGTTTGTTAGCCGTTCAGCCGTCGCCGCAGCCGCCATCGGAATGCCGATGGTCGCCGGATCACGAGTCTTGCGCCAACGAGGAGATTCGCATCGCGGTGGTCGGCCTGGGCGGCCGTGGTGGCGTTCACATCGCGTCCTTCGGTGGTCAGAAAGGCGTGCGGATCATTGCCGTCTGCGACCCGGATCGCCATCGCCTGAGCGCAGCGGCCAAGTCGGTTGAATCGCGGTTCAAGTACAGGCCCGACGAGGTAGTCGATGTCCGCAAGCTCATGGAGCGAAAGGATTCTGATGCGATCTCTGTTGCGACGATGCAACACTGGCACGCACTGCCGACGATCTGGGCTTGCCAGACCGGCCGACACGTCTACGTGGAGAAACCGCTGGCCCACTTCATTTGGGAGGGTCGGCAGATGGTCAATGCGGCACGGAAACACGGCCGGCTGGTCCAAGTCGGTACGCAGTATCGTTCTGTCAGCGCCTATGCAATGATGGCGCAATGGCTCAGGGAGGGCCATCTGGGCAAGATTCAATATGCGACCTGTCTTGCCAACAAGCCGCGGCAATCGATCGGCAAACACACGGAGCCCCTGCCGATTCCCCCGACCCTCGACTACGATTTTTGGTGCGGGCCGGCCCGCAAGGAGCCGGTCTATCGCGATCGTCTCCAGTACGATTGCAGCTTCACCTGGAACATGGGCGATGGCGAATCGTGCAACCAGGGCGTGCACGAAGTCGATGTCGCCCGCTGGATTCTCGGTGACGCCGGCCTGCCGCGACGCACGATGAGCGTGGGCGGCCGATTCATCGTCAACGACGCGGGCGATGTCTGGAAGCTGGAGCAAACCCCGCGGCCGTGGTCCAGCGACGAGCAAGTGGGATCGGCAATTGGGTCACTGTTCCATGTCTATCGAGAACAAGGCTATTCAACCAAGCAGACCGATTCGTAGGAGCTTCTGCTGGAAGGCGAGCAGGTGGTGGCTTGTGCGCAGGAGACGATCAGGGTGCGCGGCCGATTTCAATGCCTCGCCATTGAGCAACCCGCGCGAAAGGCCAGCCATATTTCGGCGGTTCGGCGTCTGCGGCATCTCCTGGACACCGCAGGCGGCTGTAACCCCGATTTCGACCCGTTCCGCAGACTGCCGCTCACGTGGTACGCAGACTATCCGGGCGAGTCGGCGGATGGCGTGAATTTCGTGAACAGCCATGTGGTCAACATCCCCAAGGAGACGTCGCCCACCCATTTTCACCCGCGCACAGCAGTGGGCGGCGGTCTGCCCCAGACGGAGATGTACCTGGTACTGGACCCGCAGACGTACAAGCTCAACACCTGGGGGCGCCAAGCCTCGCTGATCGTCTTCCCCGACTTGCGGGAGTTGGGTCGCTACGAGCTGCACAACCTCGAGCCGGGTTTGTTCGTCTACATTCCACCTGGGACCGGCCACCGCGGCCTGGATGTCTTCGTCAATGTGCTGACAGTCCCTGGCTTCAAACCTCACAACGAGTATTAGATCGACGGAGCCATCCGCGACAGGACGGGCGGGAAGTCCCCCTACAACCGAAACACACTCGAAGGTACGAACTGCGGCGTGCTTGATGCCCTGCTATGATTCTCATGACGCGCAGCGCACATGCTTCAGACCATGCTGGCCCGTAGTGCGCCACTTTCCAACCGAGCGGTAACCTGCGACGCACTCAAGAGTCCATAGCCATCTGCGGTGGCGAGTTTCGTCCTGCGTTGCGTTTCTGGCAACTGCGATGACCTCTCCACCGACGTCTGCAATCGGCGTCTTCGACATCAGTCCTGCTCGTCACTCCGTCGTCACCCCAGGTGCCAAGGGCTCAGTTACTTCCACTGGTTCCCAGCACCAACAGCCTCTCGCTCCGAGCAGATGCTGTCATTCATACCTCGATCGGGTTTCGGCACCATACGGGATCGAACCCAAAGCGCCAATCAACAGTTTCTTCTCCTCGGCGGGTTTGGCCGCAGCGAGCCCATCTTGCGCTGACTTCAGCCGGGGGAGTGGAATTCTGGACCATCCGCGCATAACCGCGCAGCGCGAAGGCCTGCTACTTTTCGCCGCCGGTGCGCGCGACGGCGAGCAGGTCGCCGGCCGGGTCCTCGTTCGACCGTGGAAAACAACGGCCGAGGCCAGGACAGATGGAGCGTGCTATCACTCTGGCCTTTCCAACGCAGACCCCCGCGCCGTACAGTATTGCCCAGGCGAATCGACTGAAGGCAGTGCCGCGGCTGGTGCTATCCAACGGCCGCCCGGCACTGGAACCGCGGACCTTTGATGAGGGCTGCTGAGCTATGGATGCGACAATCACCTTTACCGTGAATGGCCAGCCGAGGACGGTTACTACCGATCCTCAGCGACGCCTGCTGGATGTCCTGCGCGAAGACCTGCAACTGACCGGCACGAAATACGGCTGCGGCGACGGATATTGCGGCGCCTGCACCGTGCTCATCGATGGCAAACGCGAGCGGGCCTGCCACCTGCCTGTAACCGCCGCGGACAAGAGAGACATCCTCACCATCGAAGGCCTCTGCCAGGGCGACAAGCTGCACCCCGTGCAGGAGGCGTTCATGGCCGAGAACGCCTTTCAGTGCGGCTACTGCACGCCGGGGATGATCATGAGCACGGTGGCGCTGCTCAAGGAGAAGCCCAATCCCAGCGAGGCGCAAATCCGCGAGTGGATGAACGGGCACCTCTGCCGCTGCTGCGGGTATCCGAAGATTTTGAATGCGGTGCGCCGCGCCGCCCAGGCGAGGAGGTAAGCCATGAGCACCAGGCAAGACAAGCGAATCGTCAAATCCCAGGTGAAATCAACGTGCGATCGCACCGCGGCCCCAAACGAGATCAGTCGCCGCGACTTCGTGCAGATGCTGGGCGCGGGGCTGCTGATCGCGGTGAGCGCCCCGGTTGTGTCGGCACAGCGCGGTGGCCGCGGCGGAGGCGGTGGCAGGGCGCGCAGCATTTCCGCACGCCTGCACGTCGGCATCGATGGAACCATCAGCGTCATGACCGGAAAGATCGAGCAGGGGCAGGGAGCCCGCGCCGAGATCACCGCGGCGGCGGCCGAAGAACTGGGCGTGGCCGCGAGCCGGCTCAATCTGATCATGGGCGACACCAGCCTGGTACCCGATGACGGCCCCACCGTCGGCAGCATGACTACGCCGCTGACGATTCCGCCGGTTCGCCAGGCCGCCGCGGCAGCGCGAACGCTGCTCATCGGCCTGGCGGCGCAGAAGTGGGGCGTGGATCGCGCTGCGCTCCAGGTCAGCGACGGCAAGATCACGCACGCCGCCAGCAATCGCACGCTCACATATGCCGACCTGGCCAGGACTGAGGACCTGCCCAAAGCCTTTGCCCAGGCCGCGCCCGCCGATGTCACCGTCCGCGTGGTCAAGGACTGGAAGGTGCTGGGCACGCCCCTGCCGCGCCCCAACGGCCGCGACCTCGTCACCGGCGCCCATCGCTTCCCATCCGACATCATTCGCCCCGGCATGCTCTACGGCAAGGTGCTGCGGGCGCCGGCGTACGGCGTGAAGCTTATATCCGTCGATCTGGCGCCGGCCAAGGCGATGAAAGATGTCGTGGTGGTGCAGGAAGGGTCATTCGTAGGCGTCGCCGCTCGGACGACACTCGTCGCCGAGCGGGCGATAGAGGAGATCGCCAAGACCGCCCAATGGGAAACTTCGCCCCAGCCCTCCAGCACGGAGATCTTCGGCTACCTCAAGCGGCGAGCCCAGAACCAGCCGGCCAATCCCTTCGCCGACGAGCTGGCCAAGGCGGCGAAGGTGTTGAAGGCGACCTACAACGTGGCCTATATCCAGCACACGCCGATGGAGACTCGCTCGGCTGTAGCCGAGTGGGCCGATGGGAAGCTGACGGTATGGACAGGCACGCAGAACCCTTTCGGCTGGCACTCACAGTTGGTGCAGGCATTCGGGCTGGCCACCGATGCGGTGCGCCTATTGGTTCCCGACTTTGGCGGCGGCTTTGGCGGCAAGAGCCAGGGCGAGGTGCACGTCGAGGCCGCCCGCCTGGCGAAGGCGGCCGGGAAACCGGTTTGCGTGAAATGGACGCGAGCCGAGGAATTCACCTGGGCGTATTTCCGGCCAGCGGCCGTGATCGAGATCGAAGCGGGTTTGGATCCTAAAGGCGTCCTGACAAGCTGGCACTTCGTGAACATCAACGCCGGTTCGCCTGGAATCGAGACGCCGTATCGAGCCGGCCGGGCGCAGAGCCGTTCGGTGAACACGAACTCGCCGCTGCGGCAGGGATCGTATCGCGCGCTGGCCTCGACGGGGAACAATTTTGCCCGCGAGTGTTTCATGGACGAGCTGGCCGCGGCCGCGGGGGCCGATCCGCTCGAGTTCCGGCTGGCCCACCTGGATAACCCGCGCATTCGCGCTGTCCTCGAAGCCGCCACCCAACGCTTCGACTGGAAGAACCGCGTCGAACGGAAATCCCCGACCGTCGGCGTCGGGCTGGCCTGTGGCACCGAGAAGAATTCGGTGGTAGCGGCCTGCGCTGAGATCGCGCTGGACGAGGCGGGCAAGATGACGGTCTGCCGCGTGTGCGAGGCCTTCGAGTGCGGCAAGATCCTCAACCCGGTCAACCTCATGTCGCAGGTGCAGGGATGCATCATCATGGGCATGGGGGCGGCCCTGCGCGAGGAGATGCGATTCGCCAACGGCAAGATCCTCAACGCGTCCTTCGGCAGCTACGAGGTGCCGCGATTTGATGATGTGCCGGAACTGGATATTCAGTTGCTCGATCGTCCGGACATGAACGCCGTCGGCGGCGGAGAAACGCCCATCATCGCCATCGCCCCGGCCATCGCCAACGCCGTCTACCACGCCACCGGCAAACGCGTCCGCGCCTTGCCGATCAAGGTGCCGGTGTGAGGGCTGGCAATGTGTGGAGCTGGCCGGCCCGGAAGTGCAACAGGCAGAGCTTCCGCCGGCATGGGCAACGAAGCTGCAGGCGGACGTGACGGTGCTGCAGGAGCAGTTGGCTCAGTGGCAGGCGAAGCCGCCGGCATGGTTCGAGCAGGCGGTGGCAAAGCTGCCCAAGCG
>JAPLNB010000358.1 GCA_026693085.1 Planctomycetota bacterium | reverse complement strand
GCGGCGGCGGGCGTTGCGTTAGGCCCACAACTCAGGTTCATTGATGAGCATGAATAATCAACAACGTCGTGCCACAGCCAACCTCAGATCTCGTAACTCATTGTGCTGGCGAAAGTTCCAGAAAAGCACTGTAGAAGATGGCTTTGACGGCCGGACGCCCGCGGAGTTGCTGGCGGCCGGGGAATGGGCGTGGCACGACCTGGGCACGGCGGCGAGAGCTCCCGAGGGCGCGATGACGGTCTGGACTTTCAACGGCAAGTCCGCCCGGTGGGGCACGGGCAAGGAGTTCGCACTTGAAGCCGAGGGTCTGGTCAAACGTAATGTCGGCATTTCGACGCCGGCAAATTGGATTTCCGCCGCGACGTTCCTGGCCGGCGACGGCGGCGTGCAGCCGGACACGGTTGTGCTGCATATCGCGAACGAGTCGGCGCAGGCGTCGTTGTCGATCTCGTCTGTGCGGCTCTGGCTGCCCAAGGACGTCGCGACCTGGCAGACACTATGGGCGCAGGCGCCGATGCCCGTGGCGGCCGAGGTTCCGTCTCGCGACAAGGGGATCGTCAAGCTGCGAACGAACAAGCTTCCGTTGACTTACGTCGCGATCGAAGTTGGCACAAACGCAGGCCCGGTCTGGGCGCACCTGCGCATTAAGCGAGAGGCTTTCGGCATCAGCGGCGGCTGGGTTGGCGGGAATCTGACGAAGGAGCCGTATCTCAAGCTGCTGCAGCATCTGCACGTAAACACCGGCCACTTTGACGCCGTGCCCGGCTACACCGACAACCCGGCGTTATACGACCGCTATCCGCTGAGGCTCTTCAACCGGCTCTGGCCGCTGGATAAGTGGGATACGGACGCGTGGCTTCCGAAGATCCATGCGGTTGAGTTTCTCGGTGAGCCGCAATACGGCGGTGGGCGTCCTGTGCCGCCGCAGGAGGTGTTCGACAAGTTGTTGCCATACCGTGACAGCCGGCTGGCGACCTCGATCACCGATAGCGAGGAGCGGATCTGGCGTTGGTATGCCGGGCTTTCGGACTACCCGCATTATGACGCGTATCGGGTTGTTGCGCCGTCGCCGGATAGCTGGGGCGAATACGATCGCTGGGGCGGGCGGCGGATACGCTGGGGTGCGCCGCTCGAAACGATCGGCGACATGTGCCGATCGCTTCGTGAGCTGAATCGTCCGATGCCGTGTGCCTATTGGTCACAGGGCCCGCACGAGGGGTGGGGCGGGCGCTTTGATGGTCGGTCGCGCCGGTCGCCCACGCCTGACGAGCTTCGCGCCCAGGCTGTGCATGCGCTCTCGACACGGATTACCTCGCTGTATTGGTTCAATCTGAGCCTCAAATCGCTGCTCAAGTTCCCCGACACGTGGGATGCGATGACCCTGATCGGGCGGGAGACCAGGATGCTCGAGCCGTTCTACCTGGAAGGCGACGCTTACCGGTTTGAACGCCGTGTTCGTGCCGACGGCGCGCCGGACTGGGATCTGGCGTCGATCGCCGCGCCCGATGCGGCCGTGCTCTTCGCAGTCGATACCGCCTACACCGCTGATCCGCAGGAGAATCTGTTCAAGTTCGGTCCGCCGCGTGCGGCGACCTTCACGTTTGTCCTGCCCCCGCGGCTGCGCGGGCCAAAGGACGTGTTTCGTGTTGATGCCGATGGCGTTCACGAGGCGAAGTGGCGTGTGGACGGGAACGGCGTTGTTATTGACGACACGCGCAGCCGGGATGCCATTTATGTCGCAGCGAGCTCGCTCGAGATGCGCAAGGGCATCGAACAGCGAAGGCAGGCGGCGCTGGCGCACGAAGCGGCATATGCGGTGGACCGGGCGGCGGTGGAGGCGCTGCTGCAATGATGGACGGGACTCGCGTCATGAACCGCCGTTGCTTTCTGCTTGGGGGGGCGGCTGCGGCAGGCGGCCTGTTGGCTGGGCCAAGTGTTCTTGGCGGCGCTGAGGGCGCTGGCGAGGTCCGCGGTCCGCGTACGGAGGTGAGGCGTCACCTTGGCCGGCCGATGTTCTTCGTCGATGGCCGGCCCTATACGAAGCCGGTCTTTGAAACGTACGTTCCAGAGACCCGGTTCTTCCGGCAGTTCGCCGATGCGGGCACTGATGTGTTCTGTTTTTCCACGAATCTCGGCAACGGTTTTGCCGCACCCACTTGGGTCGGGCCAAACGAGTGGGACTTCAGACAGCTCGACGAGTTGGCGCATCGCGTGCTGGAAGCCAATCCGCGAGGCCTGCTGCTGCCGCGCATCTATCTCACCACGCCGGAGTGGTGGGTGAAGCAGAACCCCGCCGAGTGTCAGTTGCTGGCGAGCGGCACGCGGCATTACTCGGAAAAGGTGAACATAGGACGTGGGGGGAAAGCATATCCGTCGCTGGCATCCGCCAAGTGGCGAGCGGACAACGCGGCGGCGCTGCAGCAGGTGATCCGGCACATGCAGCAATCCGACTATGGCCAGCACCTGTTCGGGTACATGATCACGGGATTGATGAGCGAGGAGTGGTATCACTGGAGCATCCACAGCAATGAGCTGAGCGACTACAGCGTGCACGCGGTGGGCGGGTTCCGCGATTGGCTGCGGGTGAAGTATCGCGATGTCGCCGCGCTTCGCGTTGCGTGGAATGACGCGTCCGCGGAGTTCGACACCGTGGCGGTGCCGTCGCAGGAGGCGCGGCAGCGAGGGCGCAACGATCGCACATTTCGCGACCCGGGCGCCGAAATGCCCGTGATCGACTGGTATCTGTTCTACAATGACCTGGTGCCGGACACGATAGACCACTTCTGCCGTGCGGCGAAGGAAGCCTGCAACCACAGCAAGGTCGTCGGCGCGTTCTACTGCTACATGTTCGAGTTTGGCGGCGACCCGGAGTACGGTCACAATGCGCTGGCGAAGCTGGCTCGGTCCAAACACCTGGATTTCGCGGTGGTAACGGCGAGCTATCACAACCGCGAGCTGGGCCGCGGCGCCGACTACGCCCGGGCGCCGTTCACGTCACTTGCGCTGCATGGCAAGCTCTGGTATCACGACAACGACACAGTGTCATTCCGATACGATGCGATGAACGCAAAAAACCCGGATCGCGCCACGGTCGCGCGATATCGCAAGGAGTTGGGCGTGACCGAAACCGCCCAGGAAACCATCTGGCAATACCGCCGCAGCGCGGGATTCGTGCTGGGCCATGGCATGCAGCAGGCGTTTTTCGACCTGCACGGCGGGTATTTTGACGACCCGCAACTCATGGCGGAAGTGAAGCAACTGAACTCGCTTCTTGCAGAGTCGAGGGACCACGACGGATCGCCCGTCGCCGAGGTGCTGGTTGTGTCCGACGAGGCATCCAATGCCTACGCCACGTTCGAGAGCGGCTTCCTCCAGCAGACGTTGCAGCCTGCGCAGGTGCAATTGGCGAAACTGGGAGCGCCGCACGATTCGATTCTCGTGGACGATCTTGAGCTGGCGGAAGTGGATCGTTACAAACTCGTCGTTTTCTTGAACTGTTTTCATTTGACCGAAGGCCAGCGCGACCTCATCCGGCGCAGGTTGTTGAACCGAGGCCGCTGCGTGCTTTGGTGCTACGCTCCAGGGCTGTTCGACGGCGAACGCGAGTCTGTCGAGGCGATGCGGGATCTGTGCGGGTTGAGACTGACACTGGCAAAGGACCCAACGCCCGTGCGGGCGCGAATTGAACTGACTGGGGCCTTCGATGGGATCGATCACCTCCCCCGGAAGCTGGTCGGGCATGAGCACGTGTGGGCCAGGGCCATTTCTGTCATCGATCCGGATGCCACGGCGCTGGGCTTGCGCGAAAAGACGAACGATGTCGCAGTGGCGATCAAGGCGATGCCCGGGTGGACATCGATCTATACCTGGAACCCGGTGTTGCCGGCGGCAGTGCTGCGGGCTTTGGCGCGGCGGGCGGGTGCGCATATCTACAACGAACGCGACGACACGCTTTACGCCGGCCGCGGTTTCCTGACAGTGAATGCCGACGGCGCGGGACCGCGCTCGCTGCGTTTCCCATACCCCGCGGATGTGTTTGATCCGTTCAGTGGCAGGCTGCTTTCCCGCGGCACGACGCGATATGATCGTGAGTTGATCGACAAGGAGACTCTGCTCGTTCGATACAGGAGGACCTGATGCAACTGCAACGGACCGTATTGATGATCGTCGTGGCATTGGCCGCGTTGACAAGCCGCGTGATGGCGGCGGCGACGGAGCGACCCTGGTTCGAGCGATCGCTTGTCGGAATGGAGATCGGCCCGACGGGCGCCCAGTTCGGTTACAGCGACCCGAAGGATGCCCGCTATTGCGCTCGATTCGATGGCCGCGAGATCGTCCGCCACGCCATCGCCGCCCACAGCGAGTATCTCGTGGTTTGGGTGCGCGATGGGGATTACGCGTACTATGACTCCAAGCTCCTGCCCAAAGCCCCGGGCCTGGGTAATCGCGACCCTCTCCGCGACGCGATGGACGAGGCTCGTAAGAGCAAGCTGCCGCTGATTGCATACTGCGTAGTGCAGCAGGGCGGGCATTTCCTCAAGGCTCATCCGGAATGGGAAATGCGCGGCGCTGATGGCAAGCCGATCGGGCGGTTTTGCCTCAACTCCGGCTACCTGAATGCGATGAAAGCGATCGTTGCCGAGCAACTGGCCTACGGCATCGACGGGTTTCACATCGACATGCTGGACCAGGGATTTGGGCCGCCTTACGGATGCTGGTGCGACACATGCCGGGCACAGTTCGAGAAGGAGTTCAGCCACGCGATGCCGGCGGGTGTGACATGGGATGCCGCGTGGGATGACATGCTTGAGTTTCGTTACCGCTCCAGCGAGCGGTTTGAGAAGGCGCTGTGTGCATACATCAGGTCGGTGAATCCGAAAGCCACGGTCGATTTCAACTACCACGGCAACCCACCATTCTCGTTCGAGGTCGGCCAGCGTCCGGTTCAGCACGCCGGCAACGCGGATTTTGTGACAGGCGAGACGGGCGTATGGGGATTCAGCGCGTTGGGTGTCGGGCTGAATGCGGAGTTCTACCGGGCCAGCACGCCTGGCTTGCCGTATCAGATCGCCATCCAGCGTGGCGTGCGGATGTACCACGACCAGACCACGCGCCCGCTGAACGACATACGATGGGAGCTGTTTACCTTATTGTCGCACGGCGCTTTTGTGACGATGGTGGACAAGACAGGCCTGGACGGCTGGCTCGATCCGGTGGCCTATCAGCGCGTCGGGGCCGCTTTCAAAGAGGTGCATGGCAAGCGCGCCCATTTTGGCCAGCGACCGGTGTACGATGTCGGCCTCTACTTCAGCAGCCGCACGCGCGACTGGGTCGGGCGGGAGAACGCCGCGAGCTATTTCCAGAGCTTCCAGGGGGCGCAAAAAGCCTGTGTTCTGGAGCATTTGCAATACGGCGTGCTGCTCGATGAAAACGCTTCGCTGGATAAGATGAAGCAGTTCCCCGTCGTCTGCCTGCCGAACGCCGCGATCCTTTCGGAGAAGGAGACTGCGCTGTTCCGACAATACGTTGAGGCGGGTGGCAAGCTGCTGGTCACGGGCCAGAGCGGTCAATTCGACCGCATGGGCCGGCCACTTGCCGAGTCGACGCTCAGTGGCCTCGTTGGGGCCAAGGCGAAGGGCCGGCTTGAGTCGATGGACAACTGGGTGCGGCTTGGACCCTTGTCAGATCGCGAATTGGACGGCCTGGGGACGGAGATTGCGCATGCGCAGAAACAGGGCGTCAGCGCTGAGGCGTCGGGGCAGCCGCCGTTTCTGGTCAAAGGCCCTGCGAGCATCTACGAGCCAACGACGGCGCGTGGCCTGGGCCAGCTCAACAAGCCTCACCGGACCACGCGCCAGGTCGAGGGCAAAGAGGGCACCGAATGGCCGATGAGCGCCGACGCACCCGTCGGGCCGGCGATCCTGATCAATCAGGTCGGCAAGGGCACGGTTCTGACGTTTGCCTGCTCGCCCGACTTCGCTGCCGCCAGCGAGCACCACATCGTCGAGGCGCGCAAGCTCTTCCGCAACGCCGCGCGCTTTCTGCATTCCAAACCGCGCGTCGAGATTACCGCCCCGGCCAACGTCGAAGCTGTCGTCACTGACGACCCGGCCACGCAGACGCTGCGGATCCATTTCATTGCATACAACCCGACGCCGCAGACCACACCGGAGAAGAACCGGCCGTATGTGCTGCCTGGCCTGGTGGAAGACGCCCCGATGTTCAAGGCGGCGGTTGTCCTTTCGCAAAACCCGCGCGAGGCGAAAGCGTTGAACCCCACGACCCGACTCGAACGACAGCAGAACCGGCTGGACCTGACTATCTCCGACATCCACGAGGTGGTTCTGGTTCGCTACTGAGCCAATAATCCGGTTCATTCGGGACGGCAGACTGTTGAGCAGGGATGAGCGTGCTTGCCTGACCGAGCGGCTTCCGGTGATGGTAACGCCGCGTTGGCTTGCCTACTGGTACGCCGTGTTGCCCGTTCACGGCTACGTTTTTCGCGGCATGCTGAACGGGATTCGGCGAGAGGCGGAGCGGTCATGAGTCTGAGCTGCAACATCGATTCACACGGACGCAGGTTCCGGCTTGTGGTCGGCCTCGCCTGCCTGCCAGTTGCCGCGGCCTTATCTGGCGCGGCATGGTACAAACACAGCCTCGGTTTGCTGATCACGGCGTTTTCCACCGATACGCCGCCAACGCCTCCAGTTCCCGGACGAAGATCAGATCTCCGCTCATCGCCACATGCGCCCACGTCGTCACTTCGCTGATTTCGCGCCGGTCGAGCAGGTCGAACTTGTCCGGCGTCGACCGGATCAGCAGCAGCTCGCCCCGCTGGTCCAACGCCAGAATCCGATCGCCCTGGGCAATCATGCTCCAGTACTGGCCAAACGGCTTGCTCGTCCAGCGTGCCTTTCCAGTCGCCAGGTCCATGCACGTGAATCGCTGGCTGCGAAGATGCAGATACGCAAATCCGTCGATCACGATCGGCGTTGACATGTACCCCTCGACATTAGTCTTCCATACCTGCTCGGCAACAAAGCTCTCATCCTGTTTCTTGATCTCCATGACCATCGACTTGCCGCCATAGGCACTGGTGAAGACGCGGTCCCCGAAAACGACCGGGGTGAGGATATTCATGCCGCGGAATGCGGGAATCGGCTGCGACCATAGCACTGCCCCGGATTCGACGTTCACGCCCGCCAGCACGGTTCGCGTCTGCACCACCAATTGCCGAACGCCCCCGATGGTCGCGATCACCGGCGACGAAAACGCCCCGCCCCACATGCCGCCGTCATCCTTCAGCGCACGCCAGATCATCCGGCCGGTTCGTTTATCGAGCTTGATGAGCGATGCCCCGGCCTGTACGTACACATGGTTGCCCACAATCAGCGGCGACGACACGAACCCGAAATCAGGGGGCGGCGTGTTCAGACTGCTCACGAAGTCAACGCGCCACCGCTCCTGGCCGGTCTGGTCGTCCAGGCTCACCAGTACATCGCGCATACCGGCCACGTACAACGACCGCTCGTCCCACGCCGGCGTCGAGCGGATCCAGCTTCCGTTCGACGCGGCAAAGAACGGAACGCGCGTCGCTCCCGGCCATGATGCACTCCAAAGCTCCTTGCCCGTACGCTTGTCCAAAGCCCGCACCACCTCGTCCGTTTTCTTTCGCGTTTCTGTTACGAAGACCCGATCCCCCACAACAATCGGCCCAGAATAGCTTGGCCCCAGTTCCACCCGCCATACCCGCTGCAGAGCCTCGCCCTGCAACGTATCAGGCCAAGGCGGTCCCGCAATCTTTCCATCGCGAGTCGGACCACGCCACTGCCCCCAAGTCTCGCCCTCGGCGTGTGCCGCACTCGCCCCCAAGGCACAGCACAGAACCGCGACTGTCGCCACGTAGCTGCCCAACGATCGTGACACCACGCATGCCTCCAGGATCTGCCGCCCCTCCTGCATTTGTTTTCCGCACCATGCTTTCGCGACAAGCAACGAGGGATGGTAGGAGCGCTCGGGTCAGCACGTCCAGCCGCCGCCGCCCGCATCGAGCGCACGCTGCGCACGTTGCTCAATCTCTGAGGCTGTCAGCATTCACAACAGATCTGGCATTAATCACATTGTCTTCGGGGCAGGACATCGGATAGAGTGCCGGGCACCATGGAAACTGCAAGACGAGCAGTCGGCCCCCAGCCGACCAGGGCGCAACCCGGCGCCGACCGAGAGAAGATCGGCCTGATCGGGGTGGGCCTTCTGGGCACGGCGATGGCGGAACGACTGCTCGGCGGCGGGTTCGATGTGGTGGGTTTTGACCTCGAGCCGGCCTGCATTGACCGTTTGCGAACTCTCGGGGGCAAAGCCGCGGGCAGCGCCACGGAGTTGGCCGCAAGCTGTCGTCGCATCTTTCTAAGCCTGCCCAACAGCGAAATCGTCCAGGGAGTGCTCGATCAGGTCAAAGCCCGCCTCCGCCCGGGGCAGATCCTCATCGACACGACCACCGGCGATCCGCGACTCGCAACCGAATCAGGACGGACGCTGGAGCCTCTGGGGGTGGCGTATTTGGACGCGGCCATTTGCGGCAACAGTGAAGAACTGCGTCGCGGCGATGTGCTGGTGGTCGCGGGCGGGCCGGCGGCCGCCTTCGATGAATGCCAGGACCTGTTCTCCGCGTTCGCCCGCCGCAGTTGGCGCATGGGGGACTGGGGGACCGGCTCGAAAATGAAGCTGACCACCAACCTGGTGCTCGGCCTGAATCGGGCGGTGCTGGCCGAGGGGCTTTCGTTTGCCGGGGCACTGGGCTTGGACCCGGCACTGGCGCTGACAGTGCTCCTCGCCAGTTCGTCCTATTCGCGGGTGATGGATCTCAAAGGCGGGAAGATGCTGGCCCGCGACTTCACGCCGCAGGCGCGGCTCTCGCAGCACTTGAAAGACGTGCGGCTCATCCTCGAAGCCGGCGCGGAGGCGGGGGCAAAACTGCCCCTGAGCGAGCAGCACCGGCAATTGCTCGAACAAGCCGAAGCCGCCGGACTCGGCGGACTGGACAACAGCGCCATCATCGAGGTGCTTCGGCACATGTGAGCCGCTATGGCCATCTCCTTTGACCGACTTCATCGCGTCGAACCGTCGCCCGAAGCGCGCCGGCTGTTGTGGCACGTGATGTCGGTGGGCGTCGTGGCCCGCGACGAGCTGGAACACCACGAGGCGCACGATAAACCGGGCGCATTTCTCTTCTGGGTCGTTTCGGGCCGGGGAACACTTCAGTTCAAGAGCGGATCGTTTTCCGTGCGCACCGGGCCGCGCTGCTGGCTGCTCGACTTGCGCCATCCGCGGACCTACGTTCCCGAACCTGGCCGCAAGCTCGTCACGAGCGGCTTGCGTTTCGCCGGTCCGGGCGTGGAGGCGTGGCTGGATCTCCTGGGGTGCGAGAGCGAGTTCGTCTTCACGCAGCCAAGCGATCTGGCCGGCATCCGCCGCGCGCAGCGACAGATCATTGAACTGGTCACGCGTCGCCCACGTGCCTACGAGTGGCAGGTGCATACGCTGGTGACCCAGGTGCTCGGCCTGCTGTTGCGCGTGCGCGGCGTATTGTCCGAACCGGCCCGCCCCATGCCGCGTCCGGTCGCGCGAACGCTTGATGCGGTCGCCGCCAACCCGGCGCGCAACTGGAGTGCTCGCGAGCTGGCCGACCGCGCGGGCATCAGCTACTCCGGCCTGAGGTCGATCTTCAAACAGGTCCAAGGCGAGACGCTGAAGCAGTTCCTGCAACGCATCCGCCTGGAGCAGGCGCGGCTGCGGTTGTGCGATCCGCGGCTTGCCATCAAGGACGTGGCGCGCGAGTTGGACTTCTCCAGCGAACACTACTTCAGCCACTTCTTCCGGTCCGCCACCGGGATGAGCCCCAGCCAGTTTCGGCTTATGGAAAAGGTGCCGCCCACCAGAGACGCATAATCGTCGCGCGATTCATGTCCGGCAGTTTTCACATTACTTTTGGCAGTAGTCGCATTTCTCGGCGCGGCCGGCCGTGGTAGGCTCACCCGGCACTTATGGAGGTTCTAATCATGAAAAAGCTGTTCTGCAGTCGCCGGCTGTTCCTGAAACAGGCCACCTTGATCGCGGGCGGCATCGCGACGCTGCCGGCCCGGGTCCGCGCCGCCGCGAGCGGCACAACCGATGACGTCCGCGTCGCCATCATCGGCCTGGGCGGCAAAGGCGGACAACACGCCGGGAACTTCCCGGGTTTGCCCGGCGTGCGCGTCGCGGCGCTGTGCGAAGTGGACCCCAAACGCCTCTCGGCCCACGCGGAAAAGCTGAAGCAGAATGGGATGGCGCCCTTCACCGCCAATGACCCGCGGCGCGTGATCGAGCGCGACGACGTGGACGCCGTGGTAATCGCCACGCCCAATCACTGGCATGCGCTCCTGGCCGTGTGGGCCATGCGCGCCGGGAAAGACGTCTACGTCGAAAAACCGGTCTCTCACAACATCCATGAGGGCGCGCGAATGGTCGCCGAGGCCAAGGCCAAGGGGCGCATCGTTCAGGCGGGCACGCAGTATCGATCGTGCGCCGGCCTGCGCGCAGCGGCGTCCTGGTTGAAGGAGGGCCACGTCGGCAAACCGCTCTGGGCCCACGTCCCCTGGTATGAACACCGTCCGCCCATCGGCAAGTGCGAGCCGTTTACGCCGAAGGACCTCGACTACGATCTCTGGTGCGGCCCGGCGCCCCTGGAGCCGCTGAATCGCCCGAAACTCCACTATGACTGGCATTGGGTCTGGTCCACCGGCGACGGCGACCTGGGCAACAGCGGCATCCACGCCTTCGACGCCTGCCGCATGTTCTTGCCCGGGGCGGTGTTCCCGCGGCGAGTGCTGAGCCTGGGTGGGCGGTTCACGTACGACGATGCTGCCCAGACGCCGAACACGCAGCTGACGCTTGTCGAGTATCCTGATCTGCCGATCATCCTCGACAATCGCAACTTGTCGATGAGGAGAGACACGGTCACCATGGATCACGTCCGCGGCATTCGCGAGGGATTCGTGCTGCAATACGAGGGCGGGTACTTCGCCGGCCTGCGAGCGGGCGGCGTAGTGTTCGACAAATCCGGCAAGGAGCTGAAGCGATTCCCCGGCGACGGCGGCGCCGGGCATGCGGCCAACTTCGTCAAGGCAATTCGCAGCCGCCGGGTGGAAGACCTGCACGCGCCGGTTGTCGAGGGCCACGTGTCTTCGGCCGTCTGCCACCTGGGCAACCTGTCGTATCGCCTGGGCACGCCCTGCGACAGGAAAGCCTGCGAGGATGCCTTGGGAAACCACGCATCCGTTCAGGAGGGATTCGATCGAGTGGCAAAGAGCCTCGAAGGCATCGGCGTGGACCTTGAGAAGACGCCGTTCACGCTCGGCCCGTCGCTGGCGATCGATCCCGCCTCCGGCGACATTCACAAAACCGGCGACGGCGACGCCGCTCAGCTCGACAAGGCCCGGGCGCTGGCCCGCGGCAGCCATCGCGCGCCATACACCATGCCGATCTGAGCCCAACATCGATGTCAACCATCAAACCACTCATCATCGACTGCCAAAGCCACCTGTTCTGCCCCGATCATCTGGCCTTGATGGAGAAACGAAGCCAGGACCCCGTGGTCCGCGTCAAGGACGGAGCCCGCTATGTCATCATGGGCGATTGGCATCGCAAAATCCTGCCCAACCACAGCGATCCCGAGGCCTTGCTCGCGGACATGGACGCCAACGGCATCGGCCTGACCGCCCTGAGCATCAACGACCCCGGCCCGGAGTGGTTTGGCGCGGACGGAAGCGCCGTGGCGCACATGCTCAACGATTACACCGCCGACATCGTGGCTAGGCATCCCACCCGCTTGTTCGGTCTGTGCGTCCTTCCTGTGCAGGACGAAAAGGCCGCCCAGGCGGAGCTGGATCGCTGCGTGAAGAGGCTGGGAATGAAAGGGATCCTGCTCTACACGAACCTTGCCGGAAAGTTTCCCGATGAGCCGGAGTTCCGCTGGCTCTTTCACCGGGCGGTCGAGCTGGACGTGCCGATTCTGCTCCACCCGCCTCTGCCGGTGACCGCGAGCCTCGTTAAAGGCTACGAGATGATCTCGACGCTGGGGAACATGTTCGACGACACGATCGCGCTGACTCGCCTCATCATGTCGGGACTGCTGGATCAACTGCCCAAGCTCAAAGTGGTCTGCCCGCATCTGGGCGGCACGCTGCCGTATATCATCGGGCGCATGGACCACCAGGTGCGCGTGCTGAAGCGCGGGCCCAAGTACCTGACCCGCCTGCCGAGCGAGTACCTCAAGCTCGTCTGGCTGGACATCGTATCCCCGCTGCCGCTGGCGATGCGTTTCGCTTATGACCTTGTTGGGCCTGGGCAATTGGTGTATTCCAGCGACCGGCCCTGGGTGAATCCGAAAGACATACTCGACGGCCTCCGCGGCCTGAAGCTGCCCGCCGAAGAGGAAGCAATGATCCTGGGCGGCAACGCGCGCAGTCTGTTTTGCCTTTGAGAGCAGATGACCCCTGAAACGACAATCAACCACGCAAGCCTCGGCACGCCCTCGTCACTGGGTCGCGCGGCGCGATGGGCGGTGCTGGCCGCCGCTTTTTCCGGGCTGCTCTTTGATGGCTTCGAGCTGGGTTTGATGCCGGTGGCTTCGCTGTCGGTCTCCAGGAGCCTGCTGGGATCGCAGTGCACCAAGGAACTCGCCGGCGACTGGTTCGCGCGCTTCACGGCGAGCCTGATGCTTGGGGCCGCCGTGGGCGGCATCGTCCTGGGCAACCTCGGCGATCGCATCGGCCGCACCCGCGCGATGGGCGTGAGCATCCTATTCTACTCCCTCTTCGCCGGACTCGGCGCGTTCGTGAAAACGCAGGAGCAGATGCTCATCCTGCGATTCCTGGTGGGACTGGGTGTGGGTGGCATGTGGCCCAACGGCGTTGTGCTCGTCTCGGAATGCTGGCCGAACGCGTCCCGCCCCATCGTGGCCGGCGTCATGGGCGCCGGGATCAATGTCGGCATTCTGGCACTCTCGCAACTCGCCCGTGCCTGGCCGATCACGCAGGATTCGTGGCGCTGGCTCTTCAAGCTGGCCGCCGTGCCGGGGGCCCTGGGGGTCATCGTGATCTTCTTTCTGCCGGAATCTCCCAAGTGGCTGGCCAACCGCGGCAAACGACTTGAGAAGTCGCCAGATGCTTCTTCCACAAGAGCCGGCTCGCCGCTGCGCGATCTGTTCCGGCCTCCGCTGCTTCGGCTTACGCTGGTGGGTATCGTGCTCGCCTCGATCCCCCTGGTCGGCGCCTGGGCCGCCAGCAAATGGATGATCCCCTGGGCCGATGAACTTGCCAGCGCCAAGCACCCCGGCTACAAGGCCGTCGTGCAGGGCTGGTGGGCTTTCGGCGCCACCCTCGGCAGCTTCGCCGGCGCCCAGGTGGCGGCCTGGGTGGGTCGCCGGCTCTCCTATTGCCTGATCAGCCTGGCCACGACCGCGCTGACCATTGCCATGTTCCAGATCACCAAACCGCTCGAACCGGCGTTCCTTCCAGTGGTCTTCGCTCAAGGCTTCGTCGCCACGCTGTTCTTTGGCTGGCTGCCTCTCTACCTGCCGGAATTGTTTCCCACGCGCGTCCGCGCAACCGGCAGCGGCCTGGCGATGAACTCCGGACGGTTCGCCACCGCGATCGGCGTGTTCATCTCCGGCGCACTGTTCGCCGCCGTGGGCGGCAGCTATCCTGTCGTCGGCGCGTTCTGCGCGCTCATCTATGCGCTGGGCATGATCGCCATATGGTTCGCGCCGGACACGAGCGGGAAGAACCTGGAGGACTGATATGACTCACGAAAGCATAACGACCGGATTCGCGTGGATCGCGGCGGCGATCTGCTTCGTTCACACTGCCGCCGCCTTCGCCGCGGCGCCTCCTGCCGACGAATTTGCCTGCGAATCGCGCGATGGCGCGATCGCGATTTCGCATTCGGGCAAGCCAGTCGCCACGTACGTATTCCACGACACGAAGATCCTCCGCCCGTATTTCGCCGGCCTCCACGCGCCCGGCGGCATTCAGGTCACCCGCAACCAGCCGCCCAAGGCCGGTGCCGACGCCACCGACCACGACACCATGCACCCCGGCCTGTGGCTGGCGTTCGGCGACATCAACGGCCAGGACTTCTGGCGCAACAAGGCCGCGATCACGCATGTGCGGTTTGTCGAACCGCCCGCGGCTCGCGATGGGCGCCTGATCTTCATCACGGAAAGCAGACTACAGACAGCAGACAACAAGACCCTGGGTTCGCAGCTTTCTCACATCACACTGGAGACGAGGCCCCAAGGCTGCCTGCTGATCTGGGATTCCACCTTCACAGCAACTGAGCAGGACCTCTTCTTCGGCGACCAGGAGGAAATGGGCCTGGGCGTCCGCGTGGCCACGCCAATTACAGAGAAGAACGGCGGCGCGATTCTCAGCAGCACCGGCATGAAGACGGCCAAGACGACCTGGGGCAAAGCGTTCGACTGGTGCGACTACTCCGGCGTCATCGACGGCCGGCGCGTGGGTGTAACGCTCATGCCCGATTCGGCGAACTTCCGGCCGAGCTGGTTCCACAACCGGGACTACGGCCTGATGGTGGCCAATCCGTTCGGCCGAAAAGCCATGACCGGCGGCGAGCAGAGCCGCGTGGAAGTGAAGAAGGGCGAGCGCCTCCGCCTCCGATTTGGCATCCTGTTGCACTCCGCCGCGTCGGATAAGGACGTGAACCTCGCCGCGGCCTACCGCGATTTCGTCGGCCAGTCGCCGAAACAAGCGCCGTAAAGCGACGCCTTGGCCCGGCCAGGTCGTGTCCATCAGCCGCCCTTTGGCCGTCTGACTGAAGGGATCCGCAATGAGACAACTCGCGTTTCCAGGCGGCGGCTTTGCCGGGGCCGGCATCCGCGCTCAGCGCCCGGCGAATGGCACCCGGAGCCGCCAATGAATCGGAATCGACTGTCTCATTCTGTTGCCAGGTTTCTTTGTGAGGTGTTTACGCATCAGGTACTTGCTTAATAGTTGGTCACTGACTTGGTCAGTCGCCACCTGATGGTGACTTGTTATCGAGTACTCAGCAACCTGCTATCCACTGCAAAACCTCGTTTTCGGCCGAAAACTGCACTGTAACCATCGTAAGAACCTACGCTTATAATCCGCAGATTGGACTGTCGATCCGGTGGTTGCGGGTTCGAGCCCCGTCGCGCTTGTTTGATTAAGCCTCGATGAGCCAGGCATTTACGTGCTTGGCTCATCTGTTTTTCGCCGCAAAGAACCGCCTTTTCGGCCCGAGTTGGTCAGTTTTTGGTCAGTCGATCCGCCTCGCAGGATTCGCGACTGAACCCGCCGGGCTTTCTCCAGATCATCGTGCTGAACGGACAGGTAGTAGGCCTGGGTCGTCTTGATGTCGCTGTGGCCGGCCAGCTTCTGCACCACGTGGATGGGCAGGTGCCGGGCCGGCCGGCGTAGCCGACGGCGATCGGCCTTCATGCAAGTGGACCTGTGTCGCGACACAGGTTCCCTTGTTATTGAGCGCATTTCGATGTATATGTATGCGCACGGATCTCAATTTTCGAGGCCGAAAACGGGTTTCTCGATGGACTTCGGAACCGAGGGTTACAGGTTCGAGTCCTGTCGGGTGCGTTATAAAGCCTTTAATTTAAAGAGGATACAAATGGATTGGAAAGTGGTGTCCGCTGCCTGCGCCGCCTGTTCACCACCTGTTCACCACCGGAAAGCAATTCACCCCCAGAACGTCCTCCATGCCGCCATTGCCTGCAATCCGCTCTAATGTCCCTTGTAGGTGCTGATGAGCGGGCCATCTACAGGGTCGTCACTCAATCTGCATCCCGTCGACATTCGCTTCGCGAATGGTCAGAATACTCCGCCGAAGCGCAAGTCCTGTCCCCAACTGCCACTGAATCTAGCTGACAAGTGCCCATCTGGGCCGATTGACAACCGTCGATGATCCTCAATGCTATGGCATTGCCAGCCAGAGGACGAGGCAGCCTGAGTCGAATAGCATCCTTGTCCAGTTGTCCATTACGACGGCGGATTGACTGCCGCGTACCGTTGGCACGCTTCGCGTCAGAGAATCTGTTGGAACGGCCGCCCGCAGGTCGTGAATTCTGGTATGGCCATAGACCCCGAGGGTGAGAGTCGGGTATCCTCGCCGAGGCTCAGGAGCCCAATGTGCTGAGAATCGCGGCTTTCCCGACACGACCTGACCCGACGCGTCTGACGCCGCGTCGGGGCAGGGAACATTCCCTCATTACGCGACGTCGGTCTCACCTGCACAAGCATGCGATGCTCCGATGCAGACCCGTGCCCGCACCGCGTTTCCCGCACGAGTGCTGGGGCTGGGGCGGCGGGGTGCCGGGATGGGGTGATTGCTCACGTCCAGCCGGAAATGGCTCGGCGAAATCCCCACGGTCCGGACCACACGATAGGTCGCGCGGACGGCAGCGGCGGGTATCCGGTGCGGTGTGTGGCGGGGTCAGGAGCCGGATATGACGATCTCCGAAGGGATGACCGACCGGCGAGGCCAGCTCTTCGTGTCGGGTCTGACAGAGGAGGATTACGTGCTGGGGCTGACTGAACAGCAGACCCGGGAGTTCTTCAGCGGTCCGGCCCATCTGCCTTGGCACCGCATGGCGAACATCGATCACTGGCAGGGACCGCTGCCGATGAGTTATGTCGACCATCAGTTGGTGCTGCAAAAGAAGATTCTGGAACGGCAAAGACAGCTCGGGATGACTCCCGTGCTCCCCGCGTTCGCCGGTCACGTCCCACTCGAACTGAAGGACGTCCATCCGGAAGCGAACGTCAAGCCACTCGGCGAGTGGGCGGGCTTCAGCAAGGAATACGCCACCTACTTTCTCGATCCGCTTGACCCGCTTTTCAGCAAGATCCAGAAGGCATATCTCACCGAACAAACGCGAGAGTTCGGCACGGATCACATCTATGGCATCGCTTCGAGGAGGCGATCTCCAGGAATGGCGGCAAGAACATGATCGGAGTCGGATCCACACTGGAGGGAATGGGCGTGAACGAAATGATGGACCAATTCGTCCTGATTCTCCCATGGAGGAGGGATTTCGACAACAAACCGTGGTTTTCCCAATACGCAACGCAGCGGGCCGGTGGAGTCGACCCGAAGGTCGGGGCGGCATGGGAGGTTCTATACGACTCCCTCTACACCAAGAGGGACGCGAGCGGCAGGGCCGGATCCGTCATCTCCCACCGCTACCCATCCCTGTCCCTGAAACGTGACAGTGCCTATTCAAACAAGAAAATGGTCGAGGCTTGGGGGCTGCTTCTGAAAGCTGGACCGGACGCGAAGAAGCGGGACGCAATATGCCCGACGGGAATGGGCCGGAATGATCAGCAGCTATTACCTGCCGCGCTGGGAGGTGTTTTTCCGAATGACCGCCGACGCGATGAAGGCCGGCCGGCCGCTCGATGGTGCCAAATATGGTCGCATGCTCGACGAAATGGCGTGGGATTGGACCCAAAACGGACGAATCGAAGGGCAGGTCAAACCAACTGGTGATTCATGCGATATCGCCGGGCTGCTTTTCGAGAAGTATGCAGGAATCATCCTGAACCGCGAATCGAGGCCGGGAGACGTCGTCGGAATGTGGGGGCCCGAGATTCCTGCAAAGAAATTCGAAGTCCGGTCCTGGACGCTCGAAAGGCCCGCCTTGAAGCCGGGCGGTTACATCGTCACCTTCACTTTCAGTGGGGGCAGGGACGCACTCAGAATGAAGAACGTCCGCCTGCTCTCTGGAGACACTGAAATCGCAGCGGATCGTCACGAGGGCTGGGCGGGAGACGCCCATCGGGGAAACACGTTCATCCTCAACGTCCAACAGGAAGTCTCGGAAAAAGCAGTCTTGGAGGCGGAGATTGGCACGGCAACCGACGGCGGGATGGATTCCACTGGAGCCATTACGCTGAAGGCCATTGTGGACTGACAAGACCGCCCCAAGTGTAGTGCGCTGGCGAACATGGCTGGGCAAGCATGCAGGCTAGCGAATCATGCTCACTGGCCCGAGAAATCGGCACAAGGCTGATGGCGATGGCTGCCATACCAGTTCCTGGCCGGCCGCGCAAGCTTGGCGAGCGACAGACCCAACGCCTTCTGCGTCTGCTGACCAAGGGGGCGCTGGCCTACGGGTTCCCAAACGACCTCTGGACACTTCGGCGTATCGCGTCGGTCGTTCGCCGCGAGTTCGGCGTGACTTATCAACCCAATCATATTTGGCTGCTGCTGCGGAATTGCGACGGGTCCTGCCAGGTGCCCGAACCCCGCGCCCTGCAGCGGGACGAGGAGGCCATCGCGCACTGGAAGCGCTACCGGTGGCCCCACATAAATAAAGGTGAGAGAACTTGGGGCCCATCTGGTTCTCGTGGATGAAAGCGGTTTCTTGCTCATTCCCACACGCCGGCGCACCTGGGGTCCGCAAGGACAGACCCCGAACATCTGCTACAGCTACCGGCACGACCGCATTTCGACATTGGCCGCGCTCAGCCTTTCGGCCGTCCGCCCTCGCGTCGGGCTGTACGTCCGCTTCCAACCGGAGAACTTCCGGGCGGTGCATGTGCCCGCCCTTTTGGCGGCATCTGTGGGAGCACTGGCGTGCACCCGTCATTCTGATTTGAGCGAAAGCAAGATTCACCGGGGACCATTCATCGATCACGTGCGGGAGGACTTCCCGCGATTGCAGATTCAGCGATTTCCCGCCTGCGCCCCGCAGCTCAACCCGGTCGAGCCGGTGTGGGGCGACTTCAAGAACCACACCGCCAACAGTCTGCCGCAGGACACACAGGACATTCGCAACAGGCTTCACGCCAACACCCGGCGCGTACGCCGCTCTCCGTCCCGGCTGCGTGCCTTCATTCTGGCGTCCGACCTGCCATCGCCGCTGGATTGAGGAATGTTACATTACTGTTGCGA
>JAPLNB010000357.1 GCA_026693085.1 Planctomycetota bacterium | reverse complement strand
GATCGACCACCGCCTGATCCGCAATGGCCACCTGGCCGTCATGACCCACCAGGACCAGAGTCTTTACCTGTTCCTGGCATTGGCCGCCGATCGCAACGGCGTCAGCTTCTACCGCAAGGAAAAGATCTGCGATCTCTTGGGCCTTGACTTCGGCGCCTTCGAGATCGCCCGCGATCGCCTGGTCGATCTGGATCTCTTGTCCTTCAAGCCCTACAGCGCCCTGACCGTCAACGGCTTCTATCAACTGCTGCCGGTCGACCAACAGGCACCGGACTTCGCCGCGACCAAGCCCGTCTTGTGGCTGGGCATGACCTCCGCAGTATTTGAGTCCCCCGACCTCGTTGGCGCCGACCGAGTTCCATGGAGCCATGATGCGCGGGGGCGGGTGGCCAGCGCAGACGAGATCAGATTCACCGATCCCGAAACGCTGCGGCCAGCGGGATGCATGCGCTGCACGATCAACGACTGGGCGACATTTGTGCTTCAGCATCTTCGCGGAGAGGAAGGCCGGTCGGACTATCTCAGCGCCGAAACCTACCGGACCCTGCACACGCCGCCGTTCGGGGGCAAGTACGCTTTAGGTTGGCATGTCGATCAGCGCGATTGGGCGGGGGGCCGCTTCGTGGCGCACACTGGCTCGAACCTACTCAACTTCTCCCGGGTTGTGGTCCTGCTGGAAAAGGGATACGCCGTGCTTGTTTGCACCAACCAGTACTGCCCTGAGGCCGCGGAGGACGCGGCGGTAGTGTTGATAGACATGTTTTCCAGGGGCGATCTGGCAGTGAAGGCGCGTTAGGTCTACGGCTTCTTGAAATTGGCGAGGAGCATCCGAAACCGCGCCAGCCGTAGGGCGGCCGAAAAACCAGACGGTCGAAATTGGCAAGGGAGCGACCGGCGATCCCTGGAGCGCCGTTGCTGGCCCCTCACCCCCAGGCCACTCACCCACGCCCCCGCAGAATCAGGTTCCTATCATGAACCCGGAACCCGCCGGTTGACCACAAACCTTATAAACCCTCCCGTATTACCACTGTCCAATCCTCACATACGAGCACGATAAGTGCCGTGGGCGAGCCGCTTCTCCTTTCGAAAAACGCACAAGGCTCGCCCGAGGACCTTTTGCACGTGACAGAACCGCTTCAGTTGAAGCAGGTCATCACGAAGCAAGTCCCTATCGAAAAACCGGGATTGGCCAACGGCCAGCCCGTTCACGATAGATGATTCTCTACCGTATCCTTCAGCAATTTGTCTCGACGAAGGTGATTTCCATGCCCCGCGGGACATCACGCAGAAATCATCCCGGCGCAGTTGCTCTGTCAGGCGTGCCGCCTGCGCAGTGGTGTATTCTTCATCAACTTAATCAGGAGGTCTCAATGACTCTACGCGGACCGCTGAAGGCAGGACTTTTCAAGTACCGCAAGCGCGGCACCGACGACCAAAAGTCTCCGCTCGACGAGGCGGAGAAATCGTTCCAGTGGGCGAAACACGTTTATCGTCTGCTCGGAGCGGAGGATGTCGCAGCGCACCACGAATCGACGACCTCGCACGGCTATCAGGAGGACAAACGCGAAGTGCTCTATCGTGCCGTCGAACAGAACTTGCGACCGCCCCGCCCTCAGGCCGGCAAGGAGTTGCCCGCGAAAGTGGAGAGTCTTGAGGACCTGCGATGCGGCCTTCCCGAGAAGAACCTCACCTTCCACGACGTTTTCATGCGATGGTTACAACATTTTTTGCGAACGACCGTGGCGGAGGATCCGGCCAAGCTGCGCGCCTTCCTGCGCGAGCGACTCGGCTAGCCCGAGCTGCTACCCGATGTGAAAGCCGAGAAGGTCGGACACGACGAAATATTGCCTTGGTTCGCCGAGTTCTGGATCATCGAGCCCGAGCCGGGAATCCGCTTGCCAGCGATTTGGATCGGAAAGAAGGGAACCGCGGGCCCGATCACGCTTGTGCCGGGTCGCGACAGCTCGACCATCGAGCGCGCACTTCGGGCCGGGCGGCAAGTCCTCGCCTTCGATCTTCGCGGCGCCGGCGAGATCGCCGGCGGCCAGGGAAGTGTGGTCAACAGGGCCTGGTTCGTCGGCCGCCCCTGGCCAGGCATGTGGGCGATGGATCTCATCCAGGCCGCTCGCTTTTGCCGCAACAGACTCTCATCGCCATCTGTCTCGTTGGATGCCGAGAACGCCTACGGTTGGTCCGCCCTTTTGGCCGGCGCTGCCGCACCCGACCTGATCGCTTCCGGCAGCGTTCACATTTCCTGGGAAAGTCTTCATGCGGATGTCCGCGCCCGAGGCGACCAGGCGTTGACGGACGTGCCCGGCCTGCTCGAGCGACTCGATATTCCCCAGCTTCGCGCGCTATGGACCGGCGGCCAGGTGAGCGTGAAGCGGTAGGGCGAATTCAGGTTGTCGCGCATCGCTCGGTCCGTTAAGCTCGACCGATCTGTTCACACGTCGGAGATGCGGTTCTCGGTTTGACGCAAGAAGGAGGCTCCCATGCGAATGTCTGCTGCCCCTGCTGAGATCGTCTGGATTGTCTTCACTGCCGCCGGCCTCGCTGCGTCCGGCGCAAAGGCAGCGTCACCCGCGCCCGGAAGCGAATTGATGCTCGTCCGCGATGGGCAAGTGCGGGCGGCGATCGTGACCGCCGCCAAGCCCAGCGAGAACGCCCGCATCGCCGCAGCCGAACTGCAGAAATATCTCGAAAAAATCACCGGCGCGGAGCTCCCGATCGCCACCGACGAGAACCCCCCCGCCGGCACGCTCATCCTCGTCGGCCGAAGCAGCCTTACCGATCGGATCGCGGGCCTGGAGATGCCCACAGGCAAGACCAAGAACCTCCGCGAGGAGGGATTCGTCATGCAGACCGACTCCGACCGGCTCATACTGGCCGGCAACGATGTCGAGCCGTACTACGGCACGCGCTACGCCGTCGCCGAGTTCCTGCACCGGCTCGGCGTGCGCTGGTTCTTGCCCGGCGAGATGGGCCAGGTCGTTCCGAAGATGGCGACCATATCGGTCGGCTCGATGCGAGTCGTCGAGCGGCCGGACTTTCCGGTGCGGAATTTCTGGGAGCACGCCCGCGGCCAAATGGGCGCCGAGTGCGAGGAGTGGAAGATCCACAACAAGATGAACCCCCGGGCCACCGATGTAGCATTCGGAGTTCCAGGGGACAGCTCGGTGCAGGGCTATCTTTCCAAAGACCAATTTGCCGCCCACCCCGACTGGTTTGCGCTGGAGCGTGACGGCAAGCGCACAAACGCCCATCCGTGTACGACCAGCGAAGGCATGATTCAACATTTTGTGAACCGCATCAAAGCCGACGCCCGCACTGGAAAACCGATTTCAGCGTTCGCCCCCGACGACGGCTTGCCACGCTGCTGGTGCGATCGCTGTGCGAGAATCGGGAACAGCTTCGACGGCTATGGCTCCAACAACCGCGACCCGGTCCCGGACTCCTCCGCCAGCAACGAGTGGTTCTACTTTGTCAACCGCATCCTGACGGAGGTGAACAAAGAGTTCCCCGACCACATGATCTCGACCAACGGCTACGCCAACCGCGACGTCCCGCCCGAAGCTCCGGCGGATATACTCTTCAATCCCAAAGGCAATCTCACGGTGATGTTCGCGAACATCTGCGCATGCACCATCCACGCTTACGACGATCCGAAGTGCTGGCAGATGCAACGGCAGGCCCAGATGATTCAGCAGTGGTGCAAGCTCTCGGACAAGGTGTGGATGTACAACTACAACTACACCATGCTGGTGAACCGGGGAACGATCACGCCGATGGTGCATCGTCTTCGCCGGAACATGCCGCTCTTGAAGCGTTGGGGCGTCATCGGCTTCCACGATCAGGACGAGGCCGACTGGGCAATGTCGGGCCTGACGACGCGCCTCGTGCGAGCCTGCCTGGAGTGGGACACCAAGGCCGACGTGGACGCCATCCTCGAAGACTTCTACGCCAAATGGTACGGCCGCGCGGCCACACCCATGAAGGCTTACTACGAGGCTCTGGAGGAAGCCTTCGAGAAGGCTCCACAGCATGGCCACGAGGACGTCATCCTCCGCGCAATCTACAGCGAGCCCCTGATGGCGAAATTGGACGCGTCGATCCGGGCGGGCGAAGCGGCGGCACAGTCGGAGACCGAGAAGCTGCATTTGCGCCTCGATCGGCTCATCTATGACAACCTCCGCGAGTTCGTCACCGCGGAGAAAGCAAAACGCGAAGGAGAATTTGCCGCGGCCGCCGAGCATACGGGCCGTCAGATCGAGTTGCAGGCAGAGATGAATCGAATCACTCCCTTCATGGGCTGGTACCCATACCCCACGTACGGGCCCGAATGGGAGAAGAAGCGGATGGAGGCAGCGGCCGCCAAGAAAGGCGGCGCGGAGGGTGAACTGGTGGCTCTGCTGCCGGAGATGGCCCGCTTCCGCATCGACCCCTTCGACGACGGCCGCTACGAGCGATGGCAGGAGCCTTCCACAGACCTCTCGCAATGGAAGACCCTCGCGACGACCTCCGGCTGGGACACGCAGGGTCTCCAGGATGAGAAGGGCCATCCGTACATGGGCCTGGCTTGGTATCAGTTCGACGTGAGCGTGCCCGAAAGCGCCCGGGGCAAGGCCGTGTTCCTGCACGGTCTGGGAGTCCTCAACGAGGCCTGGATCTGGGTCAACGGCCGGTATGCCGGACACCGGCCGTACCTGGGACCTTGGGGCCGGCCTCACACCCTGGAGATGGACCTCAGCAAACTTCTGGAGCCCGGCCGGAGCAACCGCATCACGATCCGCGTGCTGTGCAACTGGGATGTCTGGGGCGCCAACGGCATCTATGAGCGGATGTTCCTCTACGCGAAGAAGCCCGGAACTGCTACGCCGGCGGCTCGGTGACGCAGCACCCGGCCAGGGACTAAAGCTCCCGGAGGCGACCCCATGAGAACACACGCCCGCATGTCGGGTTTCCTGATCTGCCTCGCTATGGCGGCTCCGGCGCTGGCGGCGGACTTTGTCCTGGTTTTAGAAGGCCGTCCCCGAGCCGAGATCGTGCTGGCCGACGCGGAGGCAACGGGCCCCGTGCTGTTCGCAGCGCAGGAGCTTCAGCGGTACGTCAAAGCCATCAGCGGCGCATCGCTGCCCCTCGTTCCCACGAAGACGCTAGAGGATGCGTCGGTGGTCATAATAACGGCCGATCCCGATAGGGCAATCGCGGCCGGTGTCCGCCGACTCCCCGCCGATCCGGCGGACCATTACGTCCTCCATGCAAGTGACAAACGGATCGTTATCGTGGGTGCAACGCCGCGAGCCGCACTCTATGGGACATACGACCTCCTGGAACGGCTGGGCTGCGGATGGTGCGTCCCCGGCGACGATAGCATCCCGAAACGGTCTACGCTCTCAATCGCCTCGCTCGACGTGGACACCGCGCCGGCGTTCCAGTACCGCATGATGCTCGACTTTCCATTGATGAGCGTGGGCCAGAGCATCGCTATCGTGGACTGGATCGCGAAGAACCGGCTCAACTGGGTCCATCCCTGCCCCAACGCCAAGGGCGAGCCGCAGGCGTGGTATCATCGGCGCGAGACGATCGTGCCGGAAATCAGGAAGCGCGGTCTGAACCTGATCTTCGGCGGCCATACCATGCACACCTGGCTGCCTCCGGAGCAGTTCAAGGAGCATCCCGACTGGTTCGCCTACAACGACGCGGAGCGCAAGCCGCCGACGCTCTGCGTCACCAACGCTGACATGACCGCGGAGCTGATCCGCAACATGCAGCGCTTCCTGGATCGTTGTCCGGAAGTCGACATCGTGGACCTCTGGCATCCCGACAGCGACGTCTTCTGCCATTGCCCGGCCTGCACGCAAGGCCTGCTGCCCGCGGAGGCCAAGGGAAAGACGCCGGAAGGCACGCCAGCGGACGCGGTGAAATCGGCCTACGCGATCAGCTACATCCGGTTTATGAACCGCGTTGCGGAAGCGATCGGCAAGAGCCACCCCAAGGTCATGATTAGTCCGCTGATCTACGGGCCGACGCACTGCGCCATGCCCGATGGCTGCCCGGAACTGGCGGATAATCTGCTGGCCGGCTTGGCGCACATCGCCCGCGACAGCTACCGCCCGCTGGCCGGTGAGCCCAAGTCGGCCGTCAACATGCGATACCTGGGCAACGATCTGACGTGGATGGCCAAGTCCAAGCACCATTACATCTACGAGTACTACAACTGCTGGGTGGCCCCGTATATCTATCCTGGCGCCCAGGTGATCGTGCAGGACCTGCGGATTCTCAAGGCACTGGGCGCGCAAGGAGCCTCCTCCGACATGTACGGCTACACGCCATGCAACATGTACGTCGCCGCGCGGGTCCTGTGGTCGCCTGACATCTCATGGGAAGCCGCGGTGGGGGAGTTCCACTTGCGTTACTATGGCGACGCAGGCCGGGAGATGGCGGACAACGCCGTCATGCTTGAGAAGGGTCTGTACGGCAAAATGGGCTATGGCTCTGGCGGCGCCTTGAACAAGCTGGAAACCATGGCGGACTCCGGCAAGTGGCTCAACGAGATCCGGCCGCGACAGATCAGTTTCCTCGACGGCCTGATTGCACGCATCGCCGACCCGCTGGTCAAGGTCCGGCTGGAGCGGGCCCTGAAGCCGTGGAAGATGTGGAACGCCGACGCTCGCTGGTGGGCGTTCCCGCCATTCGAGGATCGCAAGTAGACAACCGCCTCGCTGATCGGAAACGCGAAGCTGAAAGTGGAGATGAACCATGGTTCTCCAAGCGATATTGACGACGCTGATCCTTGCAGCCCCCGCCGGCAATGAGGCCCCGCCGGCGCCAGGGACCGTCGGGCACTATGCGGTGTTGACGTGCCGCGTGGACACGCCCCCGCCGATTGGTTCCGTGGATATCATCTGCGGGCCACGTGAGGATGTTCGCAACACCACTTCTGTGTGGTGGCAGCTCGATATCCGCGCCAACGCAGACACGAACACTGCTCCCCTCGTACAGGTTCGTGCGCTGACCGATCGCATGCCGCTCGCCAGCGGAAATGCGCCCCTGCGATTTGAGCGGTATCTCGTGAGGGTCCCCCAGGCCGGCGAGACCCTTGAGTATCGGAACCTCCACACCGGCCGCGCGTGGCTTCCGGGCTGGGGCGGGTTTCAGGATCACTTCGTCCCGCGACAGGCCCGCGGCGCCGCCCGACAGACGGGCCTTCCCGAGACCGGCGAGTATCTGGGTCACGTGCTGACACTCCGGTCCACCGGCAAGAATGCCCGCTGGGACGCCTGGGCTGACGCGAAGGTCCTGGACCTCGACCCGGAACTGCTCGTGGGCACCGGGCGCGCCTTCAAAGACAAGGAGGGCCATCGCCTCCCGCAAACGCCTAAGCCGCAAGACTACACCTACTTGCCTTTCACCGAAGAAGACTATCGCGTCATGTTTGACGCGGGCATCAACCTCTTCTGCGTCGAACCCCAGCATGAGCAATTGGTGCGCACCCGCCCGGCCTTCTACATACGCGGCGCTGGCGACGGCAAAACGGCTCTGCAGTACCCCGCCGATCTGTATCGCAGCAACTATCTCGGGCCGGTGATGTTCATGGACGAGCCTGCGATCCTGCTGATCGCCGACAAGAATACCCAGGGCAAGCTGGGGTGTTCTTCTGCTGCGGCCGCGGCTCTCGAACGGCGCGTCCGAGCCGGCTACCACTCCTCGGATGACTACGGCCGTTATGCCCTGGAACGACCCAACTCCGGCAAGCGCATCAACACCGGCGACATGCGCCTCGACCAGTTTGATTTTCCCGCCTGGGAAACACTGTACGAGACGGCGCATTACCAGATGCGCGGCGGCTGCAACGGCATCGTTCACGAGGGGCGCTATCAACTTGCCGATTTCGACAAGGCCGTAGCGAAGTTCACCCATAACGATCGCAAGCACACGGCGGAGCAGTTGCTGAGATACCATTACGCCTTCCTCCGCGGCGGCACGCGGCCGTTTGACAAATTCTGGGGCACGGCCATCTACGGCCAGTGCGATCCCGCGATCGCGCCCAAGGCCGTGACGCTCGCCTACGACATGGGCGCGCGCTATATCTGGTATTGGACAAGCGACCATGACCATCACCTGCTGTGGGTCGAACAGATGGAGCTGACGCGGACGCTCCGCAAACATGCGGCCGAGCACCCGCGAAAATCGATCTTCGGCCCGAAGCCCGTGACTGACACGGCCATCCTACTGCCCGACGGCTTCATCGCGTCGATGGAAGGTCTGCCGTGGGTGCCGGCCCCTGGCAACGACCCGACGAAAGGCGAGGCTTTGCAGAAGTATCAGCGGCTGATGGAACGCCTGATGACCTCCGTCCAAGCGGCCTGCGACCGCAACGAGGACTTTGACATTACCGTTGATGACGGGCGGGAAATTGCCGGGTATCGAAAGGTCGTGCGGATCACGGAGTAAAGACAGGCCAAGAGCCCTCATGCACCTGTTAAGGAGCCTCGGCCATGATAGCAGCCTCCTTGCTCGCCGCCGAAGGGCACCGACAGAAGCCAAAGAAGCGTCAGCGATCAATCGTGTTGGGCGGGCAGCGGACGGCCGTGATGTGCAGGATGCTCAGATGCAGCTCGATGAGGGACAACGCCAGGGTGTCCGAGCCGGTGATGGTTTCATAATGATTCGTTTTGGAACTCGCCCTGGGCAGATCGCTGCCTGCCCAGAACGTCTTCAGTCCATAATCGGCGAACTTGCGGGCGCGGTCCATATGCACTGGACGCGCGGTCGAGCGCCAGGCGGCCAGTTGCAGGCTGATCGCATGGCCGAGGCTCATGGGCCAGAGGTCCAGGTCGTCGCCGGGCATGCTCTTGAGATAGGCATCCGCCGCGTCGTGGATGAGCTGGCGATACCCGATCTTGCCTGTGTTCTCGTAGCGTGAAACACACATCATAGCCACGGTCGCGGTGGTGAAGCTGCCATAGCGCAGCTCCCAGAATGGGGTGAGGCTCGAATCATCCGGGCGACCGGTTGCCTTGTCGCATGAGGAGATGAACCCGCCCTTGCCTTTCAGGTCATGGGGAAGTTGGCAGAAGATCTCATCCTCGCGGTTGGCGAAATTGCGCAGACGGGAGGCGAGTGGCTCAGGCACAAGCCGGGCGGCAGCGTCGCAATCGATCGCCAACGAGAGGCTGAGCACGGGCGAGGCATCGTCGCGGCCGGTTCGCAGCTCGATCAGGCCCGTCGTGGGGTGCCGCTTCTTTTCGTAGCGCGACAGCAGGGTCTGGATGGCCGTGAGAAAGGTCTGGTCCTTGGTGTGGGCATAGGCGACGGCCCAGGAGCGGATGTAGAAGCCGGCATGGCGGGCGAAATCCATGCCGTCGGTGGCGGCGTGCTTCCAGTAGCCGGCGTGACGGTCGAAGGCGCCCGTGGCATGGTCGGCGATCTGGTGGTTCCAGAGGCCGAGGGCGAACCGCTTGCTGGCGTCTGGTTCGAGCTCGAAGCAGCGATCCCAGAGGATCCAGGGACGGGCAAATTCGTGTTGGCCAGGCGCATCGGCCTGGTCGGGAATCGGCCGATCCGTCAGCACGTTCCAGGACATGTGTTCGCCCCAGGGCAGGAGGCTGGTGGTCGGCGAGGCGGCATTGCGGAGGAGGAAGCGCAGCTCGGCATCGGCGGCGTCACGATAGACCGGCCGGCTGGACAACTCGCTGAGCGTATAGAGCACGCGGAGCAGATTCTGGTCGTGCTGGGGATTGGCGCCGACGAGCGGGCCATCGGGAGGGCCGTCGCGATCGCTTTCGCGAATGCCGGCGGGTGCTGTGGGGCGGGTTGTCAGGGGCGACAGAGTGGTGCGGTCCAGCGCGCTGAGCATCAGGCCAGTTTTCTGCGGCCCGTGAACGTCGCGAGCGTGCTGGAGCATCGCGTCGGCGAACCGGTAAATCACCGGCAGATACGGCGACGAAGGGACATCGGCTGCGCCAGATGGCGATGCCAAGGCCGCGATGAGAAGACAGATCGAGGCACAACTCAGGCACACGCGGATGGTTCGTGGGGGTTGTCTGGTCATGCGGCTCCTTATCAGCGGTCGATGACGTTGGATGGAATCTCGACAGACAGCTGCTGGACGATGGCATGGACTTCGAGCAACGCCAAAGCCAGCGAATCCGCGCCGGTGATTGTCTCGTAGTGTCCGGTCTTGAAACTGGCGCGGGGCAGGGGGTTGTCTTGCCAATAGACCTCGACGGCGATCCGCGCGAGCTTGACGGCCTGGTCGCGGTATGCCTCGCGCAGGGTGAAGCGATAGGCGGCCACTTCGACGCTGATGGCATGGGCAAAGGTCATCGGCCAGACGTCGGCATCCTCCTCCGGAACCGACTCCAGGTACGCGTCGGCCACTGCGATCAGCATATCACGATACTGCTGTCTTTGCGATTGCTGATAGCGCTCAAGGCAGAACATCGCGAGCGCGCCGGCGGTCTGTCCGCCGTAGGCCATCTGCCACTTGGGCAGGGCTGCGAGCGGCGGCTGTTTTTGCCATTCCGCGAAGGTCAGCGCGTCCTCCTGATCCGCGAAGGCGAGCAGGCGTGCGGCCAGTGGCTCGGGGACCATGGCGGCGGCGGTGTGGCAGTCCAGCGGGCCGATGGTGACGATGCGCGAGCCGTCTTTCTGCACGCGTTTCTGCTCAAATCGGCCGAGGAGCGCCTCAATGGCGCGCAGGAAGGCATCCTGTTTCGTGTGCTTGTACGCGTAGCACCACGTGCCGATGTAGAATCCCGCGTGGCGCGGAAAATCCTTGCCGTCGCGCGGACCATGCTGGAAATAGGGTGCATGGCGGTCGAACGCGCCGGTCTGCTGGTTGGCGATCTGGTGTTCCCACAGGCCCAGGGCAAACCGCCTCGATGGCTCGGGGGCCAGGGCAAAGCAACGGTCCCAGAGCACCCACGGCCGGGCGAACTCGTGCATCGCCTCGTCGCCGCCGGAGATGGGCTTGTCGAGGATGACATCCCAGCAGAGGTGCTCACCCCATGGCAGCAGGCTGCTCTCCGGCGAGAGGGTATTGTTCAGGAACCAGGCCACCTCGGCATCGGCGGAGTTCTGATAGCGATTGTCTCCGGTGATCTGGCTGAGCGTGTAGAGGATTCGGAGGAGGTTCTGGTCGAGGTGGGGGTTGGCGCCGCTCATCTCGACCCACGGCCGGCCGGCGCGGTCGCCGCGGCGGATGCCCGCGGGCGGCGCAGGGCGGACCGTGAGCGGAGCGAGCGTCATGCGATCCAGGGAGCTGAGGAACAGGCCGGTCTTCTGTGGGCCATAGGTGTCCCGGCCGCGATCGATCATGGTGTCGGCGTAGCGGCGTACGACTTGGAGAAAGTCTGGTGGCGAAACGGGTGCATCAGTCTGGGCCGACAGCGAGAGGAGCACGAAAGACAGCGCGAGAATGCACCTGCTCAGACGCAATGGCCGAATAATCATGACAGTTGCCTCTGCTAGGGGCCGACGCGAATCGTCTGGATCTCGTAGGGCCCGATCTCGCTGATGATGGTGTCCTTATCGATGGGCAGCGCCTTGGCTCCACCCGCCGGTGCATCTTCCGTCAGTCGCACGACGGCGGCATTGCCCGGAAGCTTCAGGCCGACTTTCACGCGCGCCTCGACCTTTCGGCCGGCTGTCTCGAAGAGTCGGATCACGAGCCCTTGCCCATTTTCAGCGCGTTTGGCATTGACCAAGACGACATTGGCGGGTGAAACCTCAAAGAAGCCTGTGGATGCAGCGAGTTTCGCCGCCGATGGCTGCGCTGATTTCGGCACGCGTGCTAGAAACGGGCTGGTGGCCTCCCAGCCGAATCGCGCGTCAGGCTCCGTGCCCGCGTGAGCGCGCAGGCTGTAGCGAAAGGTAAACTCGCCGCCCTGAAACTCCTGGAAATTGGTTGACCAGCCGTTGTTCAGCGCGCCGGAGTAGATGTGTGCACGGGACGGTACGTAATTGGCGTCCCAGGAGAAGATGCGGATGTCGCCGACGGAGACGAGCGGCGCATCGACCGTCGCCCAGGTGACGCCGCCGTTCTGGCCCGACACATCCACCCAGCGCTGCACCGCAAACGTGTCGCGGTTGCCGTTCACAAGGACATCGGCGACCGGGTCCGTCACCGCTCCCAGCAGTTCCATGCGGAAGCGGAACCCCGGGATGGCGAACGGGAACGCGACGTGGGCGGCCTCGATCATGGCGCTTTCTTTTTTCCCGATCAGCCGCACCTCGCAGTCGATCCGGTCGAGCTGCTTCCAGAGCGTGACGGTCCGGATAATCTTTTCCACCTCGCCGACCTGCACCGGGAAATCCGGGACCTCGAGCTTGCCCTCGATCACGAGCCTGTCGCAGAGCGGGCCGGATTCCACAGACCATTGTGTCGTCCGCGGAACGACTTTTCCGGTGCCCGCGCCCTTGTATTTTGTCTCATGCCACCCGGCCGAGCCGATTTTGGCATAGGCTTCGTATACATATTGATTGAACGGGAACGGCGCCTTGGGATCGAGCAGTTCAAGGTTGGTTTGCGTGTCGGCGATCGATGCGATCTCTCCATCCTCGCGGATGTTTATCCGATAACGGAGACTTTCCATGCTCCGGGCGCGCCCCTTGAGGACTTCCGCAGGTTTGGAGTCCATGACAGGCTTGTAGACGCGATAGCCCACGCCGGGGACGGCGCTGGCGATGAAGACGCGCTCATTGCCGACCCGCTGGACTGCCGCGGCCGGCGCAGAACCATCGGCGAAGACAAAAGCCCCCGCTTGCGGGAAATCGCCGTCCGCAAGTCGCACAACATCCGTCCGCCGCCATGCGGTCGGGTTAAAAACGACGATGCCACCGTCGGCCGGCGTCGCGGCGGACGCAATTTGCTGCAGAATGTCCTCCAGCGTCTTTGTCGCGGTCTCGGCTGCTCGCCGCGCGAAGTCGCCTTTCAGCCGCCAGGACTTTTTCATCGCCTCATAGGCGGGGTTCTTCGCCAGATCGTCCGCCGCCTTGGGCTTGGGCTCGGGCTTGAAGCCGGCGATGCCCCAGGTGTGCTCGCTGTAGAGCAGCGACTGGATATAGGCCTCGCGGAACTCGCCGGCCGGATACGCTTGAGCGGGCGGGACCCCCGCGAGCATGCCGGCAACATGGAATCGCTCGCTCCAGGTCAGCGCGTCGCGCGCCCAGCGGGCCTGCGCGGTCACCTGTGCCTGGCTGGCGATGCCGTGAATCCACCAGTCGGATAGTTCAGTGCGGAGGACCGGAATACGATCCTTATGATGCGATTCCATCCAGTCGGCAAAGTCGCCGATCTGTCCGATCTGGATTTTCGGGTATGCGTACAACTTGCCCAGTCGCTCGGCTCGTTGGGCGACCTCGATCAGGTTCTGCGGGCCCTCGTTATCACCGGTGACATAAAGCGCCAGGTGGGCGTCGTATGGATACTTCGGATCGTTCTCCAGCTTCGTCAGCATGCCTTCATCCCAGCCCCAGCCGTATCCGGGCGTGAGCTGAGTGAGCACGCGGCTGCCATCGGGCGATTCCCACCAGAAGACCAGCGGTACTTCGACGCCGCGTACGCCATTGTTGGCCCCGATCTGCAGAAGCCGCACGCCGCTTCGGGCCAGGATCTGCGGCAGAATCCGCGTATGGCCGGGCACATCCGTCTGTTTTGCCCATATGGCCTTGGTGTGGTAACGCCCTTCGAGTTCCTTGGACAGGTACATCGCCCGGGAGATGTCCTCCAGGCCGCAGAAGTACGAGTGCAGCGTGATCGGCAGCGCGTGCCAGGTGATCGCGCCGCTCGCGATGTAGCTGTCGAACCTGGCCTTTTCCTTTTCGTCCTTCCGTTCGCGGATGTGATCGATCAGCCAGCTCGGATACGCCCACACGAAGCGGTGGCCGGGGGAGTTATCCTTCGCCGCATCGCAGAAGGCGTAGACTTTCTCGAGCATTGGCCCGGCGGTCCGATTCAGCATCTCGTCGATCGGCTCGGTGTAGCCAAGGTCATAGTGCGTCTTCATCGCGACGTAGACCCGCCATTGCCGGTGCGGCCGCGCTTTGGTCGATGCAGTGGCCGTTTGCCCGGAGGCTGTCCGTAATTCGATGGAGACCGGGACCTCCGCCGCGACCGGGGGGATGCCGATGATGTACCGATTGTCATCGAGCGGTGCGTTCTGGGCATCGATCTCGAATTTCTGTCCGCCGACATCAACTCGGAACGTTCCTCTCTTGTCCCAGTTCCCGGCGACGGTCGCGTGCAACACTTGCCGCAGTTGGCCGCCGCCTTCGCGGAAGAAGACGGTGTCCTTGGCCACCAGCGTGAGCGCCGGTGTGGATGCGGCCACTGCCGCGGCAGCCGATACACGCGATCCGGTGCACTCGAAGCAGGACACCGTGGCGATTACGACAAGGAGCAGAGAGTGTTTCATGATGGTGACCTCGCGATGCGCTACCGCTGTCGGTGGCAACGTTTATTTGGTGCTACAGAAGGGCCAGTCAACTACTATTCTGCGCGTGCGATTGCTCGGTGCAAGATCCAGAGCCGCGAAGATCCCTGACGCGATCACACGGGCAAGTGATGTCCGCGCAGCCAGGCGATGTCATTCCGCGGCATCGATCGGCAATAAATCAGCAGATGCGATCACGCTTTCATTGCGTGGGGGATCGTCACTCCCCGAACAAATGCTGCGCCAGCTCATGCAGGTGCCTCCGCCACACCTGCCATTCGTGCGAGCCGGCGCCTTCAAACCACACGTGCCGGATGCCGGCCGCCGATAGCGATTCATGGAGGGCCTTCCCGGAAGCAAAGAGGCGGTCCTCGGTGCCGCAGCCGATCCAGAGCAACTTGATGCGCTGATTGGCGGTGGCGGAGTCAGCCAGGACGCCACCGAAGGAGGTCTTGGGATCGAGGTTGCGCCCTGCCCCGCTGAAGGCGCCGATGCTGGCGAAAAGGTCGAGGTTGTCCAGCCCGACCTGCATCGCCTGACCAGCGCCCATCGACAGGCCGGCGATCGCGCGATGATCGCGGTCGGCCAGCGTCCGGTAGCTGGCGTCGATCATCGGAACCAGGTCTCGCACCATCAATTCCCCGAACGCCTCATTGCCTCGGCCCCCGGCCGCTGGAAGGCCGCCGGCTTTCGTGGCATAGCCATTCTCCATAACGATGATCATGGGCGTGCTCATTCCGATGCCGGTGTCTCTTGACCCACCTGAGGAGTATATCATCGAGGGGCCATGCGATAGTGCAAGCAGCGGCAACGCAATGATGCACTGATCGGTATCTGAGCACAGGAGCTACCGTGACGCAGCTCGATCAGTCCCTGATTCGCACCCCGTGCACAGGAAAATCTCCATGAATACGCCTGCCTTTGCCAAGCGGAGCCCGTCGTGCTGGCCCATTTCCTGTCTTGGTGCCGCGATCACCATTCTGAACGTCGCCGTTGTTCCCTGTGCCATGGCCG
>JAPLNB010000356.1 GCA_026693085.1 Planctomycetota bacterium | reverse complement strand
GTGTGGGCGGATCCAGGTGGATCTATTCAAGCTGGTGCAGGAGGTTCGGAAGAAGCTGGCGGAGGAGATTCGGCTGCCAATGAAGGTGGCGGTCATGGGTTGCGTGGTCAATGGCCCAGGCGAATGCGAGGGGGCGGATGTTGCGATCTTCGCGGGAGATCGGCGGGGGATCATTTATGTGCAGGGGCAGAAGGTGGCGAATGTGCCTGAGGAGGAGATTCTGGAGCGGTTACTCCTGGAGTGCCGCATGTTTGAGGAGAAGGTGGAGCGGGGGGAGGCGAAGTTGGGGGAGAAGCGGGTGCATCCTCAGACCTCCTGATCCCAGCAGCGGGACTTTGGGATGCGGGAAGTGAGGGAAACGGCGGACGTGTCAGCGGAGTGACGGGGTTGGGGCGTGGACGTGCCGAGTTCTCGAATGTTCACGGCGCAACTGGCAGCGAACGAGCACTGCAAGCTGGTGGACATCGAGCGGACCTTCGGCGTGACGGGCATCAGCGTGAAATGGGCAGTGAAGCAGTATCGGAGTGGCGGGGGCTGCCGGGCGTTCTTTCAGCCGCGTCGAGGCCCCGGGCCTGGGGTGTTGACGGCCTAAAAGGTGTCGGCCTTACAGCAGCGTTGGCGGCGTGGAGCGAGGCGTTGGCGGAGCATTGGATGGCGGGGGATGTGGAGGCGGCGGGGATCCTGTACGTGGATGGTCACGTGCGGGTGTATCACGGGGAGTTGGCAGTGCTGCCCAAGCGTTACGTGAGCCGCCGGCGGCTGTGCCTGCGTGGGACGACGGACTACTGGGTGAACGACCTGATCGGCCAGCCGTACTTCGTGGTCAGCCGGGAGTTCAACGAGGGCCTTGGACAGGTGTTGCGGGAGGAGATTGTGCCGCGACTGCTGGAGGAGGTTCCCGGGCAACCGACGGCGGAGGAGCTGGCGGCCGATCCGTGGCGGCACCGGTTCATTGTGATCTTCGATCGGGAAGCCAGCAATCCCGGGTTCTTCCAGGAGATGTTTCAGCAGCATCGGGTGGCGTGCTCCGACTAACGCGTAGGTACTGTTGTGGATCGCGTAGATTCTCAGGCTGAAGAGCTCCATGTCTCGATACCCATAAGCCTGGCGTTGCATCAGCTTGATCTTCGTGTTCGTCCCCTCCAACGGACCGGTCGAGATCGGACAATGATACCCGTTGAGCAACCCGCGCCGGTGAAACACCAGGGTCTCGGCAAACTGCTGGAGCATCCGCACGCCGCTGGACCGCGCCCGGGCGATCCAGTCGTTGAGAAACTGCGACGCCTGGGGATATCCCTCCTGCTCCCACAACTGCCGCAGGTCCTCCTTGAGGTAGTAGGCCATGGCCAGCGGCTCGTTCAACTTCAACGCTTCCTCCAGGCGCTGCCGCTCCTTTCGCTTGGGATCGAGGTTGTCCGGATGCTTTAAGAGCAGCCAGAGCGTGCCCTTGAGCACCTTCTTTTGCAGGATCGTCTCGGCCTCGCGCTGCACCTGGCGGCGCAGATCCGAGAGCTTGTCGTTGAAGAGCTTGACGACGTGAAAGCGGTCGAAGACGTGGATGGCTTTGGACAAATGCCGGGCCACTGCCTGGATGTAGGCGGGCGACATGTCGGTGGCCACGGCGACCCCATGGGCATGGCCGGCGCGCAGGCTCCGCAGAAGACCCGGGCAATACGCCTTATCTGTTCAAAGGTCCTGAAAAAGGGGTTTGCGCCACGTAAGCTCGCGAGAGGAGGAAGTCATGTGAAGCTGAAACATAACTGAAACCTCTCAGTAGAACCCGGCGGGTGCGAAACCCGTCCGGCAGAGCCCAGCCAGCAGCCGGAAGCGAGTCTTGCGTGGTGTGCGGGCAACCGCATGCCGCGAAGCGTAGACAGCGAGTCGTCAAGCCATGTGATTGAGCTTCGGAAGAAAGAAAAGGGTTCACTCCTTAATGGCACTAAATCAACGTTTCACTGCGTTCCGGCGTAGCTCTGTTCGCATCTGTTTACGCGGCCTGGTCATCAACATGTAGTCGTCGTTTCTGCGTTTCTTCGCTGGCGGCTCCACGTTCTGCGCGAACTCGGCCAGTGCCGCGCCGACGGCAGCTTCAGCTTGCATGGTGCGATCATCTCCACTGGCACGCTCTTCAACGCGAGGTACCATCACGGCAGCCAATGCGTTACCATGCCGCGGTGTTCGCATCGTGACCCACAGCAGCTTTGAGGTGGCTGTATGCGATTTGACTTCGTGAAATCCCACGGGCTTGGCAATGATTACCTCGTGGTCGACGGCAGCAAACTCGGCTTCGAGCTGACGGCCGGCCGCGTACGCGAAATCTGCAATCGCAACACCGGGGTCGGCTCGGACGGAATCCTCGTCCTCGTCCATGCCAACAACGCCGATTTTGGCCTGCGCATCTTCAACCCCGACGGCTCGGAAGCCGAGAAAAGCGGCAACGGGCTTCGCATCTTCAGCAAATTCCTCTCCGATCACGCCTACACCACCAAACGCCAGTTCCGCATCAGCACGCCCGGTGGCGTTGTCACCGTGCAACTGCTGCCCGAGCATGGGCGGGTGACAGCGGTTCGGGTGGAAATGGGCCGCGCCTCGATCAACCCCGACCTTCGCACCCTCGCCGTCGCCGGCCAACAACTCGACGTGACGGCGGTCTCGGTGGGCAACCCCCATTGCGTCATCATCGTGCCCGACCTGACAAAAGTGGACTTTCACCGCCTTGGCCCGCTGATCGAGAACCACCCCGCCTTCCCCAACCGCACCAACGTCCAGTTCGCCCAGGTCCTCACGCGCAAGGACGTGCGCGCCCGGATCTGGGAGCGCGGCGCCGGTCATACCCTGGCGTCCGGGTCCAGCTCCTGTGCGGTCGCCGTCGCCGCATACGCCGCCGGCCTCGTCGATGGCTCGGTCACCGTCCACATGGAAGGCGGCATTCTCCAGATCCAAGTCCAGCCCAACCTCGACATCATCATGACCGGCCCGGTCGAGGAAACCTGCGCTGGTTTCTTCTCCAACGATTTGCGCGACCGCTTCATGAGCCTCTAAGTCACCCCATGCCAAGTCGACCTGATTCTGCCCGATTTGTCCGATATTCCTTGATCCTGATCGCGATCTGTCTATAACTGTAATCATGCAGAGCGGTCCTGATAGATCGGGCACAGGACACCCTCAACCACCACCGAACCAACCGCCTGCGGCCGAGAATTTGCCCGACCGGGTCATACATCAGATCACCGCCAAGCTCCACGATGGCCACGCCAAGGACGCCGCACGGCTCTTCATCGAAGCTCACCACCGCGGGGTGGTCCCCAAGGGCCCGCAGCTTCTACAATGGATGCTGGCGACCCTCGGCCGGGATGACTCGACCAAACTGATGGCTGCCTTCGCCCATTTTCCGTGCGTCTGCTGCAAGGGCGGCCTCGAACCCTGCGAAGCCTGCGGCGGACAGGGTGTACGCTCCGAAGGCCCCTTCTGCGACACCTGCGCCGGATTGGGCATGGCCTGCTGCGAGTTCTGCGACGGCGCCGGCCTGGCCACCTACAGCTTCTTCCCCGAAGAACTCTGGCTCCCCATCATCGTCGAGCGATCCCACCTGGCGATTCACCAGTTGAGCCTGTTCATCCAACAGCCCATCCCACGCGTCTCCGACGCCGCCGCCGAGCAGAATCACGCTCACCTGATCCTCAACTTCAACAAGCTCATCGGCGTCCTCGAGAACGCCGTCACCACCGCCCAGGAGACCGCCCACCACGACTCGCACCAGGAAACCCTCAACCACATCATACACTCCAACAACCACGCCGCCGCCCTCGCCACCCAATACCTCCGCCAGGTCATCCGCTCGCTGGCCGCTGCCATCCGCCAAGGCGCTAAGTCCCTCCCCCCCGATTCCGCCGAAGCCCAATTCCGCGAAAGCCGCGCCGGCTTCTACGATTCCCTCAGCCACTCCCCGACCTTCGAGGGCACCTGCCTGCATCATCCGTTTCTGGAGTTGAAGTCCGACAAATAGGGCAACATCCAATCTCGCTTTGTGGGACCGAGCGCTACTCTGCGAGGGGTGTTGCGACGTGAAATCCTGAGCGATTAGCGTCGATGAGCTGCTCGATTGCGTGTTCGAGGCGGCGAAATGATCTCATCTCCACGCGGGTGCGGATCAGGCCAAAGTCAACCATTTCGGTCAGCGGCGCTTGATCGAGGGGTTCGTTGTAGCCGGTCTGCATGTGTTCCGCAAGCCATTGCTTGGCGCCGCGTTTTTCACGTTCCAGATTATTGGGCGGCGGTTGTGTGTTTGGTCGCACGCCGGGGCGACCATCGCGGAGCGCCTTGCCGGCAAGCGAGCTGACGCCTGCGATGAGCCATGATTCGTACTCCATGCACGCGAAAACAACCGCGAGAGAGTACGCACTGCCGGCCTGTGCCAGGGAGCGAGCTTGCGAGACCAGATCTTTTGCCGCGACTGCAGCGCAGAATGGAGAACTGCTGCCAGGGGGATAGCACTTGTCATCGCCGTCGAGCACAACGAGCACGGCGCCAACATCGCCGCGGTGCAAGGCGAATCTCAAGTAGTCAATCCATCTCCGGCAGTTATCGCGGACGAGCTTGCCGACGCCACCGATCCTGAGAGGTGCTCTCCGATCGAATCTCAGCGCATCCCACCCTGCTTTTTCGGTAATGATCCTTTTGGCAAGCACTGGCAGAGCTGCACAATCGCCATCGCCTTCCCCGAGCAGAATGAGTTTCTTGCTCATGCTGGGGAAGTCTCCGGTTCGTCGATCCTCGCTTGGTCGACCGTGAGCAGTTCGCCCGTCGTGAGAAGACTCTCGTCCACCGCCTTGCGCTGGTCTTGCGCAACCCGTCCCACGATCGTTTCTCCATCGCGCATATCCACAACTCGCAGGTCGTCGACGCCGAAATGATCGAGAAGTCCAGGGCTGTGGGTTGTGAGAATCACTTGTCCGCGACCGGCAGCGGGGGCAGCGCGAAACTCACCGGCCAGTAGTGACAGCGCGCCGGGATAGATGCCGTTCTCCGGTTCCTCGAAGATGTTGAGCAGTTTCGGAGGGCGCTGATACAGAGCGAGAAGATGGGCATAGAACCGGCGGAAACCGTCCGACTCCTGGTCAAGTCCAATCTCAAGCACTTTTGAGCCGGCCTGATGTCCGACGACGGCACAAGTCGGCTTTACGACCGAGTCCATTTCAACGGAGCAGAGCGATGGATTGAGCTGACGAAGGGCGGCGAGGATCGACTTGCGAACTTCCAACTGATGCAGATCCTGGACAATGCTCTTCATCACCTGTAGGTAATTGGTGGCGTCGTCTCTTAGCCCAGGCAGCTGTTCGTTGATGTGGTTTTGGTGCGCGTTGGGCGCGGAACTGTCCCTGCCGAGCACGGTGTTTGGAAGGCTGTAATACCCTATACCGGCCGAGAGCGCCGCGTATGCGTAAACAACGTCCTGTATTGCAGGCAGTTGGCGGATCATGAGGCTTTGTGCCGGCGGCCGCTTTCCAACCAATGCTGGTTCAGTTCGCCACGCAGGTCCCTTGTCTGTAAGAACGAGGTCATATAGTGACCGGTCGCCAAGCATTAGTTGTTCTTCAACAATGTGCAGTCCCTCGGGGTGGCCCGGGATCCGCATCTGACGTGGCTGAAGAGCGAGAACGAGCTTGTACCGGTAATCACTGGTCATGCCTTCGATATTGAAGAGGACATCGAACGAAAGGACAGATTGCTCAATTCCCGCTGGAACGATCCGCGACCATCCACCCTCAAGATGGACTGCTGGTTCGCTGGCGATTATGTAGTTGCGGAGAAACCGCAGGGCTTGCACGATATTGGACTTACCAGTCCCGCTGCGGCCGACCAAGACAGTGACCGGGCCAAACTCGATCGTCTGGTTGCGGATGCTCTTGAAGTCGGTGATGGTGAGTCGCTTAATCATGCTGGAATCCGCAATATGATCATAGTGCCCCGTTCGGCGTCAATTCGCGGTGCATAGAAAGACTATCGGCAGACGAACCGGGGCACGATTAGCTGACTCTGACGCATCTACACCACCCCCGCCTCCCCCGTCTCAATCCGCCCGCTGATAAACTCCCGCGGGTCCGTCACACGCCCCGTCAGCGCGCTGGCGGCCACCGTCAGCGGGCTCGCCAGGTACACCGACGCATTCTTCCCGCCCATGCGCCCGGGGAAGTTCCGGTTCGTCGTGCTGATGCACACCTCGGCAGCCTGCAGCCGGCCAAAGGTGTCCGCCGGCCCACCCAGGCACGCGGCGCAACCCGACGGGCCCATCGTGCAACCCGCGTCCTGCAACGCCTCCTCGATGCTCTTCTCGTTCGCTCCCTTGGGCATCCCGCGCAGGTTCAACTGCTTCATGTCCGCGTGAACCTCAGTCGAGCCGGGCACCACGAACGTCGGAATTTTCACCCGCCGCCCATTCAGAATATTCGCGGCGAAGATCATGTCTGTGATCTTCCCGCCGGTGCATGAGCCGAGATACGCCCGGTCCACCGCCACGTTCTCGCAGTTCCTCGCGGTGTCCTTGTTGTCCGGCGAGTGGGGCTTGGCGACCATCGGCTCCATTTTCGCCAGGTCCCACTCGTACGTGGCGAAATACTCCGCATCCGCATCGTCGCGAACGACTTCCCAACTCGCCACATTCGACCGCGCCCGCACATACCTCAGCGTTTTTTCATCGACATCGCAGACGCCGTTCTTCCCGCCCGCCTCGATCGCCATGTTCGTCAGGGTCATCCGATCTTCCAGCGTCAGCGAGCCGATCCCTTCGCCCGCGAAATACATCGAGCGATACGTCGCACCATCGACGCCGATCTGCCCGATGACCGCCAGGATCAGGTCCTTCGCCGTCAGGTAGGGGGGTATCTCGCCATGAAAAACGAACTTCATGGTCGGGGGGACTTTCATCCACAGCTTCCCCGTCCCCAGCACAAAGCCGGCGTCGGTATTCCCGATCCCCGTGGCAAACTGCCCAAACGCTCCCGCCGTGCACGTATGACTATCGGTGCCCAGCAGAATCTCACCCGGCCGAACGTGCCCCTCCTCCGGCAGCGCCTTATGACAGACGCCTTTATAGCGGGTCTTCGTCGGGTCCTTATACGGCGTGGGCATCGTCGGCTCCATCGTGACGAAGTCCGGGTCGTAGTAATACTTGATGCCCTGCTGCTTCACGAAATCCCGGAGGATCTGCACATTCCGATGGCACTTCAGGTCGGCCGTAAAGATGTAATGGTCCGGGATAATGACCACCTTGTTCGGGTTCCAGACCTTGGCATTCTTGCCAAACTGCTCATAAAAGATGCCGATCGTCCCTGGGCCGCACACATCGTGGGTCATCAGCAGATCGATATTGACCCAGATATTCTCCCCCGGCTCCACGCGGCCCTTGCCAGCGTGTTTCGCCAGGATCTTCTCCGTCATTGTCATGCCGGGCATATGGGTACTCCTGCTCTGCCAAACCGACAGAACCGAAAAGTATAGCGGTAGGGGGGGTGGGATTCTATCGCTTGCGCAACACCACCGGATCGGCAAGGCGCCCTCAGGCCCGCTCCTTGTACTCCTCCGGAAGCTGCCTGGCGCCGTGAAGAACCGCCAGGATTTCCACCCGGCTACCCTTTACCCGATAGATCAGACGGTAATTGTAGACGATGCGCTGGCGGAACTCGTCGGCCTCCCACTCCGGCACTGGCGATCCCATGAGCGGAAACCGCGACAAGTCGCGAGAAGCGGCGATCAGCCGCGAGACAACAATAGAAGCATATCGTGGCGAACTGGCGGCAATATACTCGCCAATTGCGTCCAGATCGTTGAGCGCAGCACGCAGCCAGGCTACCTCATGAGCCATTTCTCCATCCGCTTCTCAGCTTCTTCCTGGGAGGCGAAATCCCCTTGATCAGCCATCTCGACGCGCTGGCGAAGTGTCTCCACAACGTACAGCCGGTACTGTACATCTTCGATCGAGCAGGTATCCGGCAACTGCTTGAGGACGTTCTCGACGATCTGTTTCGCGTTCATCATGCTTGCATCCTCGCTGTGGCGTCTTGACGATTGTACCACCGAACAGCGGCCCGTGCGCCACAATAAAGCTGCATTCCCACCCCCTCCACCAGCGGCGACGAAGCCGCTATCATTACACCATGCCCGCGCCCAGTCTCGATTACCAGACCCCCGACCGCCCACCTTTCCTCGCCCGCCTCGGCCTCAATTCCTCGACCTCCGCTCTGCTCCTGGCCATTCTCCTCATCGGCATGGGCCAGGAACTCTGGGCCCCCTTCATGCCCAAGTTCATCCAGCAGAGCCTGCACGATTACCTGAAAACCCACCTCTGGCACCTCCGCCTCTCCCAAACCGCCATCATCGTCCTGGCCGTCGGACTTTTCGGCACTTGGAAAGACCTCCAGGAAGCCATCTACTACTACATCGGCGGCCGCATCGGCGGGGCCCTCGGCACACGCATCTCTCTCATCGCCTTCGCCACGCTCCCCCTTATCGGCTACGTCCTGCTGCTTTCGGCGTTCACCCCAGCCCTGGCCACCATCATGGCCTTCGCCTCCCTCCCCTTTATCTCCGCTTACGACTCCATCTCCCAACCCGCCACCCTCACCGTCGTCGGCGATACCCTCAAGTCCCACCTCCGCATCATGGCTTTCTCCCTCCAGGCCATCCAGCGCCGCATCTCCCGCATCATCGCCTACCTTGTCGCCGGCATGCTGGTCTACATTTTTGGCGCCGTCCTTGGCGTCAAGGTCGGCGTCGCGATCAGCTTCCTGCTGGTCTTGCTCGCCGTCGTTCTCCAGGTCCGGATGCTCAAAACCGACTCGCGCGACACCGCCCCACGCACGCCCGGATTCAGCCTCAATCTCTTCCGCCGCTTTCACCCCGAGCTGCGAAAACTCCTCCTGGCCGACATCTTCGCCCGCGTCGCCGAAGGCATGCCCCGCGAACTGTTCGTCCTCTACGCCGTCGCCTCGACCGACATCATCCCCGGCTTCGGCTTCGCGACCTTCTCCATCACCCCCGCCCGATTCGGCCAACTCCTCGCCCTGATGTCCTTCACCTCCCTGATCACCTACCTCCCCATCGGCTACATCGCTTCCCGCCCCGGCGGCCAAAAGAAACCCTTCATCGCCCTCACCTTCGTCTGCTTCGCCCTCTTCCCCCTCGCCTTCTGGTGGCTCGGCCATCTGCTCGGCATCTGGGGCCTGGTCATCGCCTACATCATCGCCGGCCTCCGCGAGATCGGCGAACCCGCCCGAAAAGCCATCATCACCGAACTGCTCCCCCAAGATGCCAAGACCGCCGCCACAGGCCTCTACTGGTCCGTCCGCTCCTTCGCCGTCATGCTCGCGCCGCTCCTCGGCGCGGTATTGTGGATCACCATCAGCCCCGCCGCGGCGTTTATCACCTCCTTCGTCGTCGGGATCATCGGCGCCATCATGTTCGCCCTGCTCTTCAATCGCAGCGCCGGCCCGACGAACAACACCGCGCCCGCAGCCGCACCACACACCACCGCCCGCTGAAATCAGTGAGCTTCTTTACCTCGGCCATTATTCCGATTGACTGCGCCTCGACCCCTCGGTAATGTCGCGACGGGAAAGGCGATCACCGTTGGACTCCCCCGTTGACCTCCAAATCCGCCAATTGCCCCATCCGATCACGGATGCGGCCGCAGACAATCTGCTGCTTTACTGGATCGTCCGTCTCCGCTGGCCCATCTTTGTGCTCCTGGGCACCATCCAGATCGCCGCGTTCAACGGACGCTGGCGCATCGGCCGCGATGGCTCCCTCTACCGCGCCGTCGCCCATAACCTCGCCACCGGCCAAGGCTACACCTTCCGCGGACAGCGCGAAACCCATGTCTACCCCGGCCTGCCTAGAATGCTCGCGACTGTCGAGAAGATCTTCGGCCAGGAAGATGTCCTCCGCCCCATCGCCTCGCTGAGCATCATGGCCCTCCTCGGCGCCCTCACGCTGGTGATCGTCTACCAGATGATCCGCCTCCATTTCCCCCTCTGGATGGCGGTCTGCGTCACGACCGGCGTCGGCATCAACCTCGAATTCCTCGAACAATCCCACGACTTCATGACCGACGTGCCTTTCCTGCTCGGGGTCTGCCTCACCCTCCTGGGCATCGGCAGGCTCTGGCGCGACAAGACACCCCGCCGGCGCACCTTCGCCGTCCTCATGGCCGTCGCCGGCGCCGTCATCACCATCACCACTCGCCCCACCTTCTGGGCCCTCGCCCTGCCGTTCATCGTCTTGTGTATCCTCGGAATCGCCCGCGCGCAACGACGCTGGTGGTACGCCGCCGGAGCCGCCGCCGTCATCGCATTGGTCCTGCTCTGGTGGACCCTGGACCCCCGAACCGCAGGCCTCCACCCCCTGGCCGGAAAATACGAAAGCATGGTCGCCTCTCGCCTCAGCCAGATGGATCTCATCAAATCGCCCCAGAGACTACTCCTGACTTGGGAGAAGGAGTTCCCCGTCGGCCTCTTCGGCTTCGAGATGGTCTTCCCCTTCGGAACCCTGCTGGCCCTGACCATCATCGCCTGGTGGATCTGGCTCTTGCCCAGGTACCCACTCTGGAGCCTCTATGTCATCGTGACGATGCTCATGATGCTCGTCCTCGGTGCAAATCCCCGCTACTTCCTCATGATCCTCCCCATGATGCTCATCGCCTGGGCACTGGCCGTCCATTGGATGTCCCTCCGCCTCCGCCGATGGCCCTATGCCCCCGAATGCATCATGCTCCTCGGCCTCGGCGTCGCTACCGCGCCCAACCTCATCCGCGGCATCGGCTTCATCATGGAACAGCACGGCTTCGACCACACCTTCACCCGACACAACTTCCTCGAGGTCTACCGCGGCGGCGACATGCTCCCCGTCTACCAGATGGCCCAATTGATCAAACAAAACGTCCCGCCCGACCATAAAGTCATCGGCCAGGAGTCGCGCATCACCACCTTCATCAGCGGCCGATCGGTCTTCAGCGCATCCGATGCCATCGAGCACGCACGCCCGCCCGCCTCCCTCCTGCTGCTCAAAAAGCTCAACCCCCACTACCTCGCCTATGGCGAACAAGTTGGAAATGATCGCCTCCTCCAGCAACTGATCCGCCGAAGGCTCGTGCGAATCAACTGGCGATCCAGGATCGGCCAGCCCCAAATGTACCTCGTACGCATCAGCATACCCGAAGTCAAACCGCCCAGCCCTGCCCCAACCACCCGCCGCGTCCCCGCCACCCAACCCGACAAATAAGTCCACACAAACACAACAGTGCCCCCTTCCTCGGCGGCCACTGGCTGCTGGTCAGCCAGTGCTGCTCCCACTTTCGATTCAGCTTGGTTCCATCCAGACCCGCGCCAACGCAATCCACGCCCGACCTGCGTAAGTGAGCCGCATCGCCCAACCCCGCCGCCGATTGCGGCCCCCGAACCAGTTGCTATACTTCGCCCCTTGTTACCAGCGTGACTTTGTATTCCCATTAGGGGCACGCAACGTCCTGCCCCGGCGCGGAGTCGTTGAGTAATGAGCATCCCGCAGTCCCTACCAGCCGCGCAGCAACCCGCCGCCGATAACCGCTTCGCGCCCCATCAACCCCCGATACCCCCTCGCTTCACCGCCCAGCCCGGCGAATGGAAGTACGGCTTCGCCGCAATGCTCCTGCTCTCCCTGGCCTACCTCCTGATCGAAAACGCCCTCTGGCACCCCGGTCCCGACACCGCCTACTATATTTCCGTCTCGCGAAGCCTCGCCCAGCACGGCACCTTCACCTTCAACGGCCTGCCCGTCGGAAAAATCCCCCCCCTCTGGCCTCTGCTCCTCGCCGCCGCCATCAAACTCTCCGCCTCCTTCCGCTTCCTCAACCTCATTCCCGCCGCCTTCCTCGTCGGCGCATCCGGCTTCTGGTACTCCGTCCTCCGCCGGTTCGCTTCACCCGCCAAATCCTTCGCCGCCGTTCTCCTCAGCGGATTGCTCTTCTACTGGTACTCCGCCGCCGTCGACCTGCGCTCCGAAGGACTCTTCTGCTTCCTTCTGGCCGCCGCACTCCTGCTCGCCATGCAATTCGCCGAAGGGCGCCAGAAAGCCTGGCGCATCGCCCTCGTGGCTTTCCTCTGCGCCCTGATGGTCTCCGTCCGTTGGGCTGGACTCATCGCCGTTCTCCCCGTCGCCGCCGCCATGGCCACCGGACAACTCAAGCCCCGCCTCAATCGCCAGTGCGTCGCGGTCGCCATTGTCATCCTCTCCACCCTCGGTTCCTTCTTCATCCTCCGCCACACCCTCGCCGCTCTCCCCGGCATGAGCGGCCGACCCATGCGACAGGCCGATCCCGACTTTGGCCCCGGAGAAGACATGGATGGCGCGCCCATCGTATCCATGCAGGCCATCATCGACCCCAAAGGCCTCCGCGACATGGGCACCCGCATCGCCGCCTCCGGAAAATGGATCACCAGCCTCCTCTGGATGCCCATGTTCCTCGGCGTCACCTCCCGACCCGTCGGCATTCTCACCAATACCCTCGGCTGGCTCCTTATCCTCCTCTTCGGCTCTTGTCTCTACCACCACGCCCAACGCCGCCAATGGCTCTGGGTCGGCGTCCTCCTCTACTGCGCCGCCATCGTCGCCCGCTGGGCGGTCGTCAACCCTCGTTACCTCCTCCCCATCGCCCCCACCGCCCTCCTGGGCGCCTGGCTCGGATTCGACTTCTTCGCCGCTCGCTTCCGCCGCCTTACCAGACCCTGCAAGATCGCCGCCGTCCTCTTCGTTGCCAGCATTGCCCTCTGCAACTCCGCCCTCTGGGCCATCGATCTCTACATCGCCCATTCCGCTGATTTCTACAGCAAATACCTCGCCGGCGAGACCGAACAGCTCATCGCCGCCGCCGACTACCTCAACAGCCGCAACGTCCAGGACGGCCAGATCTCCGTCAGCCCCTATTACTTCAACCTCGGCCGCCAACGCCCCAATGGCCAGGGCTGGCGCTGCATGCACCTGCTCACCGACCGCGGCATCCACGTCATCTCCAGGAAAATGTGCACCGGCGAACCCAACAAGGCCCTCCTCAATTGGGCCCCGACCAAGGGCATCAAATACTACCTCTACCGCCCCCCCGTCTCCCCCTGGCGAGCCCACCACTTCCGCATCGCCTGGCTCCAGCGCATCCTCACCGGCCAGAGAAATATCCCCGAAAACCCAAGCTGGGTCCTCTACGAACTAACCCGCCACAACGCCACCCTCATCGAACTGCCCAAGGTCCCAAAGTACCCCCATCGCGTCCCAGGAATGTGACCCTCTTCGCGTGGCGGTTGGACCCCAGGTCCACCCTCCCTGTAAACTAACCAACCAATCCAGGAGCACGTTGTGCCGATCTTCGCCGGAAAATTCCAACGCGTCGTCTTCATCGTCTCCTCCGGTCGAACCGGCACCAAAGCCCTCGCCCATCACCTCTCCAAGTGCTACCCCAACATCTTCGCCGTCCACGAACCCACCCCCTCCTGGCGACTCCGCCGAGCTTCCGGCAAAGCCATCTGCCATGGCATCACCCCCGACCGCCTCGCCGACCTCCTCGCCCGCTCCCGCCGCCGCCTTCTCTCCTCCATCACCCAACCCATCTACGTCGAGTCCAACCCCTTCCTCTGGGGCTTCCTCGACGCCTTCGCCATCGTCTTCGACTCGCCCCTCATCCTCCACGTCGTCCGCGACCCCCGCACCTACGTCCGCTCCGCCATCAACTGGGGCGCCTGTCGCGGCCTCAAGTACCTCGCCAACACCTACCTCCCCTATTGGCACCCCCACCCCGAACAACTCTCCCCCAACAACATCCCCTGGAAACACATGACCGACATCCAACGCATGGCCTGGTACTGGAAAACCGTCAACACCGAACTCAACCGTGGCCAACAAGTCCACGGCGAACGCTACCTCCGCATCCGTTTCGAAGACCTCTTCAACCGCGACGGCTCCGGCCTCAGACAATTCGCCGCCTGGATCGGCATCCCCTGGAAAGAGGACCTCATCGCCTCCGCCAACTCCGAAAACGTCAACGCCAGCCGCGCGACCTCCTGCCCCCCCTTCCATCAGTGGCCCCCCGGCCCAAAAGACCAAGCCCTCCACTACTGCCGCGACCTCATGACCCTCTACGGCTACCCCCTCGACCCCACAACCCCACCCCAAGAAACCACCCCCGCGTGCCAACCATGAACCACGCCCCCATGACAACAAAAACCGGGACGGGGACGGTTTTCGCTCCTCTTTCGCCCTCGCCTGGCGCTCAGGGAGAGGCTTGGGGTGAGCGCTCCGCCCATATACCGCACCCTTTCGAAAACCTCTCCAATCCGAAACGCCTTACCAATACCACGGAGCCATCCCCCAGATGACCGCACTCCCAACCCCAACCCCCACGCCCGATCTCGACCAGGCGCCCCCGTTTCGCCCCTCCCCCCGTCGCTGGCTCCGCCTGGCCATTGGCCTCCCCCTCTTCGCCGCTGTCTGCTACTTCGTCGGCCGCAGCCTCGCCTCCGATTTCAAGAAAATCGACTGGGCCAACCTCAACCTCAACTACCTCTCCATCGTCGCCGCCCTCGCCTGCCTCATCCTCGCCCGCGCCATGAACGGCCTCAACTGCACCGTCCTTCTCGCCTCCCTCGGCCAGCGCGCCCCCCTTCGCCGCGTCATCCCCGTCATCTGGCTCGCCTCCCTAGGCCGCTACATCCCCGGCAAAATGGCCGTCGTCGCCGGCGCCGCACTCATGCTCACCCGCCTCGGCATCCGCATGCCCGCCGCCCTCGCCGCACTCTTCCTCTCCACCGCCCTCATGATCATCATGAGCCTTCTCACCTGCCTGCCCCTCCTGCTCACCCCCGCCCTCCGCACCGCCATGCCCTTCGGATGGCTCCTTGGCCTCGCTATCCTCCTCATCGGCCTCGTCTGCCTCCACCCCCCTATCTTCACGCGCCTGGCCAACGTGGCCCTCCTCCGCCTCAAACGCCAGCCACTCCTCCCTCGCCTCGCCACCATGCCCCTTCTCCAAGCCGTCGCCGTCAGCCTCTTCCGCTGCCTCTTCCTCGCCGCCGCCCTCTGCTTCACCGCACAATCCATCGCCCCCGTGCCTCCCTCCGCCTTCGCCCTCTTCCTAGGCTCCGCCAGCCTCGCTTCCGTCGCCGGTTTCCTCGCCGTCTTCGCCCCCGCCGGCCTCGGCGTCCACGAAGGCGTCTACCTCCTCACCCTCACCCCCCTCCTCGGCCCCGCCGCCGCCCTCCTCGCGATCCTCTTCCGCCTTCTACACATCATCTCCGACATCCTTACCGCCCTCGCCGCCCTCCCCCTGATCGCCAAATCGCCCACGCCATCACCTAAACAGGTTACCTGACACACCGCTCCATCATCCCCTCATACTCCCCCACAATCACCTCCCACGAAAACCGCCCCCTTGCCCGCTCCGCCCCCGCCTCCCCAAGCTTCCGCCGCAATCCCTCATCCGAAAGCAGCTTCCCAACTGCCCCCGCGAACCCCGCCCAATCCCCCGCCCCCACAATCAACCCCGTCTTCCCCTCCTCCACCGCTTCCGGCACCCCGCCCACCCGCGTTGCCACCGTTGGAACCCCCGCCAACGCCGCCTCCAATATCACAATCCCAAACCCCTCCACATCCCCCGGAAGATCCAGCCCAGGCATCACAAACACATCCGCCCGCCGGAACAACCTCACCAACTCCTCCTGCCCCACCCCTCCCATCAGCTTCACATGCTCCCCCAACCGCATCTGGCGCACCTTCGCCTCAATCCGCTCCCGCATTCGCTCCGAATGCACCAGCGATGCCGTCGCATCTTCCCCCACAATCAGCAGCAGCACCCCTGAATGCTCCCGCACCAGCCGTGGCATCACATGCTCCACAAACTCCAACATCCCCTTCCGCCGAATCAGCCTCCCCACCGAAAGCAGCACCCGCCGCCCCTCATACATCGACGCCCCACGCCCATCAAAATCCTCAACTCGAACCCCAGGATGAATCACATCAACCTTCCCGCCATCCACACCCAGCCTCTCCAACAAACCCCGAGTCTGCGCACTATTCGCCGCCACCCGCATCGCCCGCTTCAACAGAAATCGGATCACCCGCTGATAAACCCACCCCTCCCGCAGCACATCGCTACCATGCACCAGCACCGCAAACGGCCTTCCAAATACCCGCGACAGCACATAGGCCGCCGGCGCCGCCACCAGACTCCCACACACAATCACATCCGGCCGCATCGCCCGGCACAATCCCCACCCCTTCGTCAACGAATACTTCACATACCCCTTCAACCCCCTCCCCGGCGCCCGATGCACGCCCGCTTCATCCACAGCCCCCTCCGCCCACGCCGTCACCAACTCCACCCCATGCCCCCGTCGCCGCAAACGCTCAAACAGATTCTCCACCACATACTCGATGCCACCCCGCACCGGCCGAAAATTCCATGACAAGAATAAGACTTTCATTCCCCAACCAGTTTACCCACGACTCTCCCCCCCGAAAGCCCCCTGACTCCCGAAACCCCCACCCCTGAACCCTGAACCCTCTACCGTCTCAAGCTCACCGGACGCCCCGCATGCGCCGCCTCCTCCACATCCATATCCCGGTTATGGATCGACAACGCCGCCATTCCCTGCTCCGCCTCCTCCGACACCACCATCAACCGCGGCCGCCGACGCTCCGCGTACAATCTCCGCCTAGCCAGGAACAACAGCTCCTCGCTGATCCGCCGATGCCGTCCCATCATGTCCGCCAACAACGCCAAAACCCCCAGCAGGAACGAAAGCGTCACCATCGCCCCCGTAATCGTAATCAGCGAAGTGAACGGCGTCGTTCGCCGGTGCCACAGATACCACCCCGACACAAACCCGCCGCACAACGCCCCAAGAATCCCCAACAACAACGCAATCCCCCCGAAGAACTTCAACGGCTGAATGTCGCGCATCGCCCGCAATATGATCGGGAACGAACTCGATGCATACTTGAAAATGCTGCTGGCCACCCGGCTCTTGCCGTGCTCCCGAACCCCTCTCACCTTCAGCGGCACCTCCACGATCCGCACGCCCTTGCTGAACAGATCGATGAAGGTTTCCTGTGTGTAGGTGAACCGCCCAAAAAGCGTCAACCGATACGCCGCCTCCCGGTTAAACGCCCGAAACCCGCAAGACACGTCCGTGAACCGCGTCCCCCCGCAGATCCAGTTGATCATCCACGTCACGATCTGGTTGCCGTAATACTTCACCACCGGCATCTGGGGCCTCAGCGCCGGGTCCGCAAATCGCGTGCACGTCACAAAATCCGCCCGGTCTTCCAGCACCGGCCCCACAAGCCGTGCAATGTCCGCCGGATTGAACTGACCATCCCCGTCAATGTTGACGATGATATCCGCCCCCCGAAGCATCGCCTGCTCAAAGCCTGCTCGAAAAACCGTCCCCAACCCGCCCCCTCCAGGAAGATTGATGACGCTCGCCCCCGCCGCCTCCGCCACCGCCGCCGTATTGTCGGTGCTGCCGTCATTCACGACAATCACCTCAACCTCATCGATGCCCAGAATATCCCCAGGCACGCCGCGGACCACCTGCGCAATCGTCTTCTCTTCATTCAAGGCTGGTATCGTTACAACAAGCTTCATCCATATACCCGTAAATATCGAGCCGAGAGTGCGGGCGCCTGCTCCATTGAAGAGCCGATGCTATCAGGTCCATGCAGGTCCAACAAGACCCATATTACCCATCTCCCCGCGCGACAAACTCTTATGCTAACAGAGCAATGCGTTGTTCTCTGCCCCGGCGCGTAAGAGCCGAACGCTCCAACACGGTCTCCCCTAACCCCTAACCCCTCCACTACTGCTCTGCCGCCGACGCCGCCCCCCTCAAGCACTTCGCCAGCAACTCCCCCCGGCTGTTCACCTCAAAATGCTTGTACAGCATCTTCACATAAATATGCACCGTATGCCGGCTCAGACCCAGCTTCCCCGCAACCTGCTTCTCACTGTCCCCCGCCAACAGATGCTGCAACGTCTGCCGCTCCCGCGGCGACAATCGCGGATCGTTGCACGCCGACGGCATCACGCTCCCGATCTGTGCGCCCAGCATCTTGCAAAATTCCGCAATCATCCGCCGCTTCTGCCCAGCCGAATCCCCACGCGACCCATGAATCGACCGCGTCAGCCGCAGCATCGCCGGAAAATCCCCAAGCTTCACCTCTGGGGAGTCCGACTCCGCGGACGAGAAGTTCAACATCGCGAACTTTCCTATCGCCCCGAATGCCCTGCTTCAAAATGGACTGACCCAGCCTGTGCCTGCTCGCCTGTTTAGGCTACTTGCAGGAAGCCCATAATAACACAAGTATAGCACACGAATAATACAGATCGCAACTGCGAGTGCCGTCAGCCGCCGGGGGGACGGCTGACGGCAAAACTTCTATCCCGAACTCTCCCCTAATCGCCCCCTTCGCCGAGCACTCCTGCAACTCGCTCACGGCTGCGCGGATCAAGATCCTTCCCTGACCCATGCCGGTCTCCACCGCAAGCCGCCCCAGTCCCCTTGCCCATGTCACCTACGCACCATATCCCCTTGCTCTGGCCAAGCGATCGCACCGATGCCCCACCCCGTCAACCCACCTGATCCCCCCTCGATCAAAACCCCGCCTCCGCCACCTCCACCGCCTTCAATAGCGCCTTCGCCTTGTTCATCGTCTCCTCATACTCACTGGCCGGCACCGAATCCGCCACCACCCCCGCGCCCGCCTGCACATCATACACCCCGTTCTGCCACACGATCGTCCGCAACGCAATGCACATGTCCATGTTCCCCGTCAGATCCAGATACCCCACCGCCCCTCCATACGGCCCCCTTCGCGTCGGCTCCACTTCATCAATAATCTGCATCGCCCGGATCTTCGGCGCCCCGCTCACCGTCCCCACCGGCAAACTCACCCGCAACGCATCCATCGCCGTCATCCCCTCCGATAGCTCCCCCGTCACGTTCGTCGTGATGTGCATCACGTGGCTATACCGCTCCACCGTCATCGGGTCGCTCACCACCACCGACCCGATCTTCGCCACCCGCCCAATATCATTCCGGTGCAAATCCACCAGCATGATGTGCTCCGCCCGCTCCTTCGGGTCCGCCAGCAACTCCGCCTCCAGCTTCTTGTCCTCCGCCTCCGTCGCCCCACGCCTCCTCGTCCCCGCCAATGGCCGGCTCGTCACCTTCCCATCCATGACCCGGCACAGAATCTCCGGGCTCGCCCCGATCAGCGTGCAATTCGGACTCTTCAGATAGAACATGAACGGCGACGGGTTAATCACCCGCAACGCCCGATATACATCAAACGGCAACGCCTTGCTCCTCACCCGCAGCCGCTGGCTCGGCACAAACTGAAATATGTCCCCCGCCTTGATGTACTCCAACCCCTTCCGAACCGCCGCCTCAAATCCCTCTTTCGACAGATTGCTCGTAAACGGCAACGTCAACCCCCCGCGCGTATCAATCTCCCCCAATTTCGCCCGTGGCCGCTCCTGCAGCTTCGCCACCAGCCCATCAATCCGCTCGCACGCCTCCCGATACGCCGCCCCCGCATCCTTCCCCTTCACATCCACATTCGCCACCACCTTGATCGTCTTATCCACATGATCGAAGATCACCATCTCCGCATACAGCCCCATCAGCATGTCCGGCAGCCCCCGATCATCCGCCGGAGCATTCCCCAGCTTCTCCCCTTCGTAATACCGGATCGTGTCATACCCCGCATACCCCATCAGCCCCCCCGTCAACGCCGGCAGATTCTTATCCCGATGATACCGCCGGCTCCCCAGCAGCTTCGCCAGGTCCACCAGCGGGTCCTTCGTCGTAAACTCCTCGATCGCCTTCTCGCCCCGCTCCGCATCCGGCCACTGCCGCTGAATCGATGCCCACCCATCCTTCACCTGGTACACCAAACTCGGCCCCGCCGCGATAAAGCTATACCGCCCGATCTTCTCATTGCCCACCACGCTCTCCAGCAACAGCGCATGCTCGCCCTGTCCCACCAATTCAAACGCCGTCACCGGCGTCAGATGATCCGACAGAAGCTGCCGGTAAACCGGAATCAACTCCGCATCCTTCGCGATACTCAAGAAGCCGTCAAGATCAGGAAAATATCTCGCCATGGGCCGCGGATTGTATCGACCCTCCCCCTCTATCTCAAAGAACACCTTAAGCACTGTTTCGCATGGGTGTGCCCATTTTTTCGGGAGAAGGCGTAAGAGGAGGTGTAGAATGGCTTTTGGCCGACGGAGTCGGGCGTTTTTAACAGGAGTAAGCCATGGAACGGCTATTGACGATGGACAAGGAACAGTTCATTTCGGAAATGCAGGCCCAAGTGCGTCAGATCCTCGGGCGGGTGGCCGATGCCGTGAATGAGGCCCCGACGGGCAACGTGATCAGCGGCAGCGAGATGGCCGTGCGGGACGCGATGGCCGAGTTGCGACAACGGGTCTTCGAGAAGGCCGTGCAGATGCGGATCGACTCCACGGAGT
>JAPLNB010000355.1 GCA_026693085.1 Planctomycetota bacterium | reverse complement strand
TAAGGGGAGCGCGTTTGAGAATCGGGTGAGGACGCGGATTGATGGGGCGGTGGATTTTGACTGGGGGCTGGGGGCGGCGGATGCGGCGCTGCCGAAGGATGAATTTTCGATCCGTTGGAGCGGGGTATTGAAGGCGAGCGTGGGGGGGCGGTATGAGTTGCTGGTGTACGCCAACGCGGGGGCGCGGATTTGGATCAATGACAAGATCATTCTGGAGGAGGCGAACTTGGCGAGGAAGCGGACTGGGGCGAGAGTGTTGTTGGAATTGCCGGCGGGGTTGCATGGGGTGAGAATTGAGTATTGGGATGGTGGTGGGGCGGCGAAGATGAGGTTGTTCTGGCAGCGGCCTGGGACGAAGGAGGAGGAAGTGGTGCCGGGGGGGTGTTGGTATCATGATGCGTATTTGGTGGGGGGATGAAGGGGTGGGAAAAACCGTCCCCGTCCCGGTTTTCTGTGTCTTCACCTTTCGGCCGGAGGGGCGGCCGAAGAAGTGGATCGGGGACCGGTGCTAGGGGGTTTCGGGTTCGATGATGACGGCGGTGCCGTAGCAGAGGACTTCGGTGGCGCTGCGGGCGCCGCCGGCGCCGCCGACGGCGGCGGCGTCGTAGCGGAGGCCGACGATGGCGTTGGCGCCGAGGGAGCGGGCGTGGTCAACGAGGAGGTCGAAGGCTTGTTGGCGGGCCTGTTCGCACATCTCGGTGTAGGCGCCGATCTGGCCGCCGATGATGGATTTGAGGCTGCCGAGGATGCCTTGGGGGATGGTGGGGGCGCGGACGACGATGCCGCGGACGACGCCGAGGTATTGGCGGACGCGGTGGCCCTCGATGGTGAAGGTGGTGGTGATGGGGATGAACATGGTGGATCTCCGTAAAGGGAGTCGATGATGGCGTATATCGGTTGACGAGCGTGTTGGGGGATTGGAAAAGTGAGAGCGAGGCCCATCTTTGTGGCCTCATGTGTTTCGTGTTGGCGGGAGCGGCGGAGTGTGGACGACCAGTTCGGGGTGGTTACGATCGTTGCCGAGCCATTCGGCGACGGTCATGCTGTTCGTGACTGATCTGCTGTTGTCGATCGAGCCCCGCAGGACGAGTCGCAATTTGCGGGTGCTGCCGGCAAGCTCGAGTGTTTCGACATCCCGGGGCGGGTAGTCCGGGCGATCCGCTTCATGGCAGGTGCCCTCGCACCAGCAGCATGGCGACGAGCGCGATGAGCACGGGCACGGCATAGGGCAGGGGCTTATCGACGCTGCGGCACGATTGGCCGGTGGCCTGGGTATGCTCGATGCCCAGCTCGCGAATGTGCACGAGGTTGATGATCAGAAGGAGTGTGTTTTGGAGGAGCACGCGAAGGCGTCCCTGGCAGAGGGACTGGATGAGGACGATCAGCATGCCGACGAGTGCGGCCGCGAGGAAGACTTGGAAAACCAAGAGTGGCCCGACCCAGGTTCCGGCGGCTGCCAGGAGCTTGACATCACCGCCGCCCAGCGCGCCGAGCGCGAAGAGCGCAAGGGTCAAGGCAAGCCCGACGAGCAACCCGCCGATCGACTGCCAGGGTGAGATGGTTGCGCAGGAAGTGAGGGTCTGCATGAGGCCTGTCGCGGCGATCGCGAGGGTGAGCCAGTTGGGGATTCTGCGACGTCGGAGGTCGCCGATGGTGGCCCAGAGGAGCATGGCCAGCAGAGGGGCGAACATGACCAACCGGTACCACGCCATGGCAAATTCCATCAATGGGCCGTTAAAGTGGGCCGCGGTCCGGAGCCCATCGTCCGAAGACCTTGGTTCCGATTGCTCCGATGACCGCAATAGCGGTTACGATGATGAGGCCGACGATCAGGGCGTATTCCATTGTTTCGCCGCCGCGCTGATCCTTCGCAATGCAGAGCAAGAGCCTGGCAAGCACTTTCATGGATTTCCTCCTGAGAACTGGGTCATCAACTGCCCGCGCGGGCAGAGGTGAATTTGGTGCAGCGTTCGCGGTCAATCGGCTTGGATGCGGTCGATCAGCGAGTTCGATTTCGCGGCGCCGGGGGTGCGCGGGGGGCCTAGGCCGCCCGTGATTTGGGTTATGCCCCGACCTGCGACGGATCGTGTGTTTACAGGCCGCTGTTCACCGGGTTCCACTTGGCCAGGACTTTCTGGCCGACGGTGGTGATGACGGCAATGGCAGCGACCACGATCAAGCCGGCGATCAGCGCGTATTCCAGAACTTCGCCGCCACGCTCGTCCGCGATCAGTCTCTTGAACATCTGCATGATTCTCTCCCAAGTGGCCCACACCAATCCGGACATCTCCCCTCGTGTCGATCGGTTGCTGATCTGGCCGGTTTCAGCGCCGATCCTCACAAGCTGCGGCGCGACGTGCGCCGAGACGAATCTGCGATTGCGAGACTCGTCCCGCCGGCTTTGGTTTCTGCCGCGGCCGTGGCGAAGCGACTACGCGCAGAAGCTGCCGACTGCGTGAGTGTCATCGGATCAGCACCGTGGCCACTTAACCCTCAATGAGCGGATTTTGTCGGGATATGGCCGATAATCCTGAGTCTGCGTGCGGAGGCAGACCGGTGAATCGCATTTCCGTGAACCGTCAGTTCTTCTGGTACCCAAGTGCTACGCCTGCTTCGGGTGACTGGTGACGACGTTAGTGAGATCCTGAAAAAATGCGGGATAGGTCTTGTTCACGCACTCGGCATCCCGGATCGTCACGCCGGCGATTTTGGTCCCCGCCAAAGCAAAGCTCATTGCCATGCGATGATCGTCGTAGGTGTCCACCGCTGCCGCGGTGAGTTTCTGGGGCGGTGTGATCACCAGGTCATCGGTGTGGATATCCACGTCGGCCCCGAATTTTTTCAACTCAGTGGCCAGCGCCGCGATGCGATCGGTCTCTTTGTGCCTTAGCGTGTGCAGGCCGCGGATCGTCGTGGTGCCTTCCGCGAACATTGCCACAACCGCGAGCGTCTGCGCCACGTCGGGCATGTTTCGCAGATCGACATCAATTGCGTCCAGGCGATCTGTTCCGATCACCGTCACAGAATTCGTTGCGAGAACCAGCGATGCGCCCATGTTGTGCAGCACATCGGCAAATCGGACATCGCCTTGCAGACTTTGCCTGCCCAGTCCGTGAACAGTCACCTTCGCCCCGTTATGGAGCGCGGCCGCCGCAAGAAAGTAACTCGCGTTTGACGCGTCCGGCTCGACCGCATAGGCCGCCCCCGAGTATTTCGCTCTTGGCACGGTGATCATCCGCGGCTGGGCGGTCAGCTTGTCCAATTGCACTTCGCTCATGACCCCAAAGTGGTCCATGAGCTGCATCGTCATCGCCACATAAGGCCAGCTCGTCTGCTCGCCGACCAGGTCAATGTTCACCTCATTGTTCGCATAGGGGCAAACCATGATAGCGGCGGATAGAAACTGGGACGATTGGGCATTGCCGAACTGGGCAATGCCGCCCGGCAATGCATCGCCCAAGACCTCGACGGGCGGAAACCCCTCGTTCATAAGGTAGTTGATCCGCACTCCCAGGTTCTTCAAAAGCTGCTCAAGTTGTCGGATCGGGCGCTGCCGCATCCGCGGGATTCCGTCCAGGACGTACCGCCCGCGGCCAAGCGCGCACATGGCCGTCAGAAAGCGAATGGTGGTTCCGGAGTTTCCGCAGAACAGCTCGGCGTGGTTTGCCGGGACCTTCCCGGCGCTGCCGTGCACCAGGACGCTATTGGTGGCGTGATCCACGCGCAGGTCAAAGCCGAGGCGGATGAGGCTCTGGATCATCACATGGGTATCGTCGGCAAAGAGGCAGTGGGTCAACCGGCTATCGCCGTCTGCCAACGCCGCCAACACCAGCGCGCGGTTGGTGAGGCTTTTGGACCCTGGGGGCGTGACCTCCGCCACAAATGGCCCGGCAACCGGCGTTAATAAGAGATCACTCATGACTGGCAAAGCGTATGTCAACACGATCAACTTGCAAAGCGCTGCAACTTCCCTGGCCCCGCCGGCGTCATTACCATGGGCCTATTATCGGGAAAGGACCCGCCATGAAAAATGCGTTTCGCAGTGGCATTCTGTCGCTTCTTGTCTCCGCTACCGCTTTTGCGCAACCCGTTGCTCCCCCCAAACCGGACGCCAAAGCGGCCACGGATGTTCCTGTGAAGGTGGTCGTGCTGTTCTCATCGGGGGTGGGTTATTTCGAGCACATCGGGTCTGTCACCGGCGATGCCACGACCGAATTGCGTTTCAAGACGCATCAGATCAACGACATTTTGAAGAGCCTGGTGCTGCAGGACACGTCAGGCCGGGTGGCCTCGGTCGTCTACCCGTCGCAGGACCCGCTCTCGAAGACGCTCAAGAGCTTCCAGGTTGATCTGAGCAATAATCCTGCGCTCGCCGAGCTGCTTAATCAGCTTCGGGGCGCCAAGGTTCGCATCAGCGTCGGCGCCGACAAGCTCACCGGCACCATCCTCGGGCTGGAGAAGAAGCCGAAGGCTGTTGAGAAGGGCCAGATCGAAATCTGGCAGCTCAACCTGCTCACGGACGCCGGGATCCGCCCGATGGCGCTCGATGAGGTCACCCGTATTGAGCTGGAAGAGGCCCAGCTTCAGGAAGAGCTGAACAAAGCGTTGTCGGCGATCGCCCAGTCCCGCGACCAAGACAAGAAGCCTGTGACGATCAAGTTCCTGGGGCAGGCCGAGCGGGCGGTGCGCATTGGCTACGTGGTCGAAACGCCGGTCTGGAAAACCAGCTATCGGCTGCTGATGCCGGCCAAGCCGCAGGACCCAGCGGCGTTGCAGGGGTGGGCGATCGTCGAAAACCAGACGGACAACGACTGGAGCGAGGTGCAGCTATCGCTGGTTTCTGGGCGTCCGATCAGCTTCATCCAGGAACTGTATCAGCCGCTGTACATCCCCCGCCCGGTGGTGTACCCGGAGCTGTTCGCCAGCCTCAAGCCGCAGAGCTATGAAGCCGGCATGGAGGCTGGCAAGAGACCGGCCCGCGCCGAGTTGAGGGACGGCGAAGAAGCCGCCGGCGTCAAGGTCGCCGACGCCCCGAACAACCGGGCCGTCATGGGCCGCGCGCGCCTCGCCGGCGCCGCCCCAGCCGCCCCCGCCTCGACCCGCGAGAAGATGCTTCAGGGGATCGATACGAACATCGATATCACCGGGTCGGTCGCGTCGGTCGCGTCCGCTTCGAAGATCGGCGAGCTGTTCCAATACACGGTCGCCAACGTCTCACTTCCTCGGCAGCGATCCAGCATGCTGCCGATCATCACCGACCCGATCGAAGTCGAGAAGGTCTCGATCTATAACCAGTCGGTCCTTCCGAAGAATCCTCTGACTGGGGCTCGCATCAAGAACACCACAACGAAGCACCTGCTCCAGGGCCCTGTCACTGTCCTTGAAGGCTCGTCGTATGCCGGCGACGCCCGGATCGACAACGTTCCGCCCGGCCAGCAGCGTCTGCTGAGCTATGGCATCGACCTGCAGATGCTGATCAACGCCAGCAAGAACAAGCAGGACAGCCTGATCGAATCCGGCAAGATTGTTAAGGGCGTGCTGAACATCCAACGCCGCCACGTTTTCACCCAGGAATACGTCGCCGAGAACAAGGACACGAGAAACAAGACTTTGATCGTGGAGCATCCGTTCCGGCAGGGCTGGAAGCTCATAGAGCCTGAGAAGGCGGTGGAAACCACCGAGAATCTGTATCGTTTCAGCGTCCCGGTCCCCGCCGAGAAGTCCGCGAGCCTCACGGTCAAGGAGCAGATTGTGCAAGGCGAGTCCATTGCCATTCTCCCCGCCGACTGGTCGACGCTCGACTTGTTTGCCAAGAACGGCGAGATCTCGAAGAAGGTCCGCGATGCCCTGGGCAAAGCCGCGGCCCTCAAGCAAACGATGACCGAAGCCCAGCGGCAGATCGATCAGCTTCGCAACCAGATCAATCAGCTCACGCAGGACGAGAATCGTATCCGCGAGAACATCAAAGCCGTTCCCGCCAGATCCGCCCAACAAACTCGGCTGCTCGAAGAGCTTGACGAGCAGGATAAGCAGATCAAGGGTCTGTACGACCGGCAGAAGGCCGGGCAGAAGAACCTTGATAGCGCGCGCAAAGAGCTGGAGGACTACCTGAAGGATCTGACGCTCGAAGAATAGGATCGGAAGCGATGAAGGGGGAGCGATGAACGATGAATCAGAAATCGCGGATCGGATTGATCGTTCATTATTTTATTGGATTCCCGCGTCCTCCAAAGCGCGCTGGGCTGTCGGCGACGCAAGAATCTGTCTCACGCCGGGCACCTTCACTTTCCCCGCTGTCAGCTTTCCGGTTTCGGCCGACAGCGTGACGACTCGGTGATCGGTGGTTGGCACAGATACGGCCCCGCCGGCGATGACCACGGGCCCGGTGATTTTCGCCCCGCCCATGGGTTCGTAGCGCCATTTGACTTTTCCGGTCGGGGCATCCACGGCTGCGACGGCTGTTCCGGCGAAAATCGCCGCCGTGTCGCTCCTTCCCACCAGGCACCAGTCGGCCGGCGTAGGTGACGCCCAGATTACCCGGCCCGTGTTGGCGGCCAATCCCCACGCGCCTGGGGTGTCCTGTGGCGCGATGACAAGCACATTTTCGCAGAGCACGGGCGTGCCGCGCCAGCGTAAGAGTTCATTCGGATTCACCGGGCGTCCAAGCCGCGTCTGCCGATCCACCCGCAACGGGGCCTGGTTGCCTCGCCAAACCTTTCCGCCATCCTTCGGCGCATAAATTCGCTCCCACCTCAGCTTGCCATCAAAGCGTCCGACACAAAAGGCCACCCCCACGTTTGGCGTCAGGTACAGCGCATCACTAGCCACGGCCGGCTCGGTTTGCTCCCAGAAGTCATCCCATCCGGCCAGGCGCTGCTCTCGAACCCGCGTGAGATCCAGCATATTCCCCAGGACCGTTTTGAAAAGCAATCGCCCATCCAGGAGATCGACCGCCAGCAGCACGAGTTTCGCCTCGTCGGCGAAATCGACCGCTGCGGCGTACACATATCGTCCGGCAACGGCGGGATTCCCAGCGAACGACAGGCGATCAAACTGTCGGCTTGCTTCGGTTGTCCACAGCAGCTTTCCGTCGGTGGCCCGAATCGCCCGCAGACAAGAATCCTCGGTCACGCCCCTCGGCTGCCGCGTGACCAGGATCTGCGCCCCCGCCACACCAGCAAACACCGCAGGCGCATAGCTGGGTCCGCGTCCGCGGTCGCTGCCGCGATCCGTCAGGGGTCCACGCGTCCAAGCATCTCCGGACGTCCAGCGCCAAACGACCTGTCCGGTCTCTCTGATCGCCAGGACATGCCTGGCTCCGGCGAAAAACAGCACGCCATCACAGGCCATGGGAAAGAACTTGGCCAAGCCCACCGCGTCGCTCCTGGCATACCAGGTCGCATCGAAAATGGCCGGCCCGCGATACCCGGCCAACTTCACTGCCAGTTCGGCGCCGCGATTCCCGGGCTCCGCCGGCAGATCGGTTCCCGTGTCGGCAATGAGCATTCGGCAAATGGCCCAGGTTGCCGCGTGCTCGGGGTCGGGCGTCCACCCGCTGCGTTTGGCCAAGCCATAAAGACAGTTTGCCGCCGCCGCATCGCCATTGATCGCTGCGTGATCCGCCGCCTCTGCAAACGCCGGCCCCGCTGCGGCGCTGAGCGCATATCGTCGCGCAAGGGTGTAATAGTCCTGGGGGCCGGCAGTCTGGTCCTGCCGGAGGGTCTGCAGCGCCTTTTTCGCGGCGGTATCAACCAGCGCGGCGAATTCGGTTGCCACGGCGTTCGCGGTGCCCGCCAGGATTGCATCGACCCCTGCCGCGACTGAAATCACGCCGGCCTCATCGTCTGCCGCCAGCTCATCGGCGTGTTTTCCCAGCAACTCTTCCAGGCGAATGGCCGCCTGGGCCGCCTTCCCCTGCTCGATTTCCTGGCGCAGGATCTGCAGCAGGTTCGCGGTCTGGCTGCTCCCCGCCAGCATCTCAAACCTCGGGGCATTCTGCGCCGCTGCCGCCGCCGCCATCACCACAATGACCACAAATGGACTGCAGACGCGTCTCATGTATTACTCCTGCGATTGTGTACCATGCGTTGGTCGCGACCATCAACCGGAGCATCATCATTCGTTAGGTTACCGCGCCCGCCCTGGTTTGCCGCGTCATCTTCTTTCTTCAGAAACCACAATTTCGCCGGAATAAGGCAACTCGCATTTTACATTCGGGCAGGTTCGGGTAGATTTGTGGACAAGTTTTTCAGGGGTCAATGATGCCGACCACAGTGCAGACTCGCCGTTCGTTTCTTCAATCGATTCTTTCCACCGGCGTGGCGTTCACCGCCGCGGGGTGCCTTCACCAGAAATCGCGCGAAAGCGACTCGGCTCGGCCGCCCAACTTCATCATCATCTTCTGCGACGACCTGGGCTACGGCGACCTTGCTTGCTACGGCAACACACAGATCAAGACCGCCAACCTGGACAAAATGGCTTCGGAAGGTTTGAAATTCACCAACTTCTACGCGTGTGCCGCGCTGTGCACGCCTTCCCGCGTTGGGCTGATGACCGGCCGTTACCAGATCCGCTCGGGGCTGACGCGCGTCCTGTTCCCGAAAGACACCGCGGGCTTCCCGGACTCGGAGATCTCGCTTGCCTCAGCCCTCAAACCGCTCGGCTACTCGACCGCCATCGTCGGCAAGTGGCACCTCGGCTGCCGTCCCGAGCATCTGCCGACCCGCCACGGCTTCGACTACTACTTCGGCATCCCCTACTCGAATGACATGACACCCACGCCGCTGATGCGTAACGAGGAGGTGATCGAGGAACCTGCGCACCAACCGTCGCTCACGACGCGCTATACCGAAGAAGCCACGAACTTCATCAAGCAGAACAGAAACAAGCCATTTTTTCTGTACTTGGCCCACAACATGCCCCACGTGCCGTTGGCCGTCTCCGACAAGCTCAAAGGCAAATCCGCTGGGGGCCTGTACGGCGACGTGATCGAAGAAATCGATTGGTCGGTGGGCCAAATTCTCGCCACGCTCAAGAAATACGACCTGGACGAAAAGACGCTGGTCATTTTCACGAGCGACAACGGGCCTTGGCTGGAGAAGAAGAAAGGCGCGGGCAGTGCCGGTCCGTTGCGTAATGGCAAGGGCACGCCGTTCGAAGGCGGCATCCGCGAACCCGCCATCGCCCGCTGGCCGGGCAAAATCGCCCCCGGGCGCGTCACCAACCACCCCGCCATCACTGTGGACTTGTTTCCCACGTTCATAAAACTCGGCGGCGGCTCCGCGCCCACTGACCGGCGGATCGACGGCCGAGACATCACGCCGATTTTTTTGAACACCGGCGCCCGCCCGGACGAGAACTTCTTCTTCTACATCGACAAGACCCTCCGCGCCCACCGCAGCGGCCCGTGGAAGGTCATCCTCCCCGCCCAAGCCGCCACCCGACCGACCGACCCCCAACCCCTGCTCTTCAACCTCGATGAAGACCCGTCCGAAAAAACAAACGTGGCCGCCAAATACCCCGAGATCATGCAACGCCTCCAACAGCAGATCGCCGTATTCCAGAAAAGCCTGTAACCGCCCCCCCCTAAGGCTGCAACCGTGTCGCCTGCGTGCGGATCCCCCCGATCCTCTCCCCACCTGCCCTGGACCCTGCAGGGCTCCCCACGGTTTTCGCCCGCCGCCAGGCTCTCCGGCCCGCGTTGGCCGGCCTGTCCCCGATGGCCCGCGGATTCAACGTGGTTCGATTCCAGTATGCCATATCGCAAGCCCAGTCCGGGGGGCTTCCGATTCTCCGAGCCAGTGTCCCTCGCCAAACCGTATATTGGCTCACCTAGAGCACATTGCATATCAGTGTACCGCATACCCGCAATGACGGAACCAGCCGGCGGCGTCGGACGAGGTGATGATCTTGAACGCGTCGGCGGCCGCGACGCCCAGCGTTTCGGGCCTGCGCGGCTTGACCGACCGCAGGT
>JAPLNB010000354.1 GCA_026693085.1 Planctomycetota bacterium | reverse complement strand
TGGTGTTGATTTGTGGAAATATCATCGTGATATGATCACGATCGTGTATCTGCGCACCGTCAAAGTCCCCTCTCCTCCAGCGGCAAAATCAATGAGTATGTTCGCCTCGTCGAGGCCTACCGCCAGGACGGCAAAGTCAAGCAACGCGTCGTGGCCGACCTGGGACGCAAGGATGTGCTGGCCGCGCTGCTGCCCCAGTTGCAGCGCCTGCTCCGGGGCGATGATGCCATTGTTGGCCAAGAACCCCGAAGCGATGTGAAGGTTCTGGAGGCGGCCACCTGGGGCCCCATGCTCCTCGTGCAGCGTGTGGCCCAACAACTGGGGCTGACGGAGATCCTCCAGCAGAGCCTCAAGAGCGGCCACGCCGGCGAGGAAGAGGATGAAGCCCACGCCGCTCCGCCAGCCGAGCGTGCGTTGGCGCTGATCGCCAACCGGCTGATCCGGCCCGGCAGCGAGCACGCCCTGGCCGGATGGCTGGAGAGCGACTGGGTGTGCGACACGGCCGGGCGGCGGTTCGTGCCGTGTCGGTAAACCTCGCTGATGCCCGGGTCGAGTTCGGCCAGGGGTTCGAGCAGATTGATGACGACGGAGGGAAGCAAGCGTGGCGTCTCCACGGCCTATCGGGAGGCCTCACGCTCCCGACGCGTCCCGGCGCCCGCTTCCTGGGCCTCACAATCGCCGCCGGGGCCTATGGGGACCTGACTCCTGGGACGTGCGCGATCAACGGTGGTCCGCCTGAGCCGTTCGATCTGTCGTGCGACCACCTCTTCTTCCCGATCGATCACGTCTCCGCCGACCGGCTGGAGGCTCGGTTCGAGATGGAGGGTCTTGGCACGGGCGAACTGGTGATCCGGGAAGCAAGCCTTCTACGCTCTCCAAGCCGTTTCCCTCCAGAATGAATGACGAAAATGCTCTACGAACAGGAAATCCTGCAAATGCTGATGAAATGGCGGACGCGCGTCTCTGCTGCGGCGTGGGTCGTAGTCCCGGACGCGCACGCCGCCGAGGACAACTTCCAGAACGTCGCGCAGTGCCCGGGAGACGAAGAAGTGAGTAATATGAACAGAACGCTTCTTCCGATCGCCTTGGTGACCCTGCTGGCATCAGCGCCGGTTGCGCCAGCAGCTGAAGCTCAGGTTGAAGTCAAAGTTGAAGCAAGGGTCGTGCCGGTGATTGACGGGTGTCGTGATCTGAACAAGAACGGTAAAGTCGATCCCTACGAGAATTGGAGATTGCCGATTGAGAAGCGAGTCGAGGACCTGCTCTCTCGGATGACTCTGCAAGAGAAGATCGGGCAGATGTCCTATCCCAGTCTTGCCTGGGACAGAGAAGACCCGGCGGCCCTGATCGTTGAAGATAACGCGAACAGGACGACCGCCAAACACGAAGTCGATAACAGCGCGGGTTTCATGATGATCCGCCCCTTCCCGTCGACCAGGGCGTGTGCCGAGGCAATGAACCAGATTCAGCAGTGGGCCGAAAGCACGCGGCTGGGTATTCCGCTGATCATGGGTATCGATCCACATACTCAGATAGTGCTTGTTTAGCGTCCTGTGTGCCCGATTGCCGATAATACCACTGGCATGGATGCCCGCTACAAAAGCATGGATGCTCCCACCTGTCCAGGCTACGCCGCACGCGACCGCCGCATCGCCCAACTCGAAGCTCAGAGCGCGTCCCTGGAGCAGCGCATCACCAAGCTCGAAGAGCAGCTTGCCGTCGCGACTCGCGCCTCCAAGCGACAGGCAGCCCCGTTTTCCAGGGGGCCGCCCAAGGCCAATCCCCGGACGCCCGGACGCAAGCCCGGCGCGGAGGCTTCGATGACGGCCCGGCCGGTGACGTCGATGACCTCATCGATGGCGGCTCGCGCATCCTCGACCAGCTTGACCATGGGGAGCAGAAGCTGGGTCTCCCGCACAAAGCCGAGCTATCTTGCTCGCGTCAGGCGGTCTGAGCGCGAAATCCAAGGCGCATCGCTCGCCCTCGAACGCAGACTCGCCCGCGTGCCTGCGAATGTCGCACCGCAACCGATCGAATTCCCTCGGCCCCGTTTTATCATTTCGGCTGTTCTCCGGAGCGCCTACGCTCGTTACTCTTGCATATCAGGAACAGTGCGTTCAGCGACTTGAGCGAAGGATCGGATGTGAAGTATCGTTCAACCGTTAGCAGGTCCCGACGCAAGTGCAAGTGAACAGGTGGTGGGCTCATGAAGACGCGTGGAAACGCATATCGTCGTTGGTTGCGCTGGCTGGTTACCCCGATTGTGTTTCTGGCCTTCGTGGCCGGAGTGGTCGTCCTCCTGCTGTGGCTGGCGGGCAAGTTCACACCCAAGGTGCCCGCGGCGGCACGCGCACCGGATGGCCCGCGGACACGGCCTGTGCCCGGCCAGATCGTCAAAGCCTCCATGCTCAAGGTGCCGATGTCTGAGTCGGCCGTCGGGACGATCCGAGCCGTCCATGAGACAACCATCGCCTCTCGCATTCTGGCCCGCGTGCTGGAAGTCAATCTCAAGGCGGGACAGGCGGTCAAGGCGGATCAGGTCCTGGTGCGACTTGACGATGTGGACCTGCGGGCCAGGCTCCAGCAGGCCAAAGCCGCCGTAGCCTCCGCTGAGGCGGCCCATGCCCAGGCGATCATCGACGAGGAACGATTGCGTGAGGTCGTCAAGACTGGTGCGGCCAGTCGTGTGGAGTACGACAAGGCGGCCCTGGCCCTGAAGTCCACGGCAGCGGATGCCACCCGCTCCAAGGAGAGTGTCAACGAGGTCCAGGCCATGCTGGACTACGCCACCGTCAAGTCTCCCATGGACGGCATCGTGATCGACAAGAAGGTGGATGTCGGCGACACAGTCATGCCGGGGCAGGTGCTGGTGACGCTGATTGACCCCAAGCGGATGCAGCTCATCGCCAGCGTGCGCGAGTCATTGGCGCACAAGCTGGAACGCGGCCAGAGCATCGGCGTGAAGATTGACCTTCTGGACAAGCTGTGCGACGGGACGATCAGCGAGATTGTTCCTGAGGCCCACTCGGCCAGCCGATCCTTCCAGGTGAAAGTGACCGGGCCGTGTCCGCCGGGCATTTATACGGGCATGTTCGGCCGCATCATTATTCCGCTGGGGGAGGAACAGGTTCTGGTCATCCCCGCCAAGGCCGTCCGGAACATCGGCCAACTGGAAATGGTCGATGTTGTCGAGAACGGCCGAACGGACCTGCGAGCCATTCGCACTGGCCGGCAGTTTGATGACCATGTGCAGGTGCTGTCTGGCCTCCGCGAGGGGGAACAAGTGGTCGTACCGCCGCCGGGGACCTCTGCCACGACGCAGGAGGCCAGCCATGGCTGAGCATCCGATTCTGCCATCGGGCGAGGAACACCAGTTCACCAACAGGATCGTCAAGGTCTTCCTGGAGTCAAAGCTCTCGCTGATCCTGATCCTACTGGCAACCGTGGTGGGCTTGGCGGCGCTGAAGCTCACCCCACGCGAGGAGGACCCCCAGATCGTCGTGCCGCTGGCGGATGTCTACGTCAACTTTCCCGGGCACTCCGCCGCCGAGGTCGAGCAGCTCGTCACCACGCCCCTCGAAAAGATCCTCTACCAAATCGATGGCGTCGAGTACGTCTATTCGATGAGCCGGGAAGATCAGGCGATCATCACGGTGCGGTACTACGTCGGCGAAGACCGCGAGCGGAGCTTGGTCAAGCTCTACAAAAAAATCGACGAGCACAGGGATACTGTTCCGCCCGGCGTGACCGGATGGGTGGTCAAGCCGGTCGAGATCGACGATGTGCCTGTGGTGACGCTCACGCTGGCCAGCGCGTCCGCGGACGACATGACGCTTCGGCGAGTCGCCGAAGAACTCTCGCAGCGGCTGGCGGGCGTGCAGGACGTTTCGCGGGCGTATGTGGTCGGTGGCCGGCCGCGTGTCGTTCAGATCTACATGGACCCGGACCGGATGGCGGCCTATCACGTCTCGCCATTGGAATTGCAGCGGGCGATCGAGGGGGCGAACGTCCGGCAGACGGCCGGCGAATTCCGCAGCAAGGACCAGGTGATCCGAGTGGCGGCGGGTCAGCCGTTTGAGAGTGCCCGCCAGCTCCGTGACCTGGTGGTGGGCGTCTTTGATGGGCGGCCAGTGTCATTGAAGGATGTGGCCAGCGTCGAGGACGGTCCGGAGGAGGTCAGCAGCTACGTGCGTCATGGCTGGGGACCGGCGAGGGGGTTTACGAAGCACGAGTTTTTCCCCGGCACGGTGTTGGGCGAGGAGCCAGCCGCTGCATCGTCTGCCACAGAATATGGCGGCTCGCAGCCGGCCGTGACGATCGCGATCGCCAAAAAGAAGGGCTCGAATGCAGTTTGGGTGGCCGATGCCGTCCTGAAGCAGGCCGAAGACCTGCGCAAGACGATGGTGCCGCGTGACATGGAACTGGTCGTCACACGCAACTATGGGCTGACTGCTGATGAGAAGGTTAACGAGCTGGTCGAGGGGCTGACGGTTGCCGTCCTCATCGTCGTGGCGCTATTGACCCTGAGCCTCGGTTGGCGTGAGGCCATCATCGTCGCCGTCGCAGTCCCAGTCGTCTTTGGGCTGACCCTCGCTGTGAATCTCCTTTTGGGCTTCACCATCAACCGCGTCACGCTCTTCGCCCTGATCCTGGCATTGGGCCTTCTGGTCGATGACCCGATCGTGGATGTGGAGAACATTGCCAGGCACTTTGCGCTGCGGAAGAAAGCGACGCGGCGCATTGTCTTGGAGGCCGTGGCCGAGATCCGCTCTCCGCTGATCACCGCAACCTTCGCTGTCATCGTCAGCTTCCTGCCGATGTTCTTCATCACCGGAATGATGGGGCCGTACATGCGGCCGATGGCGCTGAACGTGCCGGTGACGATGATCATGTCGATGGTCGTGGCGTTTACGATCACGCCGTGGCTGGCGTACCATATGCTCAAGCGCAAGTACACCACCGGCCAAGCGGACAACCACCACGATCACGATCCGCACGACATGGAAGCGATCAAGCAATCGCGGCTATACAAGCTTTTTTATCCGCTGATGGCGCCGCTGCTCCACTCCAAGCTCGCTGCCTGGGGGTTCTTGTTGATCATCGGGCTGTTGACGCTGGGCGCGATGGGACTGGCGGCCACGCGGAGCGTGCCGCTGAAGATGTTGCCATTCGACAACAAGAACGAACTCCTGCTGGTCCTGGACTTCGACGAGGGAACCACGGTCGAACGATCCGATGCCGCCGTCAGGGACTTTGAATCTTACCTGGCCAGCGTGCCGGAATTGGCGGATTACACCAGCTATGTCGGAGCGGCCTCGCCGATGGATTTCAACGGGCTGGTGCGTCACTACTACCTGCGGCGAGGCGACAACGTCGCGGAACTGCGGATCAACATGGCCGGCAAGAAGAACCGCCAGCTTCAGAGCCACGCCATCGGCCTGCGCATGCGAAACGATCTCCAAACGATCGCCGATCGGCATCATGCCAAGATGAAACTGGTCGAGACGCCGCCCGGGCCACCGGTGATCGCCAGCGTCGTGGCGGAAGTCTACGGGCAGCCGGACAACACCTACGAGGATCTGCTGTTGGCCGCCGACACGGTGCGGGCTCGGCTCAAAGCCGAGCCGGGCGTGGTCGATGTCGATGACGTGCGCGAAGCCCCGGAATCGAAGATGATCTTCGTAACCGACAAGGAGAAGGCGGCGCTCAACGGCATCTCGACGGACCAGATTGCCAGCACACTGACGGCGGTCCTTGACGGCGGCACTGTCGGACTTGTGCGGAGCGAGACTGAGCGAAACCCGCTGCGCATCGAAATGCGGCTGCCCCAGAGCAAACGCACGAGCGCGGCCGATCTGGCCCGCGTCGAGGTCAAAGCATCGAGCGGGCAATTGGTGCCGCTGAGCGAAATGGGACACTGGGAAAAATCCCGCGTGGACCAGATGATCTACCACAAGAACCTCCAGAGGGTGGCCTACGTATTCAGCGAGACCGCCGGGCGGCCGCCGGCGGATGTGGTGGTGGACGTACAGGCCGACAAGGTTGGCTACTCCTCCCCGGAGAAGAGCAAGCGACTCAGCGTCGGCAACGGCTGGATGGCCGATGCCCCCGCACGACCTGTGAACCCCCGCACGTTCTTCTCCAGCGGCAGTGGCATTGCCTGGGCCATTCCGGCGGGCTTCACGGTAGATTACGCCGGCGAGGGCGAGTGGAAGATCACGCTGGACGTCTTCCGCGACCTGGGCCTGGCGTTCGGTGCGGCAATGATCGCGATTTACATCCTGCTCGTTGCCCAGACCGCCTCGTTTGCGGTCCCGGTGGTGGTCATGCTCGCCATCCCGCTGACGATCCTCGGCGTGATGCCCGGCTTCTGGCTGCTCAATACCCTCAGCGCCCAGCACGTGGGCGGATTCCTCGATCCGGTCTACTTCACTGCCACGGGTATGATCGGGATGATCGCCCTGGCCGGCATCGTCACCCGCGACTCGATCATCCTCGTGGACTTCATCCACCTATCGCTGGCTCGCGGCCGCACGCTCTTTGAGGCGATCATGGAGAGTCGCGTGGTGCGACTGCGACCGATCCTGCTGACGG
>JAPLNB010000353.1 GCA_026693085.1 Planctomycetota bacterium | reverse complement strand
GGGAGTGGAGGTGGGGTGGGCCACCCCCCGGGTTGGCCAATCGAGCAGTCACATCGGTACTACGCTCGGCGAGGGGGGATGTTTAAAATAAGTTAGGGATTTTGGCAAGTGCGAGGTGCGCCGGAATGTGGGTGGGAGGCGGCGGGTGGAGGCGGCGGATGGGGAGGCGACGGGTGGCAAGAGAGCCTGGGGAAGGGGGATGGGCGAGGCAGGCGAATGGTCGGAGGGCGGGCGGTGAGGCGATCGGCGAAGGAAGGTCATCTTCGCGGCGGGGCCTGCGTGGGTGTCGCGGCGGGAGCACATCAATGAGTGGGTGACTGTGCCGTTCCCGGGTGTCCTTCCCCGCCTTAAGAAACTCCCGACCCCTTCTTCCCTCCCTTCTACTCCGCCCCGCCCCCCGCCGCACTTTTACTCCGCCGTTCACATCATATAATGGGCGATTGAGGAAAGGAGCGCGGCGCGTGGCCAAACCGTTCTCGATACGGAATCTGCTGCAAGGTGAACTGCTCGACTTTCTGAAGTCGAGCGGGTTCGAGTGCACCCATATCACCGAACTGGTCCGCGATCTAACGTGTCTGCTCGCCAGCTACCGCGAGGAGGACGTATCGCTGTTTCCGGAGGTGTTTGTACTGCCATCCATCGATTCCGTTGCCTCTCTATCGCCTGGCGCCGAGCGCGTCGTTCTGGGTAACGCTACGCTTGATCACGAGACCGCAGCGCGAGTATTGAAGGATTGTGCAAGCCTCGCCGTATGTGGATGGGCCGTGTACGTCGCAAAGACTGGCGCAAACTCTGCGCAATACGGCGTGTTCCGCTCCTTGGTGCACTCGTTCGCCACCAGTGCCGAGGAGGCGATGATCGAGATATCAGCGGCCTCGCCAGTGGTCCTAATCCGAAATCGTGGCCGGTTGGTGGTCGAATTGCGCAATGCGAAGAGAGAATTGTTCACGGCTTGCTTTACCTCCGCCGCGGCTTCAGACTCCGTCTTTGCCCAGTACGTGTCCGACTTCGCGGGTGTGGTTTCCAGCGGGATCGCTCCGGAACACGGCAAGAGCTTCGCGCTGTATTTGAGTCGTCTCCTCGGCGACATACTCCAGCATTGCCACGGAGCACTGCTTGCTGCTCATGTGCCGCCAGCAAATGGCACCGCTCCTGACAAGCTTAAGGATGGCGTCTGGCTCGCGGTGCCGGTCGGTTTGGCTAGCGCTCACCAGGCTGCGGTGAACGGCAACGACGCACAGTCGCTCTCAACTCTACAGGCCCTCGAAGCTCTGCTGGGAGGCATGATCCGTAGCGACGGCGTCGTGGTCTTCGGCACAAATGGAACGGTCGTTGGCTATCGCATCTTCCTAAAGCCAACGGACAAGGAGAACAAGAACTTGCCGGACAAGGGGGGCGGGCGTCGCAGGACTTATGCGTTAATGAAACGCCGACTCGGGGCGAAGCTAAAGGCAGCATTCTTCAGGTCGCACGACGGCGACACCGAGTGCGCCAAGGCAGCGTCATGATCAACCACAACAGTGCCATCACGATTTGGACTCCATCGGACATCGTTAGCATCCCCGATTCTGCCGAAACGCCGGGCGACATCGTGCAGTATGGGAGCGCGACGCTCACCAAGCGAGACATGCAGTCGATCATCGCTGGTTTCCAGGCTCAGGGGTATGAGATGGTCTCGACCTTCGTCTGGACCAAGGCTGCCGCCGCACTGAAAAAGCAGGTCGCAACACTGGGCATGGAGTTTGTTGGAGAGATGCTTGGTCGACCGGATCTAAACGATGACTCAGACCCCGCGTCGGCTATCGGTGACCACGAAGCGATCGCGCTGGCTGAGGATCTCGGGATGATCACCGCCACTCAGTCGCTCCGGCTGAAGCACGCTCTCCAATTGGTTACACATTTCTCGACACTTGAACAGAAGAACGCTGAAGATGAAGCAATGCAGAAAGAGGAGGCTGTGAGCCTACTCCGGACCTGCATCACCAGCATCCTCGGCAAGCCTCAGTTTGACGCCGCGATCCAATTTGCCGACTTTCGCAAGCGACTCGGCGATGGCACCTTGAGGGCAGACGATGGCGACGTTGCTGCCATCTGGAATTCGCCGTACTTCTTCGTGCGCACGACCTTGAGCGTGTTGCTGTCGATGGTCAAGGGAGCCAAAGGTGCGACGTTGGAGCATGCCGTTGGCAATACCATGGTCCTCGTGCCCACGCTTTGGGAACGTCTCCGGGCTTCAGAGCGATGGCAGGTCGGGCAAGCCTATGCCGAGGTTAACGCCGCAGGCAATCGTCTGGCATCGGCCGGGCTGAAGAAGGCGCTACTTGACGTGCATGGGTTTGACTTTGTTCCGGAGTCGCTCCGATCCAGTACATTCACTGAAGTGGCTGCTCGCGTGCTCTCCGCCCACTTTGCCTTCAATAATTTCTTTAATGAACAGGAACCCATGCAGGCCCTGGCGAATCTGGGAACGTCGATTCCGATGCCCGCGTTCGCGAAGTGCATGGAGGCCACCCTTGCCGTCAAGCTTGGGAATCCCTGGGGTGTGGCATGGTCCGCCCAAGCGCCAGCCAAGCAGATATTGGACTCACTGAGGCCGACGCAGTGGGACTATTACTTCAATGAGTGCTTACCACGCGATCGCACTGTTCTTGACAAGTTGACAAACGAGGACAAGCCGGTGAATGAGTGGTTTGACCTTGTTGCCAGGTATGTCAAGCCGCAGTTCCGTCCGAAAGAGAAACCCGTGAAGGAACTCCTTGATTCCAGCCGTGGGGCAATTTCTGCACAAGCTATCAAGAACGTCAAGTTCAAGGCCACGCAACTTCGTTCTCTCCTTGGGGCGTGATCCACCACGCGTGGCGTTAATGATGGGTGTCCCCGTTTCGTGGTCGCAAGAGCCAATTATCGACAAAGCGGCGGGGGCCAATCGTGTTGGCCGGGGCGAATGGGTGTCGTTTTGCGGGGGATCAGGTTGTGAGGAAGTGATCGTCGTCGGCGGTGAAGGTGATTTGTGTGGGGGGGAGGCGGGCGAGGTCGAAGGCGGGGAGAAGAGCGGAAGCGCGCTGGGGGAGGTGAGTCAGGGGTATGGCGTACCAGTTGGCCAGGAGGTGAAGGACGCGGCTGGCGGGGACGCCGAGCTGGCGGTAGCGGGCTCATTGGGGCGGAGAACAAGGTGCACTGGCGGCTGGACAGGAGCTTGGGGGAAGACCAGAGGCGCATCCGCAGGGGCTGCGGGGCCGAGAACTTTTCGCGGGTGCGGCGGATCGTGGTCAACAAGCTCAAGAACGATCCCCGCAAGGTGAGCGTGAAGACCAAACGCTACCGCCGCTCGATTGAGCGCCAGTACCTGCTCGACATCCTGAGGCAACAAAACCACATGCGGTCGGGTTGGGGGGAGCGGCGTTGGGGGTGGGGCGAACCTTGCGGGTTGTAAGGGAGTAGCTAATATCTGAGTGCGGCCTATGGGGAGGTGGGTGCATTGTCACCCAAGCACGCCGGAAGGGGGCGGTCTATGGTCGGCAAATGTGTTTATGAGGTGCAGATGAAGGTTCATTGTGCTCTTTTGCTGCTGGCGGGGATGATGGTGGCGGGAGTGGCGTTGGGGCAGGAGCGGTTGCCGCCTGGGTTTGATCCGGCGAGACATATGCGGGTGTCGGAGGTTAAGGAGGGGATGAAGGGGTATGGGCTGTCGGTCTTCAAGGGGACGAAGATCGAACGGTTCGAGGTGGAAGTGATGTCGGTGCTGCGGAACTTCAGCCCGAAAGACCATGTGGTGCTGGTGAGGTTGAAGGGGGCGAACCTGGAGCATACGGGAGCGGTCGCGGGGATGAGCGGATCGCCTGTTTTCTTGAAGGATGAACAGGGTCGGGAGCGGATGATCGGGGCGTTTGCGTATGGTTGGCCATTGATGAAGGACCCGTTGGGGGGCGTGCAGCCGATTGAGTATATGCTGGCGATGCAGACGGAGGAGAAGAAGGTGGTGGCGGAGGTGCAGGCTGGGGGCGAAGGGGCGGCGAAGGCGAGGGGGCAGATGAAGTGGTCGGTGGAAGAGGTGATGCCGGTGCCTTGGAAGAAGGGAGCACCGAAGGGGTATCCTCTGGCGGGGTGGTATTCGTCGAAGGTGAATCCGATGCTTGGGGTGGGGGATGAGGGGATGGGGCTGAGGCCGTTGGCGACGCCGCTGATGGTGACGGGGCTTCCGCCGCGGGTTTTTGAGCAATTTGAGCCGGTCATGAGGGGGTATGGGTTGTTGCCGTTGCAGGCGGGTGGAGCGGGAGTAACGGAGGGTGTTGTGGGGGGCGTGAAGTTGGAGCCGGGGTGTACGATAGCCGTGCCGCTGGTGAGCGGGGACATGGATTTGACGGTGGTGGGGACGTGCACGGAGGTTCTTGGTGAGCGGGTTCTGGGATTTGGTCATGCGTTCATGAATGAGGGGGAGATATCGCTGCCGATGAGCATCGGGTACATCCATGGGGTGATTGCGAATTTGCAGACGAGTTTCAAGCTGGGTGCAGCGGGGCCCTTGCGGGGGACGTTGACCGGGGATCAGTATTGCGGGGTGAGCGGGAAGATTGGTCCGTTGCCGCCGACGGCGCCGATCGAGGTGCGGTGCATTTATGCGGACGGGTCGGTGGATGAGACGTATCGGTTCAACGCGGCGTTTCATCCGCGGTTGACGGCGGTGCTGGCGACGATGGCGATGTCGGCGGCGACGACGTCGGTGCGTGATTTGCCGCAATATCACACGGTGGACTACGATTTGGTGCTGGAGTTTGCGAACGGGGAGTCGTTGAAGCTGAAGAACCGATCGACGAGCGGCGGGATGGCGGAGATGTTCATGCTGGTGGGCGCGCCGGTGATGGCGGCGGCGGAGAATCCGTTTGAGCGGGTGAGGTTGAAGAAGCTGAGCGGGACGGTGCGGGTGATGGGAGAGGCGCGGCAGGCGGAGATATTGTCGGTGAACATGCCGAAGTCGAAATACAAGCCCGGGGAGACGATGAAGGCGTTTGTGAGGTATAGGCCATTCCGGAGCGAAGAGGTGTTTTTGCCGGTGGAGTTTGAGTTGCCGGCGAGTTTGGCGGACGGGACTTATGATTTTGGCGTGACGGACTGGCAGCAACATTTGTCGACGGAGGAGGCGACGAAGCCGTTCCGGTTTACGGCGCAGAGCGGTCGGGAGGTGTTTGAGGTTTTGCGGGAGATGCTGTGTGGGAGGCATGACGCGTTGTATTTGCGTCTGATGAAGCAGGGCGACGGAGTGGCGATCGGGCGGACGGCGATGGCGGCGTTGCCGTCGTCGAGGCGGAAGGTGATGATGGGTGCGGGGCTGAGCAATACGACGGCGTTTGTGAGTTCGGCGGTGAAGGTGGTTCCGACGGAATATGTGATGAGCGGCGGGGCGCATTTTGCGATTACGATCGATCGGGAGTTGAAGGTTGAGGGGGAGAAGAGGCAGGCGGGACGGCGAGAGTTGCCGGGTCAGGGGAGAATGGTGGAGGTTGGGGGCAATAGGGGTGTGGCGGGGCCGAACGTTCCTGGGGGGATTGATGATGAGTAAGGCGGGGATTGGTGGGTGGGTGATGGTGTATGGTTGAGATCGAGATAACAGGGGAGTTTAGAGGCAAGGGTTATCCATGAAGCGGACAATGACTTGGGCGGTTGTGCTGTCGATGTCGGGATGGGTGTGGGCAGCGGGGACTTCGCACTGGACGCACACGAATGAGGCGGATTTCAAGAAGGGGAAGATGCGCAATGTGGTGGCGACGAACCTTGGGGATTTGAAGCTGTCGCGGGCGAGCAAGACGGTGCTGGAGCAGGACCCGCGGGTGAGCGCGGTGTATGCGATGGTGGAGGGCGGCGACGGGACGATCTACGCGGGGACGGGGCCGCAGGGGATCGTGCTGCAGGTGAAGGAGGACAAGGTCAGCACGCTGGCGACGCTGGAGGAAGAGAACGTTTTTTCGCTGTTGGTTGAGAAGGATGGGAAACTGCTGGTGGGGACGGGCGGGGAGCATGGGCGGATACTGCGGCTGGACCCTGGGAAGGCGAAGGAGAAGCCGGTGGAGGTTTTCAAGGACGAGAAGACGCAGTATGTGTGGAAGATGGTGCAGACGGAGGACGGGTCATTGTACGCAGCGACAGGGCCTGTGGGGAAGATCTTTGAGATCAAGGGTGATGGCAGCAAGTCGGTGGTGCTGGACAGCAAAGAGAACAACATCATGAGCCTGGTGAGCGACGGGAAGGACACGCTGTATGCGGGGTCGGACCCGAACGGGCTGGTGTATCGGATCAACCGGAAGACGAAGGAGATGTTTGTGCTGTTCGATGCTGGGGAGACGGAGATCAGCGCGTTGGTTCTGGATGGGCAGGGGAATTTGTACGCGGCGACGGGGCAGGCGAGCGAGGGGGATGAAGCGAGTGTGGAGGAGAGCGGCGAGACGGAGAAGGCGGGTCGTCCGGAGGGAGGGGAGGGGGTGACGCCGTTGCCGTCGCAGAAGCCGAAGGAGCCGAAGCCGGCGCCGGCGCCGAAGCCTGATCCGGAGGATTTGCCGAAGGGGGCGGCGATGGGGATTGAGGGGCGACTGGGCGGGTTGAGGGCGTCGGATGGAAGTTTTTTGATGGTGAGCGGGCGGATATTGGGGTTGGATGATCCGGATGATGGTGACGGATCGCAGGAGAAGCCTGGGAAGCGTCCTGGGCCGATTCCGGCGCCTGTGAAAGCGCCTGCGGGGGTTGGGATGGCAGGCGGGTCGCGGAAGCAGCCGGGGCCGATCGTGCCGGGGCAAGCGCATGCGGTGGAGGGGAATGCGGTGTACAAGATTGATCCGAGCGGTTTTGTGACGGAGGTGTTTCGGCAGCCGGTGGTGGTGATGTCGCTGTTGGAGAGGGACGGGGTGTTGTTGGTGGGGACGGGGAATGAAGGGGTGGTGTACCAGGTGAATGTAGCGGGGGAGGAGACGGCGGCGGTGGTGAAGGTGGACCCGAAGCAGGTGTTGTGCCTGCTGGGGACGAAGGATGGGCGGGTGATGATGGGGCTGTCGAATGTTGGTGGGATTGCGGCGTTGTCGAGCGGATCGGCGACGGAGGGGACGTATACGAGCGCGGTGCTGGATGCGCAGCAGATCAGCCGGTTTGGGAAGATGCGGTTGCGGGGGTCGCTGCCGGCGGGGACGCGGCTGGCGGTGGCGACGCGGAGCGGGAACATGCGGGAGCCGGACGAGGCGGGTTGGTCGAAGTGGTCTTCGGAGATGCCTGGGGCGGAGTATTTGCAGATTAAGTCGCCGTCGGCGAGGTTTTTGCAGTATCGGTTGACGCTTGTGAGCAACGGGAGCAGCGTGTCGCCGGTGGTGGACGAGGTGGATGTGGCGTATCAGATTCCGAACCTGGCGCCGCAGGTGAAGGCGGTGAAGATCGGGGCTGGGGCGGAGATGGAGGGCGGGCGCGCGGGGCTGGTGATACCGATGAACCCGGCAATCATGCAACAGCCGGGGCAGGGGAAGGCGGCGGTGCAGGGTCGGATGCGGCAGGTGATGTGGGAGGCGGTGGATGGGGACAATGATGCGATGGAGTATTCGCTGCAGGTTCGGAGCGGTGCGCGTGGGCCGTGGATCCTGTTGCAGGATAAGTTGAAGGAGCCGATGTATTCGTGGGATACGCGGGGGATGGCGGACGGGCGGTACCAGTTGAAGGTGGTGGCGTCGGATGTGAAGGCGAATCCGAAGGGAGAGGGGAAGGAGGCGTCGCGGGTGAGCGATGTGGTGGTGGTGGACAACACGCCGCCGGTGATTGGGGAAGTAAAGATGACGAAGGGTGTGGGGAGCGTGAAGATGGAGGCAGCGATAGCGGACCGTACGGGTACGGTAGCTGGGGTCGAGTATAGTGTTGATTCGAAGGATGAGTGGCAAGCGGTGAGCGCTTCTGATAGGATGTTTGATTCGCCTGAAGAGGCCGTGTCGTTTACGGTAGACGCCCTGCCGGCCGGGGCGCATCAGATAACTTTGCGGGCCAGTGACGATCACGGGAATCAGGCGTATGAAGCGGTCCCGGTGGTGATTGAAGGTCCGACGGAAAAGAAGTGAAGGAGCCTGAGCGAAGCGAGAATCGCCGGGTTGAAGGAACGAGCCATGCATTACCCTCATAAGACGAGCAACATCAAGCGGGCGCGGAACATCGGGTTTCGTACCCGGATGAAGACGAAGAAGGGCCGGCAGATGATCAGCCGGAAGCGACGAGCGGGTCGGCGGGTTCAGGTGGTTTAGCGCGGTGGTCGCATGAGCGTAGGGAGCAACGTGTAGCCGCCGTCTTCAGGCGTTACACGAACGGCGGCTGAAGCCGCCCCTACGACCGTGTGTGCGGGACGAGCACTCAACGTTTCAGTCGGGCATCATTGAGGCTGGTGGCCAAATAGTTCAGCGCCCCCCCATGCTGCACCTTGTACCGCTTCAGCACATCGCGATCATCGAATTCCAGTAGCAGGAAATCGGTGCGCTCGCCCCAGTCGAAGTCGAATTCCCCGGCGCCCCCGCCAACGAGGCTAACCGCCAGGATGAATAACCGGGTGCTCTCGCCAGTGGACCAGGTATAGGCCACGACTTTTCCATTTCCCAGCGAAGTGCCGTGTATCGTCAGGCGCGTCGCAATTTCCTCGCGTGTCGAGTTCCCCGGCTCGAGGATCGCTGCCGCCTCGCAGAGCGTCATTTGTCCGGCCGGCCCGTTCATGTACGAGCGATGCTCCGTAGGCCATACGATGCACCCGCCGCAGGAGGATGCAATCAATATGATGGCAACTACATGCGTCGTTCTCATATTGGCCACCTCGGCTGCGGGCGAGAAGGGTGAACCAAGGCGACCGGCGTCGCAAAAGCATCGAGCATCTCGGTCTTAAGGACGGGATTCAATGGGCGAGGCATGGTTTGCCCTTTCATTCCCGCAGTTCGATTGATGAGTTCAGATGGTGTCTGAGCAATTGGGGTGCCACGAGCGTTGAGAATTGCAAGTGCCCTCTTTCTCGGAAGTTGTATATTGATCGTCTTTCCCGGGAAGGCCCTCCTCTGTACTTGGTGTACATTTCATGCAGTCAGATCCTACATCCAGCGTACATCACACGGCAGGCAGCAGGGGCCTCATCTCCAAAAGACTCGCGAGACTGTAGGCCTTTGCCATCTCCGGCCTGCCTGGCACCCCAGTTGCGTAAGGTTCTTCAGACTCATCGATAACGCCGTCCCACAGAAGGAGCAACCATTTCCAGGCCAGCCGTCCGTGAAGCGAACAACGCCGAGGTCCCCCATTGGCCTTGCCCCTGCCATCGCCGTCGCCGCATCAATCAGGGCAACACATGTAGAATTCTTGCCTGCGTTTTCAGCGTGCAAAGACGGGTCGGTTGTTCCACGAGCATCACCAACCCGCGTTTCTGGGTCAACAACCGCGACAAGAAAGTTACATGCAATTGCTCTGGGGGTTCCGGGAGGCGGATTCCGGTGGATCGGGGTGGGGAGAGAGCAGACGGAGAACCGACGGGGCGTTGTGGTCAGGGGTTTTGGAGGGCGGTGGCTTCGGCGGGTTGGGAGGCGGGGGGTTGGGTGATGCGGACGGGGGCGCGTTCGATGCGGTCGAGGACGTCGGTTTTGCGGAGTTCTTGCAGGCGATTGATGATGGCGGGGTGGGAGGCGAGGTCGGCGGGGGTCCAGTTGCGTGTGTCGGCGTAGGTTTCGCGATAGCCGAGGTGGTTCTTGGGCATGAGGATCAGATTGCCGACCCAGGGGACGGGGCCGGTCGTGCGGACCAGGTGAAGCGAGGCGGCGGCCAGCGCCCAGCCGCCGAGCAGGAACAGAAGTACGAAAAGGCGGAACAGCGTTTTCATTGGGCTACCTCCGGGTTGTGGGGATGCGAGTTGATACGCTCAATCCCTGTGGAAGTGTACGCGTGGCGGGCAGGGAGAGCCAATTAGAAAAGGCGGGAATTTGTGGAATGGGTTGGGGGAGGACTTTTGGGGGGAGAATGCGTGAGTAAGGGTTGGGGGAGGCGAGGCCGCCCACATCGTGTTGATTTCGTATTCTCGCCGGACTTGGAGGTGATTGGCTTGTGGCAAAGGCTTGCGTAGAAAGCCGAATGCCCTATAATCGTAGCGTCAAAAAGGGATTCGCTGCTGTTTTCTACTGAAGGAGCATCAGAATGGCAAAGATCGTTAAAGCCGCCACGAAGAGCGAGGTTCTCACCAGCATCGCGGAAGCAACCGAACTGTCCCGCAAGCAGGTTGCCTCGGTGTTCGAGGCCCTGTCCGGGGTTATCCAGCAGTCCATCGGCAAGAAGGGGCCGGGCGTTTTCGTGGTGCCGGGACTGATGAAGATCATGGTGATCCAGAAGCCTGCCACCAAGGCTCACAAGGGGATCAACCCCTTCACCAAAGAAGAAGTCATGTTTCAGGCCAAGCCCGCCCGGAAGGTCGTCAAGGTCCGTCCGCTCAAGGCCCTGAAGGACATGGCGAAGTAGTTTTCCCCGATCCAATCGCGACGGATCAACAGCCCCCGGCAACGCCGGGGGTTCTGTTTTGGGGATGTGCGGCGGTGGGTATCCTGCGAGAGGGAACCGATGTGACAGCCGGCGGCGGCAATGTCCGCGTCGATCCTGGCATATCGCTATTAAGAGCGGTTTACAGGTCATTGGCGCGGGCTCGGCAGAGGGAGGAAGAACGAGCCCTTCGGACTTCCGCGAAACGGGGAGAGCGAACGATAAGGGCAACCTGGAATGCCGTGATTTCATGACCCCAACGGATCGGATAGGATACGGCGATCATGGACCAAGGCAAAGCACAGAGGGATTTGGAGCCTCAGAGGATCTGTTCTGCGAGACGGCGGTCGGCGTTGATGATATCACGAGCATTGAAGAGGGTCGCATGGGTTCTCGCCTCGCTGCTGTTGTCGTACGCGGCGGCGGGAGCAACGACGGCCATCGCGCCATCAACCAGCACGACGCGGGGGGCCGACCCGCGTGAGCCTGGCCGGGTCGTGAAGATCGCGGTTGTGCAGGCGGGCGAGCAGCACAGCCGGAAAGGCAACCCGGGGTTTGAAGCCAATTTCAATCGCCTGGCGGAGTTAGCGCGCCAGGCCGCGAAGAGCAGGCTTGATCTCATTGTGTTTCCCGAGTACGCGATCAGCGGTTGGCCTTATCCACCGGGCGAGAGCATCAACACGCTGGCCGAGGCGATTCCGGGCGAAGGGACTTGGTACAAGCGCTACGTGGACCTCGCGAAGACAACCCAAACACCGTTGTTGGGTTGGGCGGTCGAGCGATCGGATGGGAAGCTGTATAATACCAGCTTCCTGCTCGATAGAAGGGGCAAGTTCGTCGGCAAGTACCGCAAGGTGCATGCGAATCTCGGCGAACAGACCTGGTGGGGATGGTCGCAAGGAGAGACGTTTTCGCCGATTGAACTGGATGGCGTTCGCTATGGAGTGAGTCTCTGCGCCGACATGTGGTTTCCGGAAACCGTGCGCTGCCTGGAACTAGGGGGCGCGGACGTGGTGGTGCATCAGTCCATTGGCGATGACATGGGACACCTGGTGCCAGCCCGCGCGTTTGACAGCGGAATCCCGATCGTCTGCGCGATCTTCAACGGCGGCAGTTACGCGGTGGACGGGCAGGGGCAGAGGCTGGACAAGCTGTCCGCCGAGTTGGGCGCAGCGCAGACTTTTGCATTGCGGCCGTTCATCGTGCGCAGGGATCTGAAATACGGCGGGCAATGGATTCCGAAACTGGGCGGTCAGAATGTGCGCAATCTGAAAGCATATGAGATACTGACCGACGCGATGCGGCGGCCGCGGTGGACGGATGTGTTCATGGACAACGACGGGCGACCGCAGACCGAAGAGCAATTGCGGCGGCGGTTTGACGGGCGTTGGGATGCGAACGATCCTGGGCGTGCGGGGCCGAGCAAGACGCTGCTAGGAGTTGAGGGCACGGACTTTACTCTGAACGGGCGGCCGGCGTTCCTGCTGGGGATCAGCTATTACGGGGCGCTGGGCGCTTCGGATGATTTCATCCGGCGAGATCTGGAGGATATGCGGCGGTACGGGTTCAACTGGCTACGCGTCTGGGCGAACTGGGGCGGGTTCGACAACGACATCGCGGCGGTGGATGGCAATGGCCGGCCGCGCGAGCCGCTCCTGGGCAAGCTGAAGCGGCTGGTTGCCGAATGCGACCGGCGGGGGTTGGTGGTGGACGTAACGCTGACTCGCAGCGCGGGCTGGGACAAGACGGAGGGGGCGCGGCTGCCTGACCTTGCGGCTCATCGGCGGGCGGTGGAGACGCTGGTCATGGAGTTGAAGCGGTACCGCAATTGGTATCTCGACCTGGCCAACGAGCGCGACGTTGGCGACCAGCGATTCGTGAGTTTCAACGAACTGAAAGAACTGCGAGGGTACGCCAGGCTGCTGGACGCACAGCGGCTGGTCACCGCGTCAGCCGGCGCCGACATCAGCCAGCAGGATCTGCGCGAGTACCTGTTGACAGTGCAAGTGGACTTCATTTGCCCGCACCGGGGGCGTACGGCGCGGTCTCCCGGGCAGACGGAAGCCAAGACCCGGGAGTATCTCGGCTGGATGAAGGAGCTTGGCCGAGCGGTGCCGGTTCATTACCAGGAGCCGTTTCGTCGCGGCTATGGGCAGTGGTCGGCCGCCGCGGGTGATTTCCTCACCGACCTGCGCGGAGCGTTGGCGGGCGAGGCGGCGGGATGGTGTTTTCATAATGGGGGCCAGCGGGACGCGGCGGACCAGCGGCCGAGGCGGTCGTTCGATCTGCGCGAGCGGCGGCTGTTCGATCAGTTGGATGCTGAGGAGTTCAAGGTGGTCGCAGGAGCACGGCAGTGCCTGGCTGCGAATCCGCTGCATTCGGCGGCAAATCCTTCGAGCAGGCCCAGGTCTGCGCCATCCTTGCCAGGAGCATTCCCCAGGCCGGTCGCTGAGTGATGGTCTTCAGCGGCTATCCCAGGAGCGATACGGGCACTGTTACGATTGGCCCGGCCATTCATTGTGTCGAGTTGCGATCCATCCCGCGAAGCCGAAGACGGGTTGAAGCTCAATCCTCGCTGTAATTGATCTCTAATCTTCGCGACTGTAACGCAGCCACCAGGAGCACCAGCAGCGTGAAGATCAGGACTCCGCCGACGGCGGCGGTGGTGGTGGCGGGCGTGGCGGAGGCAATCAGGACCATGATGGGGAGGGGCATGTCGGTTTCCGGAGACGCCACTACCGGGCAGAGCGACTGGAGGTAGAAAATGAGGCTGATCTTCTTCAGGGCTACCGGCAGGAAGATGTTGGCACTTTCCCAGAGCAGGACCACGGCGGCCGGGATGATCGGGCTGCGGAAGAGCATGCCAGCGGCCAGGAAGATGCTGCCGTAGCCCACGCAGGCGAGGACGGTCACGCCCAGGTAGGAGGCGAGATGAGTCCAGCCGGGGCCGGCGAAGTATTCGAGGATGGTCGGGCGATCGAACTGCCAGAGCATGGCTGCGAGTTGCAGACCGGCGCTGGTAGTGAAGATAACGAGGGTGGCGATGAGGCCGGCGAGGTATTTTCCGGCCAGGAGCACTTCCCGGCGGACGGGGGTCAACAGGTAGAAGTGAAGGCTTTTATCGAGCATCTCACCGCGGAAGAGGTTCATGAAGATGCCGGCGCAGCCGAAGAAAACGGCCAGGCGGAGGAAATAGAACTGGAAGATCGTCGCGAAAATGAGGGAGACTTCCCGCAAGCCCTGGGGATCCATTCGGTGGATGCTGGTCAATGCATCATCAGTGAAGCGGAAGACGCAATCGCTCTTGCCGTCGGTGTACTTGCACACGCGGTGCTCGATGAGGCGGCCGCCTCCGGCCCGGTGATGCCACGATCGGCTGAAATACGGCTCGCCGAGCTTCTGGGCAAGTTGGTCGGGGCTGAGACCTGGACGGATGGCGCGCAGGGCGTCGCTGGAGACCGGATGCGTTCGTGCGAGCTTTGTCAGCCGGTCGCGCTCGCGCGGCACGTAGATCGAGCGGCCGGCGTAGAGCACGACGGGCGCGAATGCGAGCAGATAGACCCAGAGGCCGCGGCGAGCGAAGAAGGTTTTGCGTATTTCCAGGCGAATGACGGCAAGAATCTGTCTCACACACTGCGTAATCATCTGGTGGCCTCGTCGCCGCCGATCAGGTAGCCGTAGACGGAGTTGACATCATCGTCGGCGGGGGCGATGCCTTCGATGGAGATGCCGCCGAGCGCGATGTGGTTCAGCATGCGGTAAAACCGGTCGGGGTCGCGGGTCTTGACGAGCAGGCCGCTGGCATCGGGAAGCAGTTGTGCTTCGACGACGTGGTCCTGTTCGAAGACCTTGGAAGCAAGCAGGCTCGGGCGATCGCAGCGGATCAGGACCTGCATGGGGCGTTCCTGGATTTCGCTTCGGACGTCGTGGATCTGACCTTCAGCGACGACATAGCCGCTGCTGAGGAGGATGACCTGGTCGGAGATCCTGTCGACCTCGTGCAGGACGTGGCTGGAGACGATGACGTGGCGGCCCTCGGTGGCGAACTGGCGGAAGAGCAAGATCGTTTCGGCGCGGATGAGTGGATCGAGGCCATTGAGCGGTTCATCGAGGACGAGCACGCGGGGGTCTGGCGCGATCGCCTGGGCGAGTTTGATCCGCTGCCGCATGCCCTTGCTGTAACCGGCGACCTTGCGGTCGGCGGCATCGCTCATACCGACCCGCTCGATGGCCTTGGCGGCGAGTTCGCAGCACTCTGCGAATGGGCGGCCGGAGAGTCGCAGGAACGTGGAGACGAACTGGCGGCCGGTCAGGCCTCGCGGAAAGGAGTCGAACTGGGTCGAATAGCCCAGAATGCGAAATAGGCTTTCCGGCTGCGAGGGGGCGATGCCGAGCACGCGGATCTCGCCGCGCGTCGGGCGGATAAGGGCGGCCATCAGGTTCATCAGGGTGGTTTTTCCTGAGCCGTTCGGGCCGACAAGGCTGGTGATCCCCGGCGGAATGGAGAGCGTCACGCGATTGACGCCGAGCACTTCGCCGTAGAAGCGCGAGACGTTATCGAAGATGACCCGGTCGTCGCTCACTTGATCACCTCGAATGCGCGGACGCGCCTGGCCAGGAGCCACAGGCAGATGGCGCAGGTGAGGCCCAAGACGATCCACGCATGGCTGAGCGGCATGTCCGTGCCGTTGTCGTAGCGGAGCAGGTCTGCCCATAGGGTGTGAATCACCTGCCCGAGGTCGATCAGCGAGCCGTAATTGGTACGCAGCACGGTGTTGATGGCGGCACCAAAGCCCGCGCCGATGAAGAACACGCCGAGCAGGAGAGCTCCGGCGGCGATCTTCCATTTCACCCAGGCCGAGAGCGCCAGCGCGAGCAGCGAGAGGACCACGATCCAGACGAGAAGCCCGAAGAGCAATCCTCCGGCCAACCAGGCGTTCGTTGTGACAAACTCCCAGCCGGCGAGGGTTCCCTTGATGGTGAAGATCAGGAGGCCAGGCATCCAGGTGATGATCGAGAGGAGAAAGATGAGCACGCCGAATTTTCCGGCGACATACTCCGCTCGCGAGAACGGGCGACAGAGATAGAGTTGCATGCCGCCGTTGACCAGGTCGGGCGACACGAGGTTAGGGCCAACGAACGCCGTCAACAGGTAAGCCAGCGTGCCCTGTACAAGGCAGAAGGAGTAGAAGAATCGTCCGTCGATCTTCAAGAACTCGCCGCCCTGGAAGTTGATCATCGCGAGGAACGAGGTGTTGTGCGACAGGTAGACAAACGCGATGCAGCCGAGGGGATAGGACAGGCACAGGGTCAGGAAGAGGATCAGGAACTTGGACTGGAAGAGCCGGGTGCAGCTATAGCGTGTCAGGATGAGGAATCGCGGCCAGCGGGGTGTCAGGGTGCCGGCGTAGGCTGCGTAGTTGCGTTTGTAGACGGCCATATCAGGTTTGCATTGCCTTGAGAAAGATGTCTTCGAGGGTATCTCGGCGGTAGTTGAGCCGCCGGAGCTGCAGATCTCGCCGGGCGGCCAGGCGGTAGATTTCTCGCAGTTCGAATCGTTCGGGCAGGACCATGCGGAAACGTCCATCGCCGGCGGCGTCGCATTCGCAGCCGATGGCAGCGAGTTCTTCGGCGAGGCCTGCGGCGTCGCCGACGGTTTCGATTTCGACGAAGCGTTTGTTGGCCTGTCGTTCCAATTCGAGATCGCAATGGTGCACGATCTTGCCTTCCTTGAGGATGAGGACCTCCTGGCAGGTTTCTTCGACATCGCGCAGGAGGTGGGAGCAGAGCAGGAGGTGAATCCGTCCGGAGTCCTTCATTTCGCGGATGAGGCGGATCATGCGTTGGCGGGCGGGTGGATCCAGGCCGTTGGTAGGCTCGTCGAGGATCAGCAGTCGCGGGCCGTGGACGATCGCCTGCGCGAGTTTCGCCAACTGCCTCATGCCCAGGGAGTAGGTTCCGAGCAGGCGGTAGCGTGCCTCGCCGAGGCCGACATAGAACAGCACTTCGTGTGCGCGTTCGAGCGCGGCCTCGGATGGCAGGCCTGAAAGCTCGCCCATCATGCGGACGAAGGACACGCCGGTCATGTTGGCGATCAGGGCGTCATTCTCGGGCATGTAGCCGATGATGGTGCGGATTTGCCGCATTTGCCGGCGGATGTCGTGGCCGAAGATGGCTGCGGTGCCGGCGGCGACGGTGCAGAAGCCGAGGAGCGTCTGGATGAGCGTGGACTTGCCGGCACCGTTGGGCCCGAGCAGGCCGATGGTGCGGGAGGAGAGGGAAATGCTAAGGTTGTCCAAGATCTGCCGCTTCCCAAAGCGGACGCTCAAGCCGGAGAGTTGGATGACGGATTGCACGGGAACAGGCCTTCAGGTTCGAATGATCCGCCAAGGCGCGCCATGACACGCGCGGCATTATCACTGGGGCGGGTTGGTGATGCAATTCACGATCCGCCAAGATGAGTCGGTGGCCAGGGCGAGCGTATTTGGCAGCATGGCTGGAAGCGGTTGCAGGTGTGTGATCGTCACGCGACGCGTTCTTGAGTATTGACGCGGGGTGGGCACCCATTCATCTGGCTGGATGTACCTGCAATCTGCAACAGGGGCCTCTGGAGCCGGTAGAGATACCCGGTGTGAGTGGTTCGGGAGCGAGCGGGGCTTTTGAGCATAATGAAGCACGATGATTAACAAACCTTCACGGCGTGAGTTCATGAAACACGCGACGGCGGCGGTTGCGGCGCCGTATGTAATTACCTCGAACGCTTTGGGCGGGAACGGGCGGCCGCCCGCGAGCGAGCGGATTACGATGGGGTTTATCGGGGTGGGTGGGCAGGGGGGCGGGCATTTGTATGGGGGGGCGTGGACGTATCTGCCGGGAGGATACGTGGCGCGGGATGAGGTGCAGGTGTTGGGGGTGTGTGATATTCATCGTGGCCGGCGCGAGTTTGCGCTTCAGCGGGTGAATGAGCAATATTCCAAGAACGCGAACAGTGGGAGCTATAAGGCGTGCCAGGCGTATATTGATTTTCGGGAGATTCTGGGGAGGCCGGACATTGATGCGGTGCTGATTGCCACGCCGATCCACTGGCACGCGATGATGACGGTGATGGCGGCGAAGGCGGGGAAGGATGTGTATTGCGAGAAGCCGATCGCGCTGACGGTGCGAGAGGGCGGGGCGATGCAGGACGCGATCCGGCGGTATGGGCGGGTGTTTCAGGCGGGGACGCAGCAGCGGAGCGAGTATGGGGGGAAATTCCGGCTGGCGTGCGAGCTGGTTCGGAGCGGGCGGATCGGGAAGCTGAAGACGGTGTATGGGTACGAGCATGGCGGGGGGTTTGTGTGGAGGAAATCGTTTGGGGGCGGCAGGCCGGTGCCGCCGGAGATTGATTGGGAGCTGTTCTTGGGGCCTGCGCCATGGTCGCCGTTCAATGGCGGCCTGGACGCGCACATGTTCGGGTTTGGGGGGATCAACTGGGGTCAGCATCATTATGATATCGTGCAATGGGGGGTGAATGCGGATGATACGGACCCTGTGGATCTGGGTGTCGAGGATGGCAAGCTGATGATGCGGTATGCCAATGGGGTGGTGGTGTACGGATGTGCGTATCCGGACCCGACGCTGGGGCTGGGGCCGAACGTGCGGTTCGTGGGTGAGGGCGGGGTGGTGTTTGTGGGTACGGAGGGGAAGATCGCGGTGGATCGGCAGCAGATTCTGTCGAACCCGGTGGACATTCTGAAGAAGCGGCTGGGGGCGAGCGATACGCGGCTGTATTTCTCGCAGAGCCACTCGGGGAACTTTCTGGAATGCGTGCGGACCCGCAAGAAGCCGATCACGGACATCGATACGAGCTATCGGGCGGTGAAATTGCTACTGTTGGGTGGGATTGCGGAGCAGTTGAAGCGGCCATTGAAGTGGGACCCGGAGCGTGAGCAGTTTGTGAATGACATGGAGGCGAATCGAATGCTGGCGGTGGCGTATCGAGCGCCGTGGCGGCTTTGATCGGTTGGAAATGTGGCCGGGTAAGATGGCAAGCTGATGTACGAACAATAGAGGACGGAGCTATGAATCGCTGGGTGAAGCTGGTGGTGGCGGCGGTGGTCGGAGCGGGTTGGCTGTTGGGCGGTGGGGCGGTGGTGAAGGCGGAGGATGAGGCGGTGCTGATCGCGGTTTTGCAGTCGGACAAGGGGCCGGCGGAGAAGGATCAGGCGTGTCAGAAGCTGAAGTTGTCGGGGACGGCGAAGGCGGTGCCGGCGCTGGCGGGGTTATTGACGGACGAGCGGCTTTCGCACTCGGCGCGGAACGCACTTGAGGTGATACCGGGAGAGCCGGCGAGCGCGGCGTTGCTTGAGGCGGTGGGCAAGACGAAGGGCCCGATCAAGGCGGGGGTGATTGATTCGCTGGGGGCGCGGCGGGACCGGCAGGCAGTGGGAGCGCTGACTGTGCTGGTGAGTGATGCGGATGCGGCGGTGGCGGCTTCGGCTGCGGCGGCGTTGGGGCGGATCGGGGGCGCGGAGGCGGTGGTGGCGTTGATCGCGGCGAAGGCGAAGGGGTCGGCGGAGCAGCGGGCGGTTGTGGCCGATGCGCTGTTGATGTGCGCGGATGGACTGTTTCAGGGTGGCGAACGGGGCGGGGCGAGCGATGTTTACCGGGCGGTTTACGGACTGGATGCGCCGGAGCAGGTTCGGACGGCGGCGTATCGGGGGATGGTGTTGGCTGCGGGTGGGGAAGTGATCGGGCTGGTTGAGAAAGGGTTGACGGGATCGGACCAGTCGGGCCTGTTGGCGTCGCTGCAGTTGGTGAGGGAGATTAGGGGTGAGGCGGCGACGAAAGCGTTTGGGGCAGTGATCGCGAAGGTTTCGCCGGTGGTTCAGATTGCGATTATGGAGGGGCTGGCGCAGCGAGGGGATTTGGCGGCGGCAGGGGCGGTGGTTGCGGCAGCGCAGAATGGGGACCCGGCGGTTCGCGTTGCGGCGATCAAGGCGTTGGGGGCGATCGGGGGTGCGGCTGAAGCGATGATGCTGGCGGAGACGGCGGGCAAGACGAAAGACGCGGAGCAGGAGGCGGCGAGGCAGGCGTTGACTCTGCTGCGCGATCCAAAGGTTTGTGAGGTATTGCTGGCGGGGATGCAGAAGGCGAGCCCGGGGGTGCAGGCGGAGATCGTCGTTGCGTTGGGACAGCGGCAGGAGACCGGGGCGGTGCCGGCGCTACTGAAGATGGCTGAGGCGACGGATGATGCGGGGCGTGTGCTGGCGCTGAGGGCGCTGGCGATCCTGGCGAATACGGGACATGCCGGCGAGTTGACGAGGGTATTGGTTGCAGCGAAGACGGACGAAGAGCGAGCGGCAGCGGAAGCGGCGCTGGCGGCGTCGTGCGCGCGGGGCGGGCGGGCGGAGGCGTGTGTGCCGCAGGTGCTGGCGGCGATGAAGGGCCAGGGAGGGGCGACGCGAGCGGCGCTGTTGCGGGTGGCGGGACGGCTGGGTGGGGCGGAATCGCTGACGGCGCTGCGGGCGGCGGTGGCGGATTCGGAGGCGGTGATTCAGGAGGCGGCGCTGCGAACGATGGCGGAATATGCCGGGGTGGAGGCCGGGGGTGATCTGATCAAGCTGGCGGGTGATCAGCAGCGGAGCATGGCGCAGCGGGTGCTGGCGTTGCGGGGGTATTGGCGAGTGGTTGGGGCGGCGAGCGATCGCACGGTTGAGGAGCGATGGCGGCTGTGCGCAGCGGGGATGGCGGCGGCGCAGCGGCCGGAGGAGAAGCGGCTGGGGCTGGCGGAACTGGCGAAGGTGCCTCATTTGGAGGCGTTGAAGCTGGCGACAAAGTTGTGTGAGGAAGAGGGGGTTGGAAACGAAGCGGAAGCGGCGTGCGTGCGAATTGCGGCGGCGCTGGCAGGGTCGAATCCGAGTGAGGCGAAGGCGGCGCTGCGGCGGGTGGCGCAGAACGGCAAGAGCGAGGGAACGCGGGCGGAGGCGCGCAAGGCGCTGGAGTCGGTGGATCAGTACGTGGGGTATATCACGGTGTGGTCGGCGGCTGGGCCTTATCGGCAGGGGGGGAAACAGTGCGCGGAGTTGTTTGACGTTGCATTTGCGCCGGAGATAGGTGGGGCGGATGTCAAGTGGAAGGCTCTGTCGCCGCCGGCCGATCCGGGGTTGTTCTGGCAGGCGGATCTGTTGCCTCTGGCTGACGGCGAGCAATGCGTCGTCTACGTCAAATCTCGCGTGTGGTCGCCACACGAGCAGAAGGTGCGGCTCGATATCGGTAGCGACGATGGCTACAAGATTTGGGTGAATGGGAAGCTGGTTCACGCGAACAATACGATGCGGCCATTGCAGGCCGGGCAGGACCGGGGAGAGGCGACACTGAAGGATGGGTGGAATGATGTGATGGTGAAGGTGACGCAGAACAACATGGGATTTGGGGTGAGCGTTCGGATTCGGAACACGGATGGGTCGGTGATGGAAGGGCTACGGTTTGAGGCCGGCGGGCGTTGAGGGGGCGATGCGCGAGAAGGAAAGGGTGGCATAGCCCATGTTTGGTATTGCCCCTCATAAGTCCTGATAGATCAAGGACCCGATTTTGCATTAGAGCACATTGCATATCAGTGTACCGCATACCCGCAATGACGGAACCAGCCGGCGGCGTCGGACGAGGTGATGATCTTGAACGCGTCGGCGGCCGCGACGCCCAGCGTTTCGGGCCTGCGCGGCTTGACCGACCGCAGGT
>JAPLNB010000352.1 GCA_026693085.1 Planctomycetota bacterium | reverse complement strand
GGGTCGCCGACGAGCTTGAGCTTGCGGATGATGCGACCATCGGGGTCGAAGTGACCAATCCCGACGGCCAACTGGTTGCCCAGCCGGCAGCGGTTCGCTGGCGCAAGACGGCGTCTTTGGACGCAACGTGGCAGAGCGGGGTGAGCGGCGATGCGAAGGTGACTGGCTCGGCCAAGGCGAGCGTTGTCGATCTGACCGATCCGCCGCAGCCGGGTTTGAAGAAGGCGGTTCAGGTGGAATACCAGTTCGCGGCGGGATGGAAATATGCGCCGGTTCGGATCGGCAAAGAGGGCGCGGCGATCGAGGGCAAGCCGGCCGTGGTGGGAATGTGGGTGTTCGGCAACGCCAGCGGCGACGTGCTGCGGTGCACGGTGAGGGACAATACGGGGCAGACGTTTCAGCACAGCTATGGGGCGATCACATGGACGGGTTGGAAGTGGATCACCATGCCGCTGGACGGGACGGAGGCGGGCCATTGGGGCGGGGCGAATGACGGGGTGACGCGTTATCCGATTCAGTGGGAATCGCCGATGCTCATTGATGGGATGCGGCTGAAAACTGATCAGCCGCTGCAAGTTCGGGCGACGGGGTTCGCGGTTGGGTATCCGCAGCCAATGCGCTGACCCGTCGCGGCGAGCCGATAACGCACACGATGAAGCTGACGATCGTCCCGATGGGCATCCACCAGGTGCTGGCAAGCGTGTGCGACTTGCCGAGCAGTTCTGCCGTCCACCACGCCATGATCTTGGGTTGGAGGAACGTGACGGTGACGACGCCGGTCGCCAGTGCAGCCAGCACCGACGCCGCGTTGCCGCGGTTGGTCAGCAGCGCCGTAAGGAAGACGCCGAGCATGCCGGTGAAGGCGAACGCCATCACACCGAGTGCAAAGTCGATCAGCGTGCGGCTGTTCTGGTCGTAGACCATCGCGCAGATGATGGCGAAGCACACCATGATGACGCCCATGGCCGCCACGGCGTATTTCGGGGTTCTTGTGTTGGTCTTCGAGTCGTCGGGGTAACCGAGGCGGCGGCGGATGGGATGGTAGATGTCGGCGACAGCGCTGGAAGCCAGCGCATTGATGGCTGAGTCCATTGAACCCTGCGCGATCGCAAAGAACCCCGCAATCGCAACGCCCGAAACAATCGGCGGCAGCTCGTTGAGTATGAAATACGGATACGCCGCATACTGCCCCGGCGCTCCGACGGGCGCGGCGGCGCCCATGATGTCGTGCCGCTGGTAGAAGATGTAAAGCAGCAAGCCAATCGCCAGGAAAAACGAGACGACTACGAGGCTGATGAGCTGCGCCCACAGCAGAGCCAGCCCGCCGCGGACGACGCTCTTGGCGACCAGGAACCGCTGCGCCAAATCCTGATCGACGCCGTATGCGGCGGTGCTGAGGAACGTCGTTCCAAAGATGGCGGCCCAGAGCGTGAACGGCAGGTCGGGGTTGGTGGACGTCTCAAACAGCCGGAGCTTGCTATACCCCATCGGCCCACTCCCCGGCTGCCCAAGAGCATGCACGATGCTCGACAGCGACATGGGGATCCTGTGAATCAGCAAGGCCACACTCAGCACCGCAGCACCGATCACGATGAGGAACTGGATATTGTCGATCCAGACGACGGTGCGCACGCCGCCGAACATGGTGTAAAACGTGCCGACCAGGCCAATCAGGCAGATCGCGAAAACCAACTGCCAAATCGTCGGCTGGAACTGATTCTCGTAGCGCTGGGCGAACATCAACAAACACAACGGCAACGCTGCGATGAACAGGCGCGCCGCTGACGCCAGCGTCCGGCCGAACAGAAACATGAGGCTCGTGGCGATGCGGGCGGTCTGGCCATAGCGATGGTTGAGATAGCCATAGATCGTCACGGTACCCGCGCGATAGAGCTTGGGCACAAAGAGGGTCGCCACGACGAGCACGGAAAGGAACCCACCGACGTTGAGCACCAGGTAAGACAGGTTGCCCTTGTAGGCCAGATCCGGCACGCCGACGAACGTCGCCGCCGACAGAGACGTCGCAACAATGGAGACCGCGACGGCCCAAGTGGGCATCGAGCGGTCGGCCAGGAAATACTCCTCGGTATTCTGGTCCTTCCTGGCGGCAATCACGCCGATGTAGATCATCAGCGCCAGGTACAGGCCCACCACGCCCCAATCCAACGGGCCGAAGGCGGCAAGCACGGGCATCGCGTTCAGACCGGCATCCAGGATCGCGAGCATTTGCATCCCTTGGCTCAACTCCGTACAAAAGCCCCAACCGGCAAGCGAGCAGAATACAGAAGCGAGGAGCCGATGGCCAATCGTCTGCATGGATGCCCAGAGATTTCGCGATGGCTTACGCTCGCCGCGATGGGCTTGGTGATCCTCGACACCGTCTGGTTCGGCGGATGCACCAGGACCCAAAAAACGCCTGCCATTCGCCCCGGCGATCCGCTGCAACGCACCGGCGATGAAATCGTCGTCTGCGGGCAGCTTTTCCACACCGCCGCGCCGGTGGTTCTCTGGCTGGACCCCGGCGGCTACGACGCATACCGCGTCGAGCGGCGATTTGCACCGTATGACGAATCGTCCTGGGCCGCAACCACGCAGGCCACCAAAGACATCAAATGGCCGAACCGCTACAATGTCCGCGAGTCGGTCCTCTCAAAAGAACAGATCGAGCAGGTTCGCGCCGGCGGCTGGCCGTTGCCGCTGTTGCAGGCCACGGTCGATCAGTTCGTCATCCACTACGATGTCTGCGGCACGAGCCGGCAATGTTTCAACATCCTGCACGATCACCGAAACCTGAGCGTTCACTTCATGCTGGACCTGGACGGCACGATCTACCAGACGCTGGACCTGAAGGAGCGGGCGTGGCATGCGGGCGATGCCAATTCGCGATCGATCGGCATCGAAATCGCCAACATCGGCGCGTATCCGGTCGAGGACAACCAGGGCACGCTTCAACAGTGGTATCAAGCCGATGAAAAGGGCGCCAATCGCGTCGTGCTGCCCAATTGGATGAAGGAGAGCGGCATCCGCACGCCCAATTTCGTCGCCAGGCCGATGCGCCCGGAAGCGGCTGCCGGTCAGATCCAGGGCAAGATGCTGCGGATGTACGACCTGACGCCGCAGCAGTACGACTCACTGGTGAAACTGACGGCGGCGCTCTGCCGGGTCTTCCCGAAGATCAAATGCGACTACCCACGCGATAGTTCCGGGCAACTGATCACCTCCAAGCTGAGCGATGAGCAGATCCAGGCGTACCAGGGCTTGATCGGGCATTACCATCTGACCACGAACAAGATCGACCCTGGGCCGGCATTTCAGTGGGATCTGGTGGTGAACGGCGCGAGGAAACTGATGACGCCCTGAATGCGGCGGAGCAATGAAACTACGTACCACCCCCCGAACGATGATCTGTTGCGCGGCGTTCGTCGCGATGCTGTGCAGTTGCGGCCGATCGCACAAGCAATCGCCTGGCCCGTCACTGGCGACCACGCTCGATGAGGTTCTGAATCGGCTCGCTCACACCGGCGCGGTATGCTCGGCGCGAGTTCTGGATCTGCAAACCGGCCGCGAACTGTACGCGGCCAAGGTCGACGAACCGCTGATGCCTGCCAGCAACCTGAAACTCCTGACGAGCGCCGCGGCGTTGGACCGGTTCGGAGCCGGGCATACGTTTAAGACCTATCTTGCGATCGATGGCGAGGATCTCTGGGTGATCGGCACGGGTGATCCTGGCACCGGCGACCCGCGGATCGCGGCAGGGTCCGGCCGGACGCCGGTAAGCATGTTCGATGATTGGGCCGACGCGCTCCGCAAGCGCGGCATCTCGCGGTTTCGTGGCAATCTCTATTATTACGATGCGGCGCTGGAGCCGATGTGGGTGCATCCGTCGTGGCACAAGGATTTTCTCGTCGAATGGTTCGCGGCGCCGACGTCGGGCCTGAATTTCAACGACAACTGCATCGATATCTCGATCACTCCCACCGCCGCCGGCCAGCCGGTGCAATTCGAGCTGATGCCACCCGTACGCAACGTGCAGATCATCAACAAATGCCTCACCGGCGACACGCACTCCCCGCAGATCGTCCGCGCGATCGGTGCCAACACCATCACCCTCACCGGCTCAGCCAGCACACCCGCCAGACTCGAAAGCAAACCCATCACCGACCCCGGCGCGTTTTTCGCGGACGCTTTTCGGACGCATCTGGCAAGCCGCGGAATCGCGGTCGACGGGCGGGCGATTCGCGCCGCTTCACCGCTGGACGGCACCACCCCCCCACCGCTGGACAAGGTTGTAGCGGTGCACGAGACCCGCCTGCGCGACGCCATTTTCCGTATCAACAAGCAAAGCCAGAACTTCTTCGCCGAGGCGGTCTGCAAGCTGCTGGGCCAGGGGTTTGAAGCGGACCAGGGGCGTTCCGCTGCCGGTTCGTGGGAAGCCGGCCGCCGCGCGATTCATGCGTTCCTGCGACAACACCACATCGACGATTCGCGCGTGGTGGTGGCGGACGGCTCCGGCCTCAGCCGCGACAATCGCGCGACGACCAGAGTCCTCACCGACGTGCTCGCAGCCATGTACAGCCATCCGTCGAGCAACGTTTTTCGCGACAGCCTCTCGGTGGCGGGCAAGGATGGCAGCCTGGCCAAACGCCTGACCGATCTCGAAGGGCGAGTGCTGGGCAAGCCCGGCTACATTGCCGGCGTCTGCTCAGTCAGCGGGTACGTCCGGACATCTCGCGGGCGATGGCTTGGCTTTGCGATCATCTACAACGGCGGCTTCGGCGCAGACGAGAAACCGTTCCAACTGCTGCAAGATGAGGCCTGCCGCATCCTCGCCGAATGGGCTGAATGACGAATCACTTGTAGATCAGGTACTTCTCACGCGCGTCTTTGAACTGCTCCAGCGTCGCTTTCCAGGTCGCGGGAACGGTCGCGGGGTTCGATGACTCACCAAGGGCCTTGAGCGTCTGACTGCTGACGAGCAGCCTGTTGACGAGTGGGAACTGAAACGAGTCGCCGAACAGTTTCTTCAACTGCCACGCCATGACCAAGCCGGCGCGAACCGGTTCAGCCGCGTTGCGATCCGTCACGATGATGTAAACGCCCTGACAGGTTTTGTTGGCGAACTTGCTGGACTTGGGCGTGAACTCGACGGGCACAAAGCGCAACCCCGGCAGATTCGCCCCGTTCAGCGCCGCCGCCAGTTTCGGCCCGTCGATCCAGGGGGCCCCGAAGGTCTCAAACGGCTGATCCGTGCCCCGCCCAACAGAGAGGTTGCACGCTTCCAACAGGCACACGCCCGGATAGAGCAGCGCCTGCGTGAGATTCCGCATATTCGGCGAAGGATTCACCCACATCAGCCCGGTCTCGTCAAACCACATCGCTCGATCCCAACCCTGCATCTGGATCACCTGAAGATCGCAATGGATCGCCATCTCCTGGTTGTAATAGAGCGCCAGTTCGCCAATGGTCATGCCGTGCGTAACGGGCATCGGCGAGTACGCGGTGAATCCCAGGCTCTCTTTATCAGCAAGAGGGCCGTCAACGAGCAGGCCGGTGATCGGATTGGGCCGATCGAGAACGACCATCCTGAGCTTGTTTTTCGCCGCCGCCTCCATGCAGTAGCCGAGCGTGGAAATGTAGGTATAGAAGCGTGCCCCCACGTCCTGGATGTCATAGACAATGGTATCGGCCCCCTCGAGCATCTCGGCCGTCGGGCGCAGGGTTTGGCCGTAAAGGCTGTAGATCTTCAGTCCGGTTTTTTGATCGACCGTGTTGGCGACTTTCTCATCGAGCATGCCGTAAAGCCCATGCTCCGGCGACCAGAGTTTGACGATCGTGAGGTTCTTCGCCGACGCCAGCAGATCAACGGTTCGATTGCCCTGGCGATCGCGGCCGCTGTGGTTGGTGATGATCGCCACGCGCCGGCCATCAAGCAGCTTGAAACCATCGCGTTTGAGCAGGTCGATGCCGCAGAGCACTTCCGCATTCTTTGGCCCCTGAGCCAACGACCCGAGTACGCCCGCGACGGACGAACCGCCGCCGAGCCCGAGCATCGCCTGCGCCACAAGCGTCGCGACGCGCCGGCGCAGCGGCAGAACGCTTCCTTTGCCATCCGGGTGCACGGAATTCGTAAGGAGAATGACAAAGCAGTTGTGTTTCGGGTCCAGCCAGAGCGATGTGCCCGTGAAACCAGAATGGCCAAAGGTGGCGCCGCGTTCAAATCGATCCCCGCGGCAGGACGAATAAGCGGTATCGACATCGAATCCGTACGTCCGCCAGTTGGTCCCATCCGGCAGGCTGCGCGGCTGAATCATCCGCCGAACCGTCTGCTCCGCCAGCACGCGCTTTCCATCGATCTGTCCATCGCCCAGGATCATCCGACAGAACCGCGCCAGGTCGGCAGCGGTGCTGAACACGCCCGCATGTCCAGCAACTCCGCCCAGAGCGTAAGACCGGGGATCGTGCACCTGGCCGATCATCCAGCGGCCTTCGCGTTTCCCGGTCGGGGCGCAGCGAGCTTTCCACGCATCGGGCGGGTTGTACGCCGTGTCATTCATGCCCGCCGGCTGGAAAATCTCCTCGCGCGCGAACTGATCGAGTGGCCGTCCGTCAACAGCCCGGACAATCTGCCCCAAAACGATATAGCCAACATCGCTATACCAGAACGCCTGACCCGGCGCCTTCAGCGGCTTGAGTGCAAACACATTCGCCAGCGCCGCCGTCGCGCCGTCACTGTAATCCGACATGGGATTATCCGGAATCAGCCCACCCTGATGCAGCAGCAGTTGCTCAATGGTGATCTGCTCCTTGCCATTGGATGTAAACGCGGGGATGTACTTGCCCACGGGGTCGGCGAGAGTGACTTTCCCACGCTCGGCCAGAAGCATGATGGAACTGGCGCACCCAACCGGCTTCGAGAGCGACGCCAGATCGAAAATGGTATCGGTGGTCATCGCCGCCGCTGCCGGCTGGACGGCGCGGTTGCCGTACGCTTTCCGGTACACAGTCGCATTGTCCCGCCCCACCAGCAGCACCGCGCCGGGGATGTCGCCGCGCTGAATCGCCTGGTTGATCGCCGCATCAACGCTCGCCATGCGCTGTGGATCGATCGCCTCGGCCGCGGCGAGCGACTGCGGCATGAGCAACGCTAAACAGCAGCTCATGAGGAGCACCACGAGAAGAAACTGCGTATTTCCGCCGTTCAAAGCGTGCGTAGCCAACGTCGCCTCCTTCCGCCAAGTCAATGATCGGGACCTGTGAGCCTTGTTGTACCCCCGCGCGCGAAAAAGCCAAAGCGGCCGGCCATACCCTCTCACAACGCCGCCTCCGCGAGATCGCGTCATCTGAGGTCGTCTGCACGGGTCCAGTGCGCCTATAATACCGGCCGGATCGATACAATGCTGTTGTTTCAACCAACACGGAGCTGCCATGAATACTCGCCGTTCGCTTTCCTTTGCCGCTTTGGTGTGTGTTGCCGCAGTCGTCGCTTTCATCCTGACCGGCAACGCCGCGCAGCGTGAAAACGACACGCAGACCCTGGTCGGCAAGCCAGCCCCCGACTTCACGCTCAAGACGCTTGATGGCCAGGAGGTCAAGCTTTCCAGCCTCAAGGGCAGCGTGGTCGTGGTCGATTTCTGGGCCACATGGTGCCCCCCCTGCCGCAAATCGCTGCCCCACCTCCAAACCGTCAGCAAGAACGAGGACCTGGCGAAAAACGGCCTGAAGGTCCTCGCCGTCAACGCCCTTGAGAAGCAGGACAAGGTCGAGGAGTTCGTGAAACAGAACAGCTACTCGTTCACCATCCCCATGGACGCCAGTGGCGACACCATGAAGGAGTATCGGGTCCAAGGCATTCCCACGACGGTGATCGTCGGGCGCGACGGCAACATCAAGAACGTCTTCGTAGGCTACGGCGGCGAAGAGAGCGGCAAGCAACTCGACAAGGCCATTGATGCAGCGCTCGCAGAAGCGAAGCCTGCTGCGTAGTACATGCGGGCTGGTGTTCAACGAGGTGGTGGGGCCACGGATTCGTTCCGTGGGCTCTTTTTATGGTTATCGCTTCTTCGGCGCCGGCGTCGGCGGACCTGGCGGCGGACGCCGGGGGACATGAAACACCGCTACAGCAATCGACCCCAACACAGTCCCATTATCGGCCGCCGGCCGCCGGAACAGTGGCCGCGGCACGTTATCCGCCCTCATCGTCGCTGTGACGCGCCCGCACGCCCACCATCGCCAACACAACACACACCCCGGCCAGCGCACATTGCAGGTACGCCCGCCACGCCGGCAGCCCCCGCGGCGAACTCAACGCGCGATACGTCTCCCAGGCCACCACCGCACCAATAATCAGCAGCGAAAACGACAATCGGGCAAGCCAGCGGCGCATGGAGTCATTATATACCTGCCGCGTCCGGTAACCAGCCGCCGCGGCCGAGCGATTGTGCATAAAAGGAGTTTGACATTCGGCCTGGGGAATTGGAGAGTTGTTCGGAGAAACGAATGCCCCAAGAAACCCAACCGACCAGCCATCTCCGTCAGATCGTCACGGCAGCCCTCTGTGCAATCGGGGCTTGCCTGGCGTGTCCAGCAGTGGCTTGGGGCGAAGCGGCCTTCTCGCCGCTCGCCCTCTCCTCGCAGATCTGTGCAACCGGCGACCTGCAGCAACTGGCCCCCCACATGGCCGCGCTCGTCGCCACCCTTGTCCTGGTCGCGATCACCCTCCGCGGCGATATCCTGCTGTGCCTTGAGTATTTCCCCATCACGGAGGCGTTCACGAGGACTTGGCCCCCTTCCCGGCATCGGCGATCGCATTGATAAGCCCGTCGATGTTGTAAGTCTGCGCCTCGATTGTCGGGCTCAGCCCCAACTCTTTTATCGCAGCAGTCGTCACAGGCCCGATGCTCGCGATCTTCACGCCCTTGAGCTGACTTGCATAATCCTTGCCCAGCAGACCCGCAAAGTTCTTCGCGGTGCTGCTGCTGGTAAACGTCACCCACTGCACATGCCCGTCGCTCAACGCCTCCAGCAGCGCCGGCGGCAGCGACCCGGCAGGCTTCGTTTCGTAGATCGCCACGTCGCGGACTTCCAACGCCCCACCTTCAGCCAGCTTCTGCCGCAAAATCGGCCTTGCGATGTCGGCGCGGAGCATCAAGAACCGCTTGCCGAGAACCTCGTTCCGCTTCAACAGCTCCGCCGCAAGCGCCTCGGCGACAAACTCACCGGGACACAGATCCACATTCAGGCAAAGCTGCTGGCCAATGGCATCCGCTGTGGCTTGCCCGATCGCCGCGATCCTCGCCTGACCAAATGCACGCGAATCCTTGCCCAATTCCAGCAGTCTCTGCTTCGTGAACGCAACGCCGTTCTGGCTCGTGAAGACAATCCAGTCGAACGCGCCCGCCCCGAGCAACGATTGATCAACGGCCGACCAATCCGCCGGTGCCGCAAGCTCAATCGTGGGCGCCTCAATAACCCGAGCGCCCAACTCCTCCAATCGCACCGACAAATCGCTCGCCTGTTCCCGCGTGCGCGTAACGACGATCGTCTGCCCAAAGAGTGGACGCGATTCAAACCAGTTCATCGTGTCGCGAAGCTGAACAACCCGCCCGATGATGGTCATCGCGGGCGGTGTGAGTCTCGCCGCCGCCACTTTCTCCGGCAGCGTCGAAACAGTGCCCACAACCGTGCGATGCCGCGTGGTCGTGCTCCATTGGATGCTGGCCGCGGGCATATCGCCAGACATGCCGTTCTCCACCAACCTCTTGCAGATTGTGGGCAGCGCCTTGACCCCCATGTAGAACGCGAGGCACGGAAGCTTCGCCAGCACCGCCCAGTCAATATCGCTCGCCGATCCCGCCGATCTCGTGCGGGCCTGCGGATCCTGGTAGTCGGCTTCCTTCTCATGGCCGGTGACCAGCGTGAAGCTCGAGTTGCAGTCCCGGTGGGTGACCGGAATTCCGGCGTACGCTGGACCGGCGATCGCCGAGGTAATCCCCGGCACAACCTCAAACCGAACCCCCGCCGCTGCCAGCGCCTCGCACTCTTCACCACCACGCCCGAAAACAAACGGATCCCCCCCTTTGAGCCGAACCACTTTCTTCCCTTCCAACCCCTTCGCAACCAGAAGCTCGTTGATCTGCTCCTGCGTCATGGCATGCCGGGCAGCCTGCTTGCCAACGTAAATCGTCTCTGCCGTCGGACAGTGCCGCAGCAGTTGCGGATTGGCCAGATAATCAAAGACAACCACATCGGCCCGTTCCAAGAGCTGCAACCCGCGAACCGTAATCAGCCCGGGATCCCCCGGACCGGCGCCGACCAGGTAAACGACGCCACTCTTCTTCTGCTTCTCGCTCACGCACGATCCTTTCGTATAGGATTCGCAATCATATCCATCATCTGCATTGGCTCCACGGGTAAGCTCCGCGATTGTCCCACATACACCCGTTTCGAGCCTTCCCTGATCCCAAATCGGGCAATGTTCGCCAGGAGTTCGGGACTCCCATGCCCCGCCTCGCGTATTTAAACAATGCGCCATCACATCGCAAATCACAAGATGGGTAAACCCTGCCGTTTCTATGGCCGATGACGTTATTGTGTCGGTCGGGTAAAGGAGCATCGCGATGGTAGCACTGGTACAACCACCCAAACGGATTCCCCCTTGCAGGCACCTCGAGCGACGCCTGTTTGCCAGGGAAACCGTGCATCTCGATGCCGAAGCCAGGCGACTCGACCACTCCCTCCCCGCCTATCGCCAGCCGCGGATCATCCTCGCCGTGCGTGATCTGTCGGTCAGCGGCATGTCCGCGGTGAGCCTCCAGCCATTGGCCCGCGGCGAACATGTCGGCGTGAGTTTCCCAACTCACTATCCGCATGGCGCATGGGACGCCTTTGGACGCGTCGTCAGGTGCGAACCCAGTGCCTTGGGCTATCGCGTCGCCGTCGAATTCGACCCCCTCCCCGCCGCATAATCCGGCCGTACCACGCCCCCAGTTCAAGACCCCGCATACCCAATAGTGGAACCTCCGTCCCCGCCCGATTAACATCCCGGCACGAGCAACCCATGGAGCAAAGGGCTTACGTCTACGAAGATCGCGCCCGGCCGGACATCCTCAGGATGATCCCGCCGGATGGAACCGTCATCGGCACCGTCGGCTGTGGCACAGCCGCCACCGAAGCCGTCCTGGTTCAGCAGGGCCGCGTTGTGCATGGCGTGGACGTCGCAGCCCAAGCCATCCAGAAGGCGAAGACCCGCCTCACCTCCGCCCGCGTGGTCGCCGCCGACGATCGTGCAGTCTTCCCCGACGCATCGCTCGATGGCCTGATCCTCGCCGATGTCATCGAGCACATGCCCTTGGCCTGGGAATCGCTGGCGGCATACACCAAGGCCGTCCGCCCAGGCGGTTGGGTCGTCATCAGCGTGCCAAACATGCGAAATCTCAAGGTCCTCAGCCGCTTCATCATCGGCGGCGACTGGCCCGAAGAACCCACTGGCATCTTCGACGCTACCCACCTCCAGGTCATGAGCAAACGCCGCCTCGTGCGATGGTGCTCCCGCGCCGGCCTCCGCATCGAGAAATGGTATGACCTGTACCTGTCCAATCGCTGGAAGCGGACTACACTGCAGGTGCTCGATGCTCTCACCCTGCGGCTGGCGCACACCTGGTGGCTCATGGAACTGCAACTACAAGCCAGAAAGCAATGACACTGCCCACACGACAAAATCGCTGGCCAGTTGTTGGCCGCCGATCCCCTGGTGAAACCGTGCAGGTGCAAACCGTATGCGGCTAACGATTGCGATGACGACCTGCAACGGCTCTCGCTTCCTGCAGCAGCAGTTGGAGAGTCTTGCCACCCAGATTCGCCACCCCGATGAACTGGTGATCTGCGACGACCGCTCGACCGACGATACCGCCCAGATCGTCCAGCGGTTTGCCAATACCGCCACGTTCCCCATCCGCCTGTACGTCAATGATCAGACCCTCGGCGTGCGGCTGAACTTCGAGAAAGCGATCGAGCTGAGCACCGGCGACATCATCTTCCTCTGCGACCAGGACGATATCTGGGACGACAGCAAGCTGGCCCGTTTCGAGCAGGTCTTCGCCGATGCGCCCGCCGTGGGTCTGGCGTTCTGCGATGCAACTGTGGTCGACGAAACTGCCACGCCCCTTGGCTACACCTTCTGGCAACGCCTGGGCTTCAACGAAACACAGCAGGCCGAGTTTGACCATGGCCATGCGTTCGATGTCTTCCTGAGGCACTGTTTCGTCGCGGGCGCAACCCTGGCATTCCGATCCGCCCTGCGCCCCGTCCTTCTGCCCCTCGGCGAAAAGTGGCTCTACGACGCCTGGATCGCAACGGTGCTCAGCGCCATGACCGAGACTCGGTTGGTACGCCAGCCGATGAACCAGTATCGCCAGCACACGACGCAGACCATGGGCGGCGGCCGACGCATGGGTTTCTGGCAAACCTATCTCGACGCCAGGCGCAAAGTCGATGCCGCGTTCTTCACCGCCAGGGCCGCAGAGTTCGAGGAACTGCGAAATCGCCTGCTCGGGGCCGCTGCGATGCGATCCGATAATCGAATCATCCGCAGGATCGGTTCCAAGATCGCACTCTGCCTCGCCCGGGCGAAAATGCGGCAGAACCCCTGGCTGCGCTGGCCCCTGGTAGCCAGCCAACTGCTCGCCGGTCAGTACCATCAATACGCCCACGGCTGGAGAACCGCCGTCCTCGATCTGTTTGTCTGAGCGGGAGCAGACCTTCCCAATTCAGCGTACGCGACATAAAGTTACGCGTTAACACGTTCGAGGAACGCGATGTTGAACCTATTGCCATTGGCCCAGCTAGTGCCGGAGCCGCAAACCGCGTGGCTGCCCGTCGTCCTGCTCGTCGTCATCGGACTGCTGTTTGTCGTCGGAACCCTGGTGATGTCCATCGCCATCGGCCCGCACCGCACCGGGCCTGGCAAGGAACTGGCCTACGAAAGCGGCATGGTGCCCGTCGGCGATGCGAGGCAGCGGTTTAACGTCCGTTTCTACCTCGTCGCCATGATCTTCCTCGTCTTTGACGTCGAAATCGTCTTCTTCTACCCCTGGGCGACGATCTATCCCGACGCGCTGGCAGCCAATTCCCCGTACACCGGAAGGCTGCTGGCCGAGATGCTCCTGTTTGCGGGTTTGCTGTTGGTGGCCTATCTGTATGCCTGGGGCAAAGGCGTCTTCCACTGGGACTGAAAGGACGGCAATGCAGATAAGAAGTCGCACGTGGCGAGCGACACCGTCAGTATTGCTGAGCCTGCTTGCTTTGATTTGTGGCTCGGCGTTTGGCGCAGACCAGGCGACCTGAGCACCCAGCCCGCGTCAGCCTCTCGCGCAGCCAGGTCCGTGCATCTGTGGTATCCCGCGCCGCCCGCGACGGTGTTCTATAACGAAGCCACCGTCGAGGAATCGCAAACCGGCAGCTATTTCTGCGCCGCCGGGTTCAATCATGGCTACTTCGGCATTCAGGACTTTGGCAACGCCGGCGACAAGGTGGTCATCTTCTCCGTCTGGGATCCGGGCAATCAGAACAACCCCAACAGCGTCGAAGCCGAAGCTGGAGGATTAAACCGCTTTGCAGGTTCCTGTACCTCTGGCCAATCGCTTTCCCCGTTTCGTTTCGCCGACGCCCGAAGGGCTCGTTCTTCCCCCCTCTGCCCACCCCGCTCCACTGACCTGCAAAACGCTCTGGAGCGCGAGGTTCACCGGTTGCAGGCCAGACTCTCGTCATCGCTCTACACCATCTCGAAGCATCGCTCCAAATGCTGCCCCGACGGTGGCTGCGTAAAGCGGCTCACAACCAGCGCCGCCAACGCGCTCAACGGTAGAGCGATCATCACCGGATCAACCACAGGCCAGTTCGGGTACCCCGCCAGGATGCTGTTCGCCCGCACCCCGTTCGCATCCGGGCTGGTGAACCATCGCACAATTCCGATCGACCCCGCCTCCGCCGATTTCACAAACACGATCCAGAACGCCGTCACGGCAAATCCGACGATCATCGACGTGATCGCCGCCGGCTTCGTCAGCCACCGAAAGTACAACCCGCCGATGAACGACGGCAGGAATGTCGAGCAACACAGCCCAAAGAAGATCGCTGTCGCGCGGGCGATGAAGTACCCCCCGCGCGTGTAGTACGCGATGGTCACCGCCAGCACCAGGCCCGCCAGGATCCCCATGCGGACGATGTGAACCGTTCGATGCCCGCCCGATCGCCCCGCCCCAAAGAGCTGTTCGCAAACATCCCGCCCCATCGCCGTACCGAGCGTGTGATACTGGCTGGACATGGTGCTCATCGCCGCCGACAGCAGCGTCAACAGGAACACCACCTTGAACCACCGTGGCATCGCGCTGGTGATGAACGTTGGAATGATGCTGTCGGGGTTGAAAATCCACGCCTTCAGCTGCCGGTCGTACACAACCGATCGAGTGAAGCTCGTAGAATGCGGCTTCACCTGCACTCTGCCATCCGGCAGTTGGCGAATGACCGCCACGGGCATTTTCGGCGCGGCGGCCAGACCCTTGGCAACAACGTGCGTGTCGGCAACGCCATCCTCGTTGGTATCGATGTGCAGCAGCTGGCACAACACCGTCTTCGGCTTCCGGCCGGGGTCGTCCTTGGTGATCACCTCTTCGCGCGTGCTGCTCAGAAGCTTGCCGGTAACCGTTTCGTAGCTGTAGAAGTACGCGTTGCTCAACGCGCCGACGACATACGCAACCCCGACCATCGTCAGGATAAACGTCCCGCCGACTGCCAGCGCACGATTCAGTTCCTTGCTCGACTTAACCGTCAGAAAACGGACCACAAGCTGCGGCTGCGCGAGCACACCAATCCCAACCCCCAAAATGATCGTGCTCACGACGATCCACCACAGGTCATACGGCGACGGCGCGCCCGCCGCCAAACCTTCCGGCTTCCCCCAGCCGAACTGCGGCATCGCCGTCCATCCCTGGTGCCCGATCGCTCGGTGGCCCGCGAAAACCTGGTCTTTCATGCTGCTCAGCGAGTTGTGTCCCTGCACAATCCCGCCGACGGATACGTACGCCCAGATCAGCAGAACCAGCATCCCCACAACCATGATCGTGCCCTGCAGCGCATCCGTATACAGCACCCCTTTCAGCCCCCCGTAAAAAACGTAGATCGCCGTCAAAACAGCAAAGATCATCAGCGCCAATGCATAGTTGTTCGGCATAAACGCGGTGGACAGAAACTCCGTCCCCCCGATCAGAACCGCCGCCGCATAAATCGGCATGAACAGAAAAATCACCAGACCCGCGAACACCTGGATGAACTTCGAGTCGAATCGCCGACCCAGCAGTTCCGGAAACGTATGCGCATCGAGCCGATGCCCCATGCGCCGCGTCCGCCCGCCAAGAAAAACGAATGCGATGAAAACGCCCACGAAAATGTTCAGAAACGTCAGCCACAGCAGGCTCATCCCGAACATCGCCGCCACCCCCCCAAACCCGACGATCGCGCTCGTGGAGATAAACGTCGCGCCATAGCTCATCGCCATGATGAACGGATGCACCTCCCGCCCCGCCAGAAGATAATCGCTTGTCGTTTTGGTGTGCCGGTAGCCCAGCCAACCCAGGTACGCACACGCTCCCATGTAAAGCATGATGAGGATGATCTCAAGGGGTCCAAAGCTCTCAGCCAAAACCATAGATCCTCCGCACCCCACTCGCAATGCGATTAACACCTGCGCGAAATGAGCGGTGCCGATGCACGGCGCCAAAGCCCCATTCTGTCACCTCTCCTCTGTCACCTCTGCGCCGCAGCTTGTCCCATGCCCAAGCCACCGTCCACCACAAATAAGCGTATACGACTCAGAGCCTATTAAGCCATGATCCGCCCCGCGACTCAATACCCCGCCACACAATCCGCTTGTTATGGACATGGAAGATGCTTGATGCGACCGAGCGGCACCCGGTCAGGCGATCCGCCGTCCGTGCCTGCGCCGCCCCGCCTCTCCGCCGCCGGTCAAGCCAAGGTCCACCAGCACCGCAATCACCACAATCACCAGGTAAATCCCCGAAACAGATCCATGGTTCGCGTTCATCGCAAATGCATACGCCAGCGTCGTCAGCGGCAGGAAAACAAACCCCAACAGCGGCCAGATCACCGAATGATAAGCACGCCCGAGGTATCCACCGCCAAAGAGCCACACCAGCGCCAGCACGATACGCGGCGTAACCAGAGCAAGACAGCCAAGCAGACACGGCATGCCCATAGTCTGCCGCCTTCGCAGCCAACACACAAGGGGCAATCCGCCAACCCTCGCCTCCTTGATCCAACCCCAGGACTCCCGGCAAACCCCACTGCTCTTGCCGCCAGCTAAACGACCCACCGAATTCGTGGTAACTCAGGTATAGAAGTCCCTGCACTCGGATGAACTGCAAGCGGACCGCAAATTCGGCTTTTTACATGCACCGGAGATCAAACCCGGTCGATCGGAGTTATCGCCATGGATCGTCGCACTTTTCTTAAGAGCACACTGGTCACCGCAGGGGCGGCTGCATCGCTCAGCTTGCCCGCTTTGGCCCAGGAATCCTCCGCCGCCAAGCCCAAGGCCCTCCTCAAACTGAGCTGCCAGACCGGTGTCTGCCCCGGCAAATCCTTCGAGGAGAAAGTGGATAACCTCGAAAAATGGGGCGCCGCCGGCGTCGAACTCGGAGCTGGCTTCAACCCCTCGGAAATCAACAAGGTCCTCCAAGGCCGCAAGATCAAGGTCTCCGCCATCTGCGCCGCCGACGGCCCCTACATCGTCGCGGATGCAGCCCAACGCCGCCGCGCCGTTGACAACGCCAAGAGAATCCTCGAACGCGCCGGCGAAGTCGGCTCCACGGGCGTCATCCTGGTCCCCTCCTTCAACGGCCGCAAAGACCAGCTCTGGGGCGGCGAAGCCCATAAGATCCTCGTCGATCAGCTCAAGGAAATGGGCGAGCACGCCGTCAAGTGCAACTGCCGCATGCTCCTCGAACCCCTGAACAAAGGTGAAGCCTGGTTCCTCAGGATTCTCGCCGAAGCCGCCGAGCTCTGCCGCGCCGCCAACAGCCCCGGCGCCGGCATGATGGGCGACTTCTATCACATGCACCTGGAAGAAACGAGCGATCAGGGCGCCTTCATCTCTGCCGGCAAATACCTCCACCACGTCCACCTCGCCAGCCGCACACGCGCCCGCATCCTCCCCCACCAGGAAAACTCCGACTACCGCGACGGATTCATCGGCCTCAAACGCATCGGCTACCAGGACTATTGCAGCCTCGAATGCGGCTGCCGCGGCGGAACCAACCCCGCCGAGGAAGTCCCCAAGACCTTCCGCTTCCTCGAAAAGCAGTGGGAAGAAGCCATCGTCTAATCCCACACCCCGGAATGTCTCGAACACAACTCCAACGCCCACGGACCTCGGTCCGTGGGTTTTTTCATCCGCGCACCCTCACCTTGCGTAACTCCCCGCCCAACGTCACACTAACGTCCGACTATGGCGTCACCTGTCCTGTTCTGCGCGGCAACCTCCTCGATCATGGACAACTGGCCCTATTGGCTCGCAATGCTCTTGGCCATCGCCGCCGCCGCCTCACTCCTGGGCCGCTTCCTTTTCCATCATGCCGGGCGTCTTGTCGATCGCCTCGCAGCCAACCGCCCCATCGCCATCGCCACCGTCGCCACCGTATCCCTCGGCATCTCCATCCCCTTCTCCTTTCTCCTCGGCATCCCCGCACCCAGGCTCCACGACGAGTTCAGCCAACTCCTCGCCGCCGATACCTTCGCGCATGGCCGCGTCACCAATCCCCCCCACCCGCTCTCCGCTCACTTTGAAACCATCCACGTTCTGCACCACCCCACGTACGCCTCCAAATTCCCCCCAGCCCACGCCCTGATGATGGCCATCGGCATCGTCACCGCCAACCTTTCCATCGCCGGCCAGTGGCTCGCCATCGCCGCCGCCTGCGCAGCCATCTGCTGGATGCTCTACGCTGTCCTGCCGCCCCGCTGGGCACTGTTCGGCGGCCTGCTCGCCATCATCCACCCCCAGGTTCTCACCTGGAGCCAAAGCTACCTCGGCAGCGGCGTGCCACTGGCCGGCGGCGCACTGGTCCTGGGCGCATTCCTTCGCATCATCAATCGCCCCCGCCTGCTCGATGGCCTGCTCCTGGCGCTGGGCCTTTCCATCCTCGCCAACAGCCGCCCGTATGAAGGCCTCCTCGTCAGCGTCCCCCTCGCATTCGCCTTCCTCGTCTGGCTCATCCGCACCAACCCCCAAACCCGACGCCTCGCCATCATCCGCGTAATCCTCCCCGGCATCGCCGTGATGTCGCTCACGTTCACCGCGATGGCCTACTACAATTGGCGTATCACCGGCTCCCCATTGCTCAGCCCCTACGTCCTGCACGAACGCACCTACAACCGCACACCCCATTTCTTTTTCCAGGCGATCAAGCCCCCCATCGCTTATCACGAAAACGAACTCGCCCAACTTCATGGCCAGTGGGCGCCGGCGCAGTGGTATCGCCAGCGCACTTTCCTGGGCTTCGCCGGCGCCGCCACCGATCGCGTCCTCGCCTTCATCACCGCGTGGCTCCGTCCGCTGCTCCTCGGCTTGGCCCTTGTCGCGCTCCCATCGCTGCTCAAATCCAACCCCCTCCTGCGTTTGATATGCCTCCTGATCCTCATCTTCGTCGCGGGCCTGCTCCCACTGACGTGGATGCTCAAGCCCCACTACTTCACCCCCGCCGGCGGCCTGGTCTTCCTCCTGCTCGTCGCCTGCATGCAACGCCTGCACGAAACCCCGTCCCCACTCGCACGCGCAACCGTCCGCGCCATCGTCGCCGCCTGCATCGTCGCCACAGGTTTCCAGGCCGCTTATCTCTACGACGACGAAATCGCCGGCTGGCAGCACTGGCGCATCAACATCTCACAAATGCTGACGGCCGAATATGGCGACCACCTCGTCATCGTCCGCTATCTCCCCGGCCACGACGTCCACCAGGAATGGGTCTACAACGCCGCCGACATCGATCACGCCAGAATCGTCTTCGCCAGGGAAATGGGCCGCGCAAAGGACCGCGAGCTGATCGACTACTACAAAACCCGACGCGTCTGGCTCCTCGAACTCGGCCAAATCGTCCGCATCATCCCGTACTCCCAAGCCCCATGACTCGTGCCCCCATCGATCATTCGATGTACAGTGACCCCGCCACATGGAAACCGGGCTGATCGAAACCTCAGGCAATGATCTGCGACTGGCACACGCGCTGATTCTCAACGCCGCCGTGCTGTTCTTCGCTTTTCGGTTCGTCCGCCGCAGTCAATCGCGTGACTGGCTCGCCGTCATCCCCCACGCAATGCTCTGCTGGTTCCTCGTTCAATACCTGAGCGTCACCCTCCCCGGCCTCATCGGAATCCTCAACCGCTGGACCCTCTCCGGGACTGCTGCGCTCTTCTGCACCGCCATGTGGTTCGGCTCACCACGCCAATCACCTTCCGCCCAACCACCGCCCGATCCCGCCGCCAGCCCATTGGATCGCCATGTGCTGTTCGCCAGCATCCTCTTCCTGGCCGGCTACCTCTTCGCGATCATCCGCACCCAGTGGTACGCCCCCGTCCTCTCGGACGACGCATTGACCTACCATCTGCCCGCCGCCATCCGCTGGCTCCAAACCGGAGCAATGCAACTCCACGAGGTATGGTTTTTCAACCCCGCCAATACCTACTCGCCGCTCGCCGGCTCCACGTTCGCGGCCTGGTGGTTCGCCCCCATGGGCAACGACTATCTGGCCCGGTTCCTGCAGATCCCCGCTTTGATCCTGATCTTCTTCGCGATGCTGCAACTGTGCCGCGAGTTGGGCGCCACGGTCGCTGCCGCCGCGCTGATCGCGCTCGGCGTGATCGCATCCCGCTCGTTCATCAGCCAAGTCATCCTCGCCAAGGACGATCTGTATCTCGGGGGCTTTTTCCTGATCGCCATACTCGCGACGTCCGCGCCCGCGTTGGCCGATCGCCTCGGCCCATACCGCCTGGGCGCCGCCTTGGGGCTGATGCTCGCCACCAAGATCACCTCGCTCCTGGCCCTTCCGATGCTCCTGCTGCTCATCGACGCTCCCTACCGCGCCGGCTGGCGTTGGCGCCGCCACATTCTCGCCGCCGCAACCGCCGGCCTGCTCGCCGGTCCGTGGTTCCTGCGAAACTGGTGGCTCACCGGCAACCCGCTCTACCCAACTGAAATCTCTGTTGCAGGCATCACGCTCTTCCCCGGCCTGTTCCGCTCAGAACGCAGCCTCGAACTCCGCAGCATCGGCGATGTCTGGCGCGTCATCACCGCTGGCTATTTCAAAGTCCCCATCGGCCTCTTCGTACCCTTGGTCGGCATCTGGGCCGCAACCACCCTCGCGACGGCTGGGTCGCTCCTTCGCAATCCGCTCCGGCGGGCGTGTCTGATCGGCCCGGTGGTTGGGCTGGTCGTGTACGTTCTGGTCGCTCCGTTCGCCGAGGTTCGGTTCCTCAACCCGGCCTTCCTGCTGCTGCTGGCGGCCCCAGCCGTGCTCGCCGGCCGGATCAACGATCATCCACGGCTCTGCCTCATCATCGCATCAGTGATCTGCGTGGTCTGCATCGTCACCGGGATGAGCGCCCGCGGCCGCGAGGTCCTGGTCATTGCCGGCGTCCTCTTCGCCGCCCCGGTGCCCGTGCTCGTGGGCCTTCACCGCCGGTGGCCCATCCTCATAGGCCGTGGGCTTGCCTGGCTCATGTGCCTCGCCGGCCTGGGGTTGGCAATGGGAACGTATGTCTACTTCGATCGCACCGTCGCCGACTACGCTCAAGCCACCCCGCTCGTCTGGGCGCAAGATTACGGCAAATTGGCCGAGGCCTGGACCTTTGTCCGCCACCAACTGCCGCCCGATAAGACCCTTGCCTACGCCAACACGTATTATGTCTACCCCCTGTTCGGGTTCGCCGCCGACCGCAACGTCGTCTACGCCCCGACTCGACCCGGCATCGCTGCTTTGCACGATCTACCCCCGTTGCACCAATCCATCCCCGGCGAGAAACTCCGCCAAGCCATCACCCTCGCCACCATCGCCAACCCCGACCGCGCCACCTGGCTGGCAAATCTCAACCGCCTCGGGGCCGCGTACCTTTTCCTGGCCACCGACGAATCCATCGCTGCCCCACCCGAGCTTCGCTTCATCGCGGCTGATGCGGGGCGGTTCGAGGTGGTGTTCAGGAACGATAAAGCAATCGTGTACAAGGTGAGGCGGGACGGTCGGTGAGACCAGCTTGAGCGTGTCGGGGCATTGTGCGGACGCGAAATTGGGTTCGTTTTGTAGTTTCGCAGTGAGATGGGGAAATGCGGTTTTTGGGGTGAAAAGAAGGGGTTGGCGAGAATGAGGCGGCAAGATGGGAAAATGGGGAAGACTGGGCAAGGGCAAATAAACACCAAAAAGACAGAGTGCAAATGCAGGAAAGCAGTTGCCAATTGCCAGTTGTCAGTTGCCAGAGGGGCGTGAAGGGGCGGAGGGTGATTGGGGCAGGTGGATGGGGGTATTGGGTTGTCAAAGAGCCGCGTGGATGGGCCGGTGAGGGCTGGCCACGGGCGAAGACGCCTGGGCGTATTCGCGAGGTGAAGTATAACACGGAATTGGGCAATATCAAGAGAAAAATGGGCGGATTTTGGGCGGGTGCGGAAGAACCTCGTGCCCCCCTCAAGTGGAGAGGCCGATGACCGGGTATGACAGCCACTCCCGCAACGACCAGGGGTGATCGGCCAAGCCCGCGGACATGGCTGGCGTGCACCTTCGCCAACGCCCTTGCCGCCATCGGCGCAGCGTCC
>JAPLNB010000351.1 GCA_026693085.1 Planctomycetota bacterium | reverse complement strand
AATCCCATCAGCACCGGATAGGTATTCTTCCCTTTCCGCGCATCCTTATTCGTCGCCTTCCCCATCTGCTCCGCCGTCGCCGTCACATCCAATACATCATCGACAATCTGAAACGCCAAACCCAAATGCCTTCCAAACCGCGTCACCGCCGCCAGTTGCCCCTCGGTCGCCTCCGCCGCCACCGCCCCCATCCGGCAAGCCGCCGTCAACAGCGCCCCCGTCTTCTTCCCATGCATCCGCTGCAATTCCCCCAACGCCAACACCTTCCCCTCCCCCTCCATATCCAGAATCTGTCCCCCGATCATCCCCTCAGGCCCGCTCGCCCCCGCCAATTCGGCCACCAACTTCCCCACCAGCCTCCGCTCCGCCTCCCTCGCCAACAGCTCAAACGCCATCGTCACCATCGCATCCCCCGCCAGCAGTGCCACCGCCTCACCAAACACCTTATGATTCGTCGCCCGCCCCCTCCTCAGATCATCATTATCCATCGCCGGCAGATCATCATGCACCAGGCTGAACGTATGAATCATCTCGATCGCCCCCGCCGCCGCCAGCGCCGACCCCCTCCCACCGCCGCTCCCCCCGCACGCCGCAAACGTCCTGAGCACCAACGAAGGCCGCAGCCGTTTCCCCCCCGCCAGCAAACTATACCGCACCGCCTCCATCAGCCTCCCCGGCGGTTCCCCATACCACGCCAGCACCCGCTCAAAATACCCCCCAAGCTCCTCCGCATCCCGCTTCAGGATCGCCGCCGCCGAGTTATCCACACCAGCCATACTCACATGAATCCCTATTTCGCAACCCCCGATCACCTGCCAACACTCCCCCTCCGCCGCCTTCACCGCAATCGCCCGCTCAACCCTCCACTTCCCCCCCCACCGGCTCCGCCTTCAGACTCCCATCAGGCCCTTTCGCGATCACCTCAATCTTCTTCTCCGCCTCATTGAGCACCCCCATGCAATGTTGAATCAGAAAGCTCCCCCGCTCATACTTCGCCAAACTCTCTTCCAACCCCACTTCCCCCCTCTCGATCTGCCCCACAATCTCCTCCAGCTCCTTCAACGCCTCCGCAAAATCCTTAGGCGGCATCTGATTCTTCTTAGCCATAGGAAGCATTATAGCTGAGAATCCTCTCCCGCACCCCCCTCAGCAACTCCCCAAACGCAATACAATCCTCCAGTCCTCTCATGGAGAACAACTGTCTCCCGTCGCAAGTCGGCCAAAACCGTGCATTGTTGGCCAAAGCCGCTATAATCGACTCTAGCTATTGCGCCAACGCAATCAGTCGGGTATCCTTCCGCCGGCCACTACAATTAGTCGGCGTTTCCGAGGACGGTCATGGATCTCGATAGACTGTACAATATGGACTGCATCGCTGGCATGGGCCAACTTCCAGATGGAACGGTTGACCTTGCGTTCGCTGATCCTCCGTTCAACATCGGCTATGACTACGACGTCTACGAGGACCAGCGAGCGGCAGAGGAATACTTGGATTGGACTCGCCAGTGGGGCCGAGCACTCGTACGCACCTTGAAGCCAACCGGCACCTTCTGGCTTGCCATCGGAGACGATTTTGCGGCCGAGTTGAAACTGATCTTCCAGCGCGAGCTCGGCCTTCACTGCCGCAGTTGGGTCATCTGGTATTACACATTCGGCGTGAACTGCTCCAAGAAGTTCAGCCGGAGCCATACCCATCTTTTCCATTTCGTGCGCGACTCGCGGAAATTCAAATTCAATGCAGACTCCGTTCGCGTTCCATCCGCCCGGCAGTTGGTCTATGCAGACTCCCGCGCCGATTCCCGCGGCCGGCTCCCGGATGACACTTGGATACTTAGGCCGCAGGATGCTTCAGGGGCGTTCCATTCCGACGAGGACACATGGTATTTCCCTCGCGTCTGCGGAACGTTCAAGGAGAGAGCAGGTTGGCACGGGTGCCAGATGCCTGAGCAACTCCTGGGCAGGATCGTGAAGTGCTGTTCCGATCCGGGCGACGTTGTGCTCGACCCGTTTGCCGGCAGCGGCACAACATTGGTGGCGGCAAAGAAGCTGGGCCGCCGGTTTGTCGGCTTTGAACTGTCGAGCAACTATGCGGAGCAAACGCACGCCAGAATTGATGCCGCCTCCCCGGGAGCCTCATTGGCCGGGGCCGAGAATCCTTTGGCCAGTGCGCCGCCAACGGTGAAGGCGCCCCGACGCGCTGTGCATGCCGCCGTTTCCACCGACGTTCCGAAAGTTCTCCGTCCTGCTCCCCGCAACAAGCCAGAAGATGTCGATCGCGGGGTGGCCGAAGCTTTCCACACTGTTCGCCATGGTTTCTCGGTGGATCGCGTCGTTGCCGATCCGAACCTCAATGTCGAGTTCAGGGAGACATGCACGCGCCTTGGCCTTCCCGGCAACATCCGCGAGTGGAATGAGCGGCTGATGAATCTGAGAAAAACCGGATGCTTCCGGGGTCTGCCGCGTTCAAGTCGCACCACCTTTGAGTTTGACGGACGGGAATACGATCGCTACAAGTTCGCCTGCGAAATCGCCATCCAACGTTTCGAGCAAGATGGTGGCCACACGCTGGACATGATTTTGTGCGATCCGATCATGGCCGACAAGTTCGACAAGTATGTTCTCTGCATGCTCCCGGATAGACCGTCATCACTGACCTCGCTGAAGATCCGATGGTTCGCACTCAGACTTCGAAAGCGAGCTGGTGATTACGTAAGAAAGTTTTCCAAGCAAGTCCATCGTCCCCTCAGGATCGCCGAGGATTTCGAGAATCCATTCTCCTTGGCCATGGCAAAGGTTCCAACTCTTCCGGCCCTGTACTGGCTTCAGGCAGATGAAAAGCATTTGTACATAGGGGAGACCGAAAGCCTCAGAGAGCGACTTGAACTGCAGTTTGGCGACGTGGGCTTCAACTTCTGGGGCCACACTCGCGATCGCCTTATGTTGGGATTCCGAACGACGTCGGACGATGACTGCCTAAAAGGGCAGCAGTCCCGGTGGATCAGTCGCTGGCAGCCCATCGGGAACTATAAGAAACTGGCGCCACAGCCATGATCCACGACATTGTCCGCAGAGCGTTTCTGGCGGTCCGCGACGGACGGGCATCCGAGTACGTCATCTCCCATCCAGAATTGAATGCGCGGTTCATTGAGCGTTGTCGCGCAGAACTTGGCGGGGCAGACACCACCCAAGCCGAAATGAATCGCTGCCTGAACAATCTTCGAAAGCAAGGGCAGTTGTCCAAGTACCCGACCACCCGGCGAAAACAGCCGGATCCGCAGCGCCAGAAGTACGAACATCTGGTGCTCAATGCCGCAAGGCTCATCGAGCGCCAATACAGCACGACCATTGACGAGATCGTGTGCAACCCGGCTACCCGGACCGAGTTCGACACTCTGATGCAGATGCTCTACCCCGACATCTCGCTTTTCGAGGCGAGGTACACCGTGCTTAGCCTGCGGAAGTCCAGCCGACTCAAGCCCGAGCCGCTGAACCGATTCCTGGCGGCAACCGGCGCGGCCATTCTGCCCATCCGGAAGGTCGAGGCGAGCCTCTCGTCAGTTCCCACACGCCCAGGACTCTACCTCTTTTTCGATGAGACGATGACCCTTTACATTGGGGAGGCCGATTCGCTGCAGCGACGGATTGGCGACCACTGCTCGACTTGGACGTTCAGAGAGCTTGTACGGCTCATCAGCCAGGGAAAGCGCAGCGAGGCATTCTTGGCTTACTATGTGCTTACGCAGGAGACAGGCAAGCGCACGCTGCGCGATGCCGAAACGGAACTGATACGCTCACGCAATCCGGAACACAATCGATCTGGTGCCAGCAGACACGGGGACGAATCATGAAGAATGTTGCCCAACTGTGCTTGGATTTTACAAGCCTGTTTGAGGCTGAAGTTCTCGTAACGCTCATGCTGCACCGGTGGCAACATCCGTATGCTGATGATAAAGACTTCGCAAATGAACTGCTCGAAGATGCGGCACAACTGCTCCGCATGGCCGTGAATGGCGAGGGTAGCCCACCTGGAATCCCCGCCGAAAGCCTGAGTCTGATCGCGGCCATCTGGTATGCCGAGCAACAGAAACTCACGAGCGAAAGCCCAGAGGCCGAGAAACGGCAGGCTTGGCTAGCGGCAGTCCGCCGCTCACTCCCATCGTGTTTCTGTGACCCAGGAGATCTCGTATCCTAAAACCGCATACGAGAGAAGTGCCGACCCACACAGTCCTACCCTTCAAGAACTCCCACACAAACCCGCCATGCCGCCCCGCCACCCAAGGATGAAACGGGGACCCACCTGGAAAGCCCCCTCACGCCTCCGCCGCGCCAAACGCGCCGGATAATCGCCGGGTCAGGCTGCCAACGACCGCCCCCCAATCGAGAATCGACACTCGAAAATCGAAAATCACATAACAGGGGTGCCGAAGGGGGTCCGGCGGGGGTCAACAGGGGGTCGGCCGGGGGTTTGGCGGGGCATGGGCGGGGGGTTTGAGGGGGGGGATTTTAACCCGGAAAATCGCACTCCACATACAGCTCGTCTTTCTCATCCCCCCGCAGCCGCGGGCGGAATCGGCTCCACAGTGCAGCCGACACCCCCTCCGGCTTGCCATTCGCCTTCAAATCCTCCAACTTCCGATCCAATCTGAGGATACGCCCGCTCGTCTTCTGCTCCAGACGCTTCAGCAGCGATGGAAACGGCATATTCCACGGCGGCACCTTCGCCATCGCTATCGCCCGATCCACCGGGATCATCGCCGTAAGGTCCTTGCTGGCCATTAGTTCCAACCCCCCCGCCCGCAGCGTCGCATTATGGCTCCCGTGGTGCCCCACCTTGTAAAGCACCGTCCTGGCCAGCAAGTCCGCCCCCTTCACCGTCCTCCCGTCGATCTCCCACGAGCCACCCGACCACGACTCCCAGTTCCCAACCTGCGCATCTCCTGTAAACAACAGCACTTGGCCGCTTTCCACCAGCTCCACCGCGATCACCAGACTGGTATTGTTCGTATCGCTGTCCAACTTCAGCGCCAACGCCCCCGCCGAATCCAGCCAATCCCCCTCAATCTGCCGCCACTTCATCGCCGTATCCCCTGGCCGCCCATAGTGTTCCATGAAAAACGGTTGGTCAGCAGCCTCGTCCTTCGGAATCTGCAACGCCCGATCAAACGGCTGCGTAAGCACCCGCTTCTGGGCCTCATCCACACTCAGATCCTCAACCCGCTTGTCCAACTGATCCACCGCCGTCAAGAACGCCGAATCCATCCCAAACGCGAACGCCATCTCATACACTTCCCGCCCCTTTTTCGTCGGATCGCTCTTGCGGATTAACGTCTCATTCACTGGCGGGCCAAGGACATAGATGCGAACGCCCTCCACGTCTGGCAATGTCAACTGGTCCCCCGGCCGACAGTACTTGGGCTCAGCCACCCGCTTCCGCAGATACTCCAACGCCTCCGCCGTCGTCTGCCCCTTCCCCGCCGCCAAGGGCCCGGAAAACCCCAATAGCCGCTCGAGCGGCTCCGCCATCGCCGACTCCGCCGCCCGCAATTTCATCGCCGCCTGCCTCAACGAATTCACCGCCTTCCGGCGGCCTTCAACCAGTTTCTGAGCCAGGGGATCGATCGGGTCCTCCGTCCACGGCAGCCAGACCTCATCGATCTGTTTGATGTCGTCAAACGCTTCCCTCGCCTGGACAAACCCCGAAACATGGTCCCAATGCTCATGCGTCGCCGCCACCGCATGCAGATGCCCACGGGTGGTCGTGCAAATGTCCTTGACCACAGCGGTCATCACTTCCTTACCTTTGTCCGTCCCTGTAATTACACCACAATCGATGAGCAGGTACCGGGGACCTTTCTTACTGGAAAAAGTCAACAAAAAGCAGTCGCCGAGCCCCTGCCGGTACATCCGCACCGAAAGCTTCGCAGCCCCCGCGCGGGCCTTGCGGGAGGACTTGGATTCAGCAGCCACTGTCATGATCAGGCCCTCCTCTCAAAATCACGATGAAGCATGGCAAACGGCTCCGCGCCGTCGCCGGAACGTCCGGTGCCAAAATAGGTTGCGCGCAAGGTCTCGCGATTGTCCTGCGAAAGGTACTCGCGCTGCGCCTTCAGCCGTTTCTCGCTGAGAATGTACTTGCCGATGCAATAGCGGATGCCGCCCGTCTCCATATCAATCAGTAACGTGCAGCCACCTCGGAAGTTAAAGTCGCCGGGGTCTTTGATCTTGCCGGCGTCGGCGTCCTTCTGCCGCTGAGGATCGAAGTACCCACGGCGGCTCTGGGTGATTTCAATGACAAGGTCGGTGGTCTGCTGCCCATCCGGCCCGACCCGCCGCGCAGGCCGGACAGAATCGATCTCCACCTCCGGAAGCCCATCCTGGCTTCGCTCGATGCTGGCCGGTGCGTCGTCAAAGAACGCCAGACCCATCTGCTTAGCCATGTCCTTGTCGATGTTCTTGTCTTTGACCCAACGCTCGACGTCCTGCTGGTTTTTGATCGTACGGTTGTGGATTTCCTCTCGATTGCCGCCCAACTTCCATTGCAGCCAGAGCTTATTGAGGTCCTGGATGGGCAGAGTGATGGTCGGCTTGCTCCAGCGGAGGCTCTCGGTGGACAGGGAGCGGACATCGGTGGGATAGATGCCGCGTAGGCGGAACGCCTCGACGATCGCGATGCGGTAACCCAGATCGTCGTCGGGGACCAGGTCGTAGTCGGCGGTGACCAAGGCGCGGAGATACTCGCCAAAGGTCATATCGACTGGCGGGCAGTAGTCGAGGGCGCGGATGCACATGCGGAGTACGTGAAGGGCGGCCTTGTTGGCCTCCGCCGCCAAGCGGTTGACCAGGTCGGGATGCAGTTGGCCTTCGGGCAGCACGCCGCTGCCACTGGTAGCGATGCGGAGCAGGTCGGCGATGCGGGTTTTGTAGATGGAAAGGAATGCATCGAAGACGGCCGCGACGAGGATGGCGCCACGGTCGTGGGGTTCGGTGGCGGCGAGGTACTTGTTGGGATCGGGGCGGCCGGTCTTAGGATCAATATCGTCGATCGCGCTGCGGAGGGCACCATGGTTTCCGATGGCTTGACCGAACTGCTGAGCGAGCTCGGCCAAAAGGTTCTGGCTGGCCAGGTCGCCGCGGGTGTGGGCGATCTGATGCCGGACGGCTTCCGGGAAGGTGAAATGCTGGAAGAGCGCGACGATGTCCGCAAACGCCTCGTGGAAGGCGAGCGAGTCGGGATTGCTGGCTTCGACAAAACGGCGGTGCAGGCCATCCAGCAATGCGTGAGTGGTTTCGTGAGCGACGACGTCGTGGGAGAGACACGTAAAGACCATGCCGCCCGGAAGCAGCCGGCCGGGGTCGGTGGTCGAGGCGGGGAAGTAGCCGAAGAGCAGCGCTCTCTTCTCCGGGCTGTAGTAGGCGTTGGCCTCGCGAAGCGCGTGGGGGTAGATACGCAGGCGGCGGACGAATTCCTTATCGGCCGGGTCGCCGTTCTTTTCAATCCTGCGCGGGGACCAGAGGACCACGCGGCCGAGGGCCTGCTCGAAATGGGCGATGGTCTTCCTGGCGACGGCGTAGACCATCTGCTGGTGGAACTGAGGGTTGCCCTCGGAGGGCGGCAGGCCGTCCTGGGCAAGCAAGTAACGATGATCAAGGTCGACCGGAGCATAGCAGGCGCCCGTGGCCGGATCGATGTCGATGACTTCGAGATACTCATCGATAGGCCCCGGCTCAAGCGGCGCTTGGCCGGGCTGCTCCCAGGGAATCTGGAGCGTAGCAACGTTCAAGACGGCGGTCTCGAGCTGAGTGGCAACGCTTGGGTCGAATGCATACGTGCGCAAACGCCGGAACGACGGCGGAGATATTTCAGGTTCTTTGGCAGCCATGAGTCCTCCGAGAACGAGGTCTGTCGCATCGCGGGAAGACTGATGCGGCAGGCGCTAATAACCTCTGGGATATGGGAATCGATCCGGCTCGGCGATCTTGGCGCCGTAACGCGTGACCAGCGATGCGCCGTATTTACGAAGGGCAGCGTCGCAGATGGCGTAACCCCAGTTGATGAGCATTTCCTGCGTGCTGTCGTCCATGGCCTGGAGGCGCGTGGGGATGGCGGCCAATGGATTGGGGTTGCGGCTGAGGCAGCCGAGCGGATCGGAAACCTCGTAGCCGGCAAAATCGGTGCGGATGCCCCAATAGGCGCCCTCGGGATCGCCGTGCGCGTAATCCCCGCGCTTGAAGGCATCAATAAGGTGGCGTTTGCGAAGGCTGCGCACCTGGTTGTCGATGACTTCCATAACGCGGATCGAATGCTGGGCCCAGTTGTGCGCCGGCTCGGGCTCGGGCGACATCTTCTGGCCGGCATCGCTGACCAGAACCGTGCGAAAGCCCTTGGTGGGCTCCAGACCGAGATTGTCGTAAACCCCGCCGTCGCTGAGGGTAACGTGGGTGGTGAACGGCGGACGCTGGAGGTCGGCGCCTTGGGTGGCGGCGAAGGGGGTATTGAGCTTCAGAACCGCCGGCGAGAGAACGGGCGGGAAAGCCGACGAGGCGGCAACGGCGAAGGCGAGCGGAACAGCCGGATCGCGCAGAAGGCCGACGTGATAATCGCCCATGTAGCATTTCTGGAATCGCCACAGGGCGCCCGTCTGGATGTTGGTGGCCAGGAAACAGAATCGCGGTGTGCCTGGACCTTCCGAGGGCAGATCCTGGAGAGTCGCGTGATGGAAAAGGTGCTTGTCGTAAGCGGATACGACACGGTCATTAATGGTGCCGGGCAGCAGGATGCCGCCGATAATGGCACCGGCATCGACGGTGACATGGGCGAATTTGCGGACTTCATCGATGAAGATATCGAGGCGCTGCGCGACGCCGTCGGCGTCGAACGCCAGGTTCCGCCACCAAAGCGCCAAAGCGCCAGCGGTGATCGAGCCACCGGAGACGCTGCACACACGCGTGAGCTTTGAAAGAAGCCCCGCCTGGTTCAGCCGCCAGATCGCGCCAAGGTGAAAGACCATTGCGCGGTATCCGCCGCCGGACAGGCTCAGAGCAATACCGGTGCGGTCCTGTGAAGAACCCTCCATTTCGATTACTTCTTGATCGTTTGCCATAAGACCCCTAAGTTGAAGCGTAAGCCGTCGCGTAATATGGACTACGCCAGCATCATGCCATCCTTTAGATTATTGTCAAGCATAATCTTTCTGGGTTCTGCAACGCCCCAATCCCCTTTAGCAAGACTCCAGGGCCTGTTCGAAGCACGCGTACAACTGCTTCTTGAGAACCTTCCTGTCCATACGGCCCCCAGCAGCCAAAGCAGAGCCGCAACGATCTTCAACAAATGCCCTCGAAAATGGCCAGACCCTCTCGAACCCCACCCTTGCACCTCCCGCCGCTCTGGTATGCGCGTGGCGGGAAAGAAAGCGATGCAATACCGTGCCCTACCGGTGATCGGCCGAAAGAAGCTGGTTGGCCAGCTCGATTGGATGCGTGGCCCGCCGCCCCGTTCCATCTTTGATCTGATGCCGGCACGACGTGCCCGGCGCCACGACAATCGCCTCCGGCGAAGCCGCGCGAATGTGACTGAACAGCGACTGCTCCCCAATCTTCATCGACAGCCCATATCGCTCTTTCGTATACCCAAACGACCCCGCCATGCCACAGCACCCCGATGGCAGCACCTTCAGCCGATCGCCCACCAGCCGCCGAAGCAGCGCCGCCGCCGTATTCTCACCCCACAGCGCTTTCTGATGGCAATGCCCATGGAACACGACCTGGCGACCCTCTGACCCCGCCGCCACCGTTGGCCTGACCGGATGCTCATCCCAGTATCGCTCCACAAACTCGTCCACCATGATCGCCTTCTCGACCAGCTTGCGACGCAAAGCCATATCGGTCTTCAGCTTCAGTTGCAGCCATTCATCCTTCATCGTCGCCAGGCACGACGGCTCGCAAACCACGATCGCCTTCACGTGGTCATCGACAATGGAGTCTCGCAACATTCCGAGCGTCTTGTCCGCGGTCCAAATCGCGTCCGCCAGCAACCCCATCGAGATCATCGATCGTCCGCAGCACCCCACCTTCGGCATCTGAACGCTATAGCCGAGCGATTCGAGCAACCCGATCGCAGCCTGCCCGATGTGCGGGTCGTTGTACGTCGTAAAGCAGTCGCCAAAGAGCACCACCCGGCTCGCCGCGCCACGCCCCGCCGACAACCGCCTGTGCTTCTTAAACCACCGGTACAGCGACGGCCCAAACGTCGGCATCGACCGGCTCGGCGAAAGCCCCAACACCCGCCCGAGCAGCGCCCGAACCGGCGCCAGCGAATTCACCCAATTCGCCACTCCTGGCACAAGCGATGCAAGCTGGTTCAACCGCCGAATATGCCCAAACACCTTCGCCTGCAACGGCGCGCCGTGCTGCTTGTATCGCTGCGCGGTGTACTCCGCCTTCAGCCGCGCCAGATCGACGTTGCTCGGGCATTCCGTCTTGCACGCCTTGCAGCTCAAGCACAGATGCAGCGTCTGGATCGTCTCCGGATCATCCCACGCCGGCATCGGACCATCGCCGTTCTTTGAAAACTGCCCCGAGATCGCCAATCGCAGCGCATTCGCTCGCCCGCGGGTCGAGTGGCGTTCATCGAGCGTCGCACGATAAGAGGGACACATCACCCCGCCGGCCGTCTTCCGGCAGACCCCCGGGCCGCTGCAGACCTCCACCGCACCCCTGAAGCCTTCGTGATCGCTGTAGTCGAAATAGGTCTCCACATTCGGCCACGCAAGCTCCCGCCCATGCGGCGCCAATCGCAGGTTCTGCGTCATGCTCTCGATCGGCCCGGGAGCGACGATGATGTCCGGATTCAGGATGTTGTGCGGATCAAAAATGGCTTTGATCTCGCGAAACGCGACCATCAAATCAGGCCCGAAAAACCGCTCGAGCAGCGGCCCGCGCAGCCGACCATCGCCATGCTCGCCGGACATCACCCCGCCGCATTCGCGCGCCCAGTCGGCGACTTCGACCGCAATCTCTCGCATACGTTCGCGATCGGCCGGATCGTGCAGATCGAGCATCGGCCGCACATGCAGAACGCCAACAGATGCATGCGCCCAATACGCCGCTTTGGTGCCGTGCCGCGTGACGATCTCCTTGAAGCCAGCAACGAAACGCACCAGGTTCTCCAGCGGCACTGCGTTGTCTTCAACGCACGTAACCGGCTTGCGATGCCCGGCCAGCCCATGCAAAAGCGGCTCGCCCGCTTTCCGCAACGCCCACGCTCGCAGCAGCGCCGGCTTGTCCAGGTATGTTGCGATCGCAACACCCGGAAAAACCTTTCGAAGCTGCTCGAAGTGCCCGTTGACCTGCTCGATCGCGTCGGTTTCCTGGTATTCAACGTACAGAACAGCGGCCGCGTCGCCGCTGTTCACCTTCGGCAGCAGATCCATGTAGCCGCGGCACTCGGCGTTGCCCCGCGCGGCTCCGAGCACCACATCGTCGATCAATTCGACCGCTGAAGCACCCGTGTGAACACACGGCGCAACGGCTTCGATCGCCTCCTCCAACGTCGGAAACGACGCGATCGCCAGCCCCTTGAAACGCGGAATCTGATGCAGCTTGAGCTTGGCGCCCAGAATGACTGCCAGCGTGCCCTCGCTCCCGCAGAGCAAACCGCCAAGGTCCAGGTCCTCAGGGCCAATGCCCCGATCCAGCTGCGCCAGAACCAGATCCAGCGCGTACCCGGCGTTGCGTCGCAGTGTTTTGGGAAACCGGTCGCGGATCTCCGGGGCATACTGCGACACAACCGCCGCAACCTGCTGAGCCAATCGAAGCGCAGTGCCACTGCGACGCCCGGCCGATTCCTCGAGCCAGCACCGCTCCCCGCCGCTCAGCATGATATCAAGGCCGGCGACGTTCTCACTGGTTCGGCCATAGCGGATCGAGCGGGCCCCCGCGGCGTTGTTGCCGATGCACCCGCCGATCGTCGCCTGCGCGCTGGTCGCCGGATCAGGGGCGAAAAATAGGAGTGTCCCCTTTTCAAGCTGCCGGTTCAGCTCGTCAATGGTGATGCCGGGTTCGACGTGGCAGTGACGGCTGGACGCGTCGATCGAAAGGACTTGCCGGCAGAAGGCGGAATAGTCCAGAACGATCGCGCGGTTGGTGCATTGGCCCGGCAGGCTCGTGCCGCCGCCGCGCGGCAACAGCGGAAGCCCGTGCGACCCGCAATACGCGACGATCCTTTCCAGTGAATCGATGCTGTCGGGCACGACCACGCCGATCGGCTCGATCTGGTAGATCGATGCATCCGTGGCGTAGAGCATCTGGTCATGCCGCGAGAAACGCACCTGCCCAGGGGCAAGCTTCTCCAACTCGGCAGCGATGCCGGCACGGTCCGGTTCCGGCATGCCACAGCCCCGCAGCACTTGAAGGCAAACGGTCATTGCACCATCCGACCTACGCAAAAGCCCCCTTGCTCGCGATCCCGGCAGCAGAGGCGGCTATTGCTTCTTCTCCACCGACTCTTTGCTGCGGGTGCGCTGCAAAGCAATCGTAGACGACCGGCGTTCGAGAATCGACCACGAAAGGTCGATCAGCTCCCGCGCCTCGTCCGCCGTCAACGTCCCCACGCACACCATGTCCTGATCCCGCAGAGTCGACCAGGCAAACGCCATCCCCACCAGCGGCAGACAGCGGCCGGCGGCCATCGGCTTGATGCAGATCACCGGCTTCTGGCAGCTCCAGATCATCCGATGAACCCAATCCACCTCGATCTGCATCAGGAAGCCGACGGGGTTGTAGATCTGGATATACGTGGCAACGTCCAGGCCGGACTCGTCCGCATAGACAGGCGCCTCAGGCATGTGCGTCGACAAGCCGGGGATCATCCCGCGGGCGCGGATCATCGCGCAGTACTTGTCCATGTTCGTGATGCAGCGCTTTCGGCGATCGACCAGGGCATCCGTCGTCGCCTGGTGCGGCAGGCAAAACGTCGCCCCAATCTTGGCATGCGCATCCAGAAGACGCCCGGTTTCAGCCAGCGCCTCCGAACCATCGGCGATATTCAGTGTCGGCGTCGCAATCGTGATGCACTTGCGCCCGGTGGCTTGCTCCGCGTCCGCAATGGCAGCCATAAGCCCGGGAGTGGTTTCGGGACGCACCCCGTACAGCGTATCAATGCCGGATTTCATGAACACGGTGATGATCTCGCGCAGGCGCTGGCGCGTCTGGTGCTCGATGATGAAATCGTCCTTGGCCTTGCTGGTATGCGAATACCCCAGGAACCAGTTGATGCCGATCAGCATGCGCGACACCGAGACGTTCTCGATGGTCGTTCTTGGAAAATCAAGCACGTGTTGCTCCTTGCAAAACAGATGACCCGGCCCGCGCGACTCAGGCGTATTCTACCAGTTGCCCCGCCCGCTCAAAGGGCGCGGCAGAGCCCGTTTGCGCCGCGCAGCCCAAAGCGGGCGGCCAAGCGCCCGCTCAGTTCTGACCCGCAAATCCAACCGTTCGCCGCGATCAATCCTCGGCCCGAAGTCCCCACAGATTCTTTGGATCGGGATCGACGTTCTTCTGCTTCGCGCGAACCGCCGGCGCGATGACCTCCTTGGCCAGCAATGGCTCGACATGCCAGTCCAGGAACAAAACGTTGCACAGACCATCCGGTGCCGCTCGACCATGGCGCCCTTTCACATGATTGATGATGATCTCCTGGTTCCAATGTTCGATCAGCCCGCCCTGGCACTTGTCCACGTCGCCGTCTTTCTCCGTCAGAACCAGGCGCGCGGCACGGTTCTTGTATTTGCTGATACTGAACGGGCCACCCGACGCACCACTGTCCCCATTGAGCGGGATGACACGGTTGTTGACCAGGTAGCTGCAGCCATGCCCGCCCTGTCCAAGCGGGCAGTTGTTCGGGATGGTGCTATCCGCCGGACACTTGAAGACCCGCGACGGCGAGTAAACAAAGTTCCCATCATCGCATTTGCCTTCGAGGTAGCCGCTCATCACCAACGCCGTGTGCCACCGGGACCATTTCGCAAAACTCACTTTCTTGTTCGGGTCGTTTGGGTCCGGTATCTGCATTGGCTGGCTCATAATCAAATAGCCGTTGTTGTCCTGCGTGTATGCAGCCATCGCCTGGCCGATCCGCTCCATATTGCTGGCACAAACGATGCTGTCGGCCGCCAGATGCGTTTGCCGAACCGTTGGCGCCAGCAGCGCGATCATGAAAGCCCCGATCGCGATCACCATCACCAGTTCAACCAGCGTGAAACCCTTGCGTCGTTTGCACATGGTAGCTCCCTATTTCGCTTTCTTGCCCGGAGTCTCCGTATAGCCCAGGCCCTGGATGCGGCGGCGCTCTTTATCGTCGAGTCTGACCTGATTGGCCGGCGCATCGACGTGGTGCTGCTTGCGCAGTTCCATGCATTGTGACCAGACCCGCAGCAACGCGCTCTTCAGGCTCTCCATCTGAGGATGATCGGGCGCCACCAGGTTCTGCTTCTCCCCCGGGTCTTTCGACACGTCGTACAGCTCATACTCCGTGTCCGCCTTATCCGGCGAGTTGGCAAAACGCGCGTGCAGACGCAGGTTGCCACGCGTCAGCGATAGATGCATGGGAAAGAAAATGCACTTGTCCGAAACAATATCCGCATCCGGAAACGGCCCGCCAAGCAGCGCCGGCCACAGCGACCGCGCGTGGATCGTCTCAAACCGATTGAAGCGGAAAAGCTCCGCCAGAGTCGCCGCAATGTCGTTGGTGCCCACCGCCGTCTTCACCCGACGCCCCGCAGGCAAAACCCCACGCCAACGCCAGATCATCGGCACCGCAACTTCTTCGCTGTAAGTGCTGTTCCCGTGCAGAAGCTTCCCATGCTCGCCAAACGCCTCACCATGATCGCTGACCAGGATCACCAGCGTGTTGTTCGCGCCCTCGGGCGCCTCATCCACCGCCCGTAGCAACTGCCCCACCTGCGCATCCTCGTACGCGATCTCACCATCGTAACGCGCCCGCAAATGCTCCAGATCACGCGGCGGTGGCGGAAAATTGCGCAGCGAGTTAACGTCCCGTCCGTCCATCCCGCCCGAGTACTCCCGATCAAACTGCCGATCGTACGGCGCCGGTGGTACGTAACTGTCGTGTGGGTCAAAATAGTGCACGAATAAAAAGTACGGCTTGCCCGTTTTCCTCGCCGTCTCCAGCAGCCGCTTCGCCTGCCGCGTCACCGTCGCGCCGCTCACCAACTCCCCAACCCCCGTATACTGCCCCGGCTTCTCAGCGCCCAGCAAAGCCAGCTCCGCATCGAGAAAAACCGTGTAATCGTCGTATTTCTCAAATCCGCGCCCAAACCCGAACTTCGCGCCAACCAACGGGTTGCTCACCACCGCCACGCAGTAATACCCAACCTGACGCAATCGCTCCGAAACCGTCGGCATGCTCGGCGACAACGCGTCTACGTCGCTCTTGCATCCATGCGCCGCCGGCAGTTGCCCTGTCATCATCGACATGAACGACGCCTTCGTCCACGCCGCCACACTGTAGCACCGATCAAAAGTCACGCCCTCCCCGGCAAACCTGTCAATGCTCGGCGACGTCGGCCGCCAGTACCCATAGCACCCCACATGGTCCGCCCGTAGCGTGTCGATCGCGATCAGCACGATGTTCGGCGGCCGAGTCATGTCCGGAAGCTTCTGCTCCGCCTCAACCAGCACCGGCCAACCCATCATCACCACCAACACCCCAACGATGTGATCAATGCGACGATGCATAGTTCACTCCATTCCCGCAGCCAGCTTGACCGCTTTGGGGGCAAACGACGTTTGCGGGTACACTTCGGCAACGCGGCGGAAAATCCCGATCGCCTTGGGCTTCTCATCGGTCTGAAGACAAATCCACCCCGTCAGAAACAGCGCTCGCGCGTGCTGCTCCGGGCTGCCGAGCCACGATTCCATCTTCCCAAGCAAAGCCGACGCCTCGGCGAGCTTTTCCAGGCGAATCAGGCACAAAGCCCTCATGAACCCCGTAGCCATGTCGCCGGCGCCATCGACTTCCGGACATTTCTTGTCCAGTTCATCCAGCGACGTCAGACACGGCGCATAATTGCCCTCGTCGAAGAGGTTCTTCGCGATCTTCAGGCCGCTCTGTCTGCGCACTGCAACCAGGCGAACCTGCATGCCCGTCCGATCCTGCGCCACTCGCAGGCTGGGCATCATCTCCTCCAGTAACTTCAGCTTCGACTCGACGTTGCTGTCGGGACTGTTTGCCAGGGTGTTCTGCACCACCTGCTCCAGCAGCGAACAGGCGTATCCGCGATGACGCTGTGCATTGATGGCAGCCAGCCACATCCCCCGCGCGCCGCTCGTGTCGCCCGCCGCCAGCAGCGAAGACCCCCACCCGACGGCGCGTTGACCCCACCGCCTCAGAGCAGCCTTCGCCAACTCGCAACGCAGCCCCCGCGGCACCCCGGCAAACTGCATCGACGGCCGGAACACTGGCATCTGATCCGTTGCCCCGTCGCTCCGAACGTCATCCTCGATCTCCATCAGCGTGCTCTCTTTGCTCTCGCACTGTTGCAGCACCGCCAGCAGACGATCCGGCGTCGACGCCGATGCCTGCCCGACGTTCCGCTCCGCCAGCCATTGTGCAAAACGATTCGACTCATGAAACGACCCGTCCGCGATCGCCAGCAGCACCGCAACAAAGTCCAAAACACCCAACGCTTCCTCCGATGCCGGCGTCTGATTCAACAATGCATACGCGTCCCGAATCGCGTCATCGGCCTGCCCCGCCAACAGCTTCAGGAATGCCTTGCGCCGCAGCGATAGACCAGGGTCGGCCGCCTTGAGCGCCGCCTCGGCAGCCCGCCTCAGCGACGAATCCATCCCCCCCACGCTCGTCCCCGACGCCGCCTGACCCGGCTTCTCCAACCCGCCCCGGAACGCCGTCTGCAACCCCTCGAGCTGATCCTCACTCACACCGCTGAATTTCAAGATCTCCCGGCTGCGACCCGCGGCCCCGGACGGGCCCTCCGCAGTCACCGAGCTGATCGCCAGATCCATCGCCACCGCCTGACGCACATCCTCCGTCGCACCTTGCGATAACAGCATCCCGATCCGCCTCAATTGCAGGCGATGCATCGTCTCAAAATTCGGCGCCAGAAGTACCAGGTCGTTCAAAATATCCAGCGGCGACAACGCGCCCTTCCTCCCCAATCGACTTGGCAGTCGGTCCACGTCCGCCAGCGCCTCCTCGGACAGCGGAAAACCCTCGCCCGCAAGCTTGGCAATCCCACCGCTCCACATCGACCGCCGAGCATCCCCCGGCACCGACATGATCCGATGCAGAAGCACCCGCAATCGCAGGTTCCACACCGCCGCCGTCATCGGCGCATTGCTGGCGTTCAGTTGCCCCAGTTGTTTGTCCAATTCCTGTACATCGATCGGCTCCTGCCGCATCAGCAGTTCCACGAACTGCGTGCGCGCCCGCATAACGATCTCCGAATTGTCGCGGAAGTCCTCAATAAATTTCCGGTAAACGGCGATCGCCTCCGCCGACTTGCCGGTCGTGTTCAGAAAATTCGCCTGCCATGTCACCTCATACAGCCGCTGCGGCGCCATCTTGGACGCGGCCACGGCAGTAGGGTCGGGCGCCTCGGCCTTCTTGATCCCAGCCAGCATCGTCTGACGGATGCTCTCCGCAGGCAGCGATTTCGTCGCCCGCTGCAGCAGATCCGCCAACACCGCTGCCGGCGCCTGAGGACCGCTCGAATTCGTGCTCGGCCGGGCCGCAGGATCCACGTCCGTCGGATTGATCTGGCTCCCGGTAAGCTCCTCCGCAAGACCCAGACACAACTGCACCGGACTCAGCGCAAACAGCCCCATGCTCGCTTCCGGCAAAGCGGTTCGGCGGTTCGAGCAGAGCATCGTGCCGACCGATGGTGCTCGCAACGCCAGCTCCGCAATCACCTGCAGCAGTTGCTGCATTGTCGTTGCTCTGGCCATCGCCCCGTCGCTGTCCATCGCCTGGAACGCCTCGATGAACCGGTTCTCCTTCGCCAACAGCTCCACGTACGGGCCCTGCAACACGCCGGCAACATCCGTCCCGGCGTATGTCTCGCGAAGGCTCTGCACCAGCTTGTCACGCGCCGCACCCGATTCCACAGCAATCCGAAGCGCCGTTGCTCGCGCGCCCAGCCGCGTGCGGGGAACGATGCAGATGATCCCCTCCAGAACCCGGTTCGCAACTTCCGGCGCATCTCGCTTGTCCAGTTCCTGGATGTACCGGTCCAGCAACCCGTCGGCCACCGGCGAGATATCCACGCTCCGCGCAATCAAGCCCTCATAAAACCGCGAACACTGCTCGACCGTTGCCGATGCACCAGGGGCATGATACGCCCACAACTGCTCCACCAGAACCGCTCGTGCCATCGGCGAAAGATCCGCGCTGGCGAGCTGCCACATCCGTTCCGCCGTCAGCTTCTCACCCTGATACAGGATGACCCGCTCAAGCAGCGCACCGGCGCTCTCAGGCTCAGAATCAAGCGCAGCACCGTAGCTGCTGGCCCATTGTTGCTCTGTAATCTCCTTCGCCGCCAGCTTCACGTCAACCTTCGCCAGATCCACCGCCCGGCCGTCCAGCCGCGCCAACAGCATCTCGTGCGGCACCCGGCCGTCGCTCAATAGCCGCTCGGCCCCGACAGACGGCGCCGACATCGGCCGCGTCTGCGGCGACGGAACCTGTTGCCGAAACGCCTCCACCTCCGCATTGACCACTGCAATCAACCGCCCGATCTGCCCCAATCCATCTTGACTCCTGCCCGCCGCGGCCGATTTGATCGCCTCGTCAACCTGACGCCTGATGTTCGCTTCCCGCGCCGTCCGCGCGGCCGTCATGTGCGTCAGCAGAACGATCAATGAGTCCGGCGATCCAACCGCCGGCCCGGCGTTCGGCTTCACTGTCCGTACAGGTGCAGGGGTGCGAGCGGGGGCTCTTGCAGGCCTGTAATAAACCCGCAATCCCAATGCGCCCACCAGCACCGCGCCAAACGGCCAAACCCACCACTTAAGCTGTCGCATGTTCAACATCGCAGCCCCCGAGTAGTCAACACGATCGCCTCATCGTCAGAGAGTCGCATTGCCGGCCCATTGGGCCTACCCCGTACAGGACCCTGGCACCTCTCCGATTCACGCGCCTATGTACATTCAGTCAGCAGTCCCACCTTCAGAATAGTCGGCCGCCAACACCTCAACCCAAGACTCACGCTGTTTCGTCCCCCCGCACTCCGCCCCGATCATCACATCACAGTCATCTGGTCTTACCCCCTTTCTTACCCCCTTTTCGAGTTGCTGGACAGCACTCTGACAGTTCACTTGCCGATTGTCAAGCACCCGCCGCAACAAAATCCAGATTGCCCGCCGACACTCGCGCCACCCACCGCGTTGACCGGCCGCCGGCGACGCAAATCCACTTGTTCGAATTGTGCTCTTGACATTCGCGGGAAATGTGGTTTAATAACATTGGTCTTGTTCCGCATTCCAGCCGCCCTTGCGGCTGACAGGGGGTATCAGACGATGCCATTCGATATTGCTCACTCGGGTCCCACAACCGTCCTGCCGCCGCTTAACGAAGATGTTCTGCACATTATCTGGCGCCGCCGCCGCAGCATCTGGGCCATGATCCTGCTGTGCCTGGCAGCCGCCACGCTGTATCTCCTCTCGACCAAAGCCGTTTATGCCGTCACCACCCAGCTCTATGTCGAGAGAAAAAGCACCGCCGGCCTGCCCGACCGCTCGCAGGAGTTCCTTCATACCCAGGTGGCGCTGCTCCAATCCACCTCCGTCTTGCGACTCGCGCTCGATCGGCCGGATGTCAAGCCGCTCCGCGAGCTTGCCGGTCTCACCCAACCGATCCGCCAGGTCCGCGACAGACTCACCTCCGACGTCGGCAGCAAGGACGGCATCATCACCCTCTCGCTCAAATGCGCCGATCCCGAACAGGGCGCCCATTTGCTCAACAGCATCGTCGATGCCTACATCGGCCAGCAAAGCAAGAACGGCCCACTGCCCGCCGCAAACGTCGTTGTCCTCGAAAACGCCGATGCCAACGCAACCCCAAAGTGGCCTCGCAAACCCCAGGTCCTCGCCGTCGCAACCGCGCTCGGCCTCCTGCTGGGAAGCGGCTGGGCGCTGCTGCGAGGCCGCACCGACCAGCGACTCTATACCGCCACCGAAGTCGCTCGCGCCGGTCATGTTCCCGTCGCCGCCGTCGTGCCACACAATCCATCACCAATTAACGGCGACTCATCTCGCCACGCCGCCGAAACCTATCGCATGCTCAGCACCGCCATCCAATACAACCCCACGCCACAGCAGCCACGCACAATCCTGGTCACCTCGCCCGCCCCCGCCGACGGCAAGACAACGGTCGCCGTCGGCCTCGCCAAAGCCCTCGCCGCTGCCGGCGAACGAACCATCCTCCTCGATCTCAATTCCCACAATCCCGCCGTCGCCCTGATCTTCGGCAGCAAGCCCGGCGCAGGACTGTCCCAAGTGCTCGCCGGCACTCTCAACCTCAATCAGGCCGTCCACCCGACCACCTTCCCAGGCTTGGACATACTCCCCTTCGGCTCCGATGCCGGCCTTCCGCCCCAAACCATGGCCGGCGAAGCCTTCCGCAACCTCTTGGCAAAGCTGTCAAAAGATTACGCGCGCGTCGTGCTTGATGCACCAGCCGTCCTGTCGTTCGCCGACGCGCGAATCGCCGCAGCCATCTGCAACGCCACTCTCCTCGTCCTCCGCCTGGGCAAATCCACCTCTTCCGACTATGCAGAAGCGTACGCCGCACTGACCACCGTCAACGGCCGCGTTCTCGGCGTCGTCGTTAATGACGCCATCCAAGGCCCTGCCGGCAACCGGCACCAGATCACCTGAACGGGGATGGCGTACGCTTATGACCAGCGCAACGGCACATCCGGGCCTCGATGAACAGTTCTGCGCCATCCCCAGCAACGCTGAACTCAAACGCAGGTCCGTGCTCGGATCCCTCGTCTCCCTCGCCAGCCAAGGCCTGCGCTGGATCCTGAGCCTCGCGTCCATCGCCGTCCTGGCGCGACTGCTCACCCCAGAAGATTTCGGCCTCGTCGCCATGGTCTATGCCATCATCGACTTCGCCGAACTCTGCATGGATCTCGGCCTCGGCACCGCAACCATCCAGGCGACTCGAATCACCCGCCGCCAGGCCAGCACCCTCTTCTGGCTCAATCTCGCCCTTAGCGGTGTCATCACCACCGCCGTCGCCGCAACCGCACCCCTCATCAGCCTGCTCTACCATGAACCCCGCCTCACACAATTGGTCCGGGTCCTCTCCCTGGGCTTTGTCATCATGGGCCTCGGAATGCAGCACCGCGCCCTGCTCAACCGACAGATGCGATTCGGCGCGCTCTCCGGAATCGAACTCACCGCCCTCGCCGCCAGCACATTCGTCGCCATCGCCGCCGCCTGGTTCGGCCTGCGATACTGGTCCCTGGTCCTCCGCCACTTCGTCTACATCACCATCGGCTCCGCCGGCGCCTGGCTGATCTCCGGCTGGCGACCACAACTCCCATCAAGAGGCTCCGGAATTCGCGGAATGCTCGCCTTCGGCGCCAATCTCACAGGCTTCTACTTCCTCCAGTATTTCGCCCGAAACATGGACCGCGTGCTCCTCGGCTGGTACGCCACCACCCGCCAGGTCGGCCTCTACGACAGAATCTGCCACCTGGCCCTCGTCCCCGTCATGCAAATCACCTGGCCGCTCACCCGCGTCGCCATCCCCGCACTCGCCACGCTCCGCAACGACCCCCAACGTTATCGCCGCTATTACCGCCGCGGCCTCCTGATCGTCGCCACCATGGGAATGCCCGCCGTCGCCTTCCTCTTCGTCGCCGTCGAAGACGTCATCCGATTCATGCTCGGACCCAATTGGCTCGAAGCCGCCCCCGTCCTCCGAGCCCTCGCGCCCGCTGCTTTTGCGACCACCTTCAGCGTCGCAACCACTTGGGTCTACAACTCCCTCGGCCACGCCGACCGACAACTACGCTGGGGCATCCTCACCTCCGCCGCAACCATCGCAGGCTTCATCATCGGAGTCCATTGGGGCGCCGTCGGCGTCGCCGCTGCCATGAGCATCGTCACCTGCTGCCTCACCCTCGGCCCACCCGGAATCGCATACTGCTACCGCCAATCCCCCCTCAAAATGACCGATATCCTGGCCGCCCTCTGGCGGCCACTGGCCGCCGCAACCGGCGCCGCGCTCTCGCTCTATCTCACCGCCAACCTCATCCCCACCGGCCAGAACGCCTTCCTCCGACTACTCTCCGACGCCGCTATCTACATCCCCTGCTACCTCTTGCTCTGGTGCCTGCTTCCCAATGGCATGACACTGGTACGCGAAATCATCGACCTGGCACGCGAAATGCGGACACAAAACACCGCCCCAAATCCCACGCCTGTCCCGCAAATCAGCAATCGAGACAACTACGCTTCCGATCTGACGATAAGCCAACCGCAAAACCAACGATAACGCATACGGGGGTCCGGACAATGAAAGTACTGCTATCCGCTTATTCCTGCCAGCCCAATAGGGGCTCCGAGCCCGGCGTCGGCTGGAACGTCGCCACTGAACTCTCCCGTTCCCATCACGTGTGGGTCATCACCCAACCCGAAAACCAGCCCATGATCGAACGCGCCATCGCCCAAAAAAACCAACCCAATCTCCATTTCGTCTATTACGACCTGCCCTATTGCCTCCGCTGGTGGAGAAAAGAACTCCGCGGTATGCGACTGCACTATTACCTCTGGCAACTCGCCATCCACCCCGTCGTACGCAAGCTGCACCAGCAATTCGCCTTCGACGTCGCACAGCACATCACCTTCGTAAAGTACAGCGCCCCCAGCCTGCTCTGCCTCCTCCCAATCCCCTTTATCTGGGGCCCCGTTGGTGGCGGCGAAGACGCACCACTCCCCTTTCGCAAGCAATTCCCGCTCCGTGGAAAAATCTTCGAACTCCTCCGAAACCTCGCACGCGCACTGGCCGAGCGCGATCCCCTCGTCCGCCTCACCGCCAGACGCGCCACAGTCGCCCAGGCAACCACCCCCGAAACCGCCCGCCGCCTCCTTAGCCTCGGAGCATCCTCCGTACGCCTCTGCTCCGAGGTCGGACTGTCCGACGATGACATCAACGCCCTCGCCCAGCCGCTGCCCCCTCGACAACCCCCAACTTTCATCAGCCTCGGCAGGCTCGTCAGTTGGAAAGGCTTCCATCTCGGCCTCCAAGCGTTTGCCCACGCCGGACTCCGCCAAGCCGAATACTGGATCGTCGGCGATGGCCCCGAACGCGCTCGCCTCCAATCCCTCGCTTCAAACCTCCGAATCCTCGACCGCGTCCGCTTCTGGGGGGCTCTCCCTCGCCAAGATGCCCTGTCAAAGCTCCAGCAGTCCATCGCACTCGTCCATCCCAGCCTCCACGACTCCGGCGGCTGGGTCTGCGTCGAAGCAATGGCCACCGGCCGCCCTGTCATCTGCCTCGATCTCGGTGGCCCAGGAACCCAAGTCACTCACGATACCGGTATCAAGATCCCCGCCCATACCCCCGGCCAAGCTGCACGCGACCTCGCACACGCAATGGTCCGATTCGTCAATGACCCCGAATTGCGATCCCGAGCACTCCAAAGCGGACAAAAACTCGTCCGCGAACAATACCGCTGGCAAACCCGATGCAACTCCTACAGCAACCTCTATCGCGACGTCGTTGATCAGTGGCAAGGCCGATTCGGCGCCCGCTCGCCAGCCGCCGATCGCTGCATCGCCGACATCGAAATGGAAAAACAGGCACTACCATGAACCGACCGCTTAGCCTGAGCTGCGCCTCGCCACACCAGACGGATCTGCACACCGGCCTCGGTGGCAATCCATTCGCCTCCGCCGCCGCCACTGCGCCCTCAAACTTCTCAAATGGAGAACCATTGCTGCCGGCTCGGCCGAGCAGTATCCCCCCATCATGCCCGATCTGCTCTGAGCAATCACAACAAGGCCCCACGCCAGGCCGGCTGGAATAACATGAATACCGCACTCCTCGAACCCGCGTCGCATATGAGCGCGATCCCCTCGCGTTTGGCACTCGCCGTTCTCGCAACCGCCTGGTTCGCCAGAATACTCGTCGCCGCAGGGTGCCCAACCGCCGTCAACTTCGCGCACTTCCCCGTCCTGGCACTCAGCGTCACCGTCGTCATCGCAACCTCTCGCAATCGCCTGGCCGCCGAACTCCTGGCCGGTCTGCTCTGCCTTGCCGGCGCAATGGCCGCCAGCGCGCTGCTCAATGGCGCAGGATTGATCAATGTGACGCTGGACTTCCTCCTCCTGGCCGAACCCTTCCTGCTCCTCCTTCTGATGATCGAATCACGCTGGCCCGCCAACGCGATCAGGCAGTTCCGCGCCGCCATTCTGCTCATGCTCGGACTCCACCTGCTCATGGCGTATTACCAGCGCCTTGCCCTGGGTCTCCAGGACGATTACGTAAAAGGACTGTTCCTTAACCAACTCGCCGGGGCACACGTCGCCGGCGCCGTGGCAATGACTGCAGGTGTCTATTTCGGCATCAACTGGGCCGGCCGCACTCGCCTCCAGGGCATCCTCTTCGGCGCCGCCTCAGTCCTCGTTGTCGTCTTTACCGACGCCAAACAGGTCCTCGCCGCCTTCATGGCCGCGCTGCTCGTTCTCATGCTCCTGCGCTGCCATCACCTCCGCACAGCCGCGAAATATCTCCTGACCGCAACCGCGGCCGCCGCCACGCTCGTCGTTGCCGCACAAACCTGCTTCCCCGCCCTGATGACCTGCAACAATCCCGACATCGCTTGGACAGGACTTGCCAACAAATTACAGGTCTTTCCCCTCCTCGCCCAACGGTGCGACAACGCCTGGCAATGGCTCCTGGGCCTCGGTCCCGGCCATACCGTCGGACGCCTCGGGTGGCTGCTCCCTGACTACATGCCTCTCCTCGCCCCCCTTGGCGCAACCACTTCCCCCACAACACACCTCATCATGAACGCCAGTCACGCAAGCTGGGTATCCAGTGTCGACCAGGGCTCCAGCATGTGGTCCATGCTCTTCTCCTGGGCCGCAATCCTCGGCGATCTCGGCCTCGTCGGCGCCGCTATCTACACCCTGCTCTGGACCTGGGTCAGCAGAACAATCTGCCACAATGATCTCGGCCGCTTCCTCGTGCTCTGCGCCCTCGTCTCCGGTTGCATCTTCGCCTGGCTCGAGGAACCCGCCTATATGCTGCTCGTCGCCGCCCTGATCGCCCTGAACTGGCAGGAGCAGCAGCACGCCCTTTCCCGCCCCTCATGATTGACTCCGCGAAAATGCCAAAGTGCCCCCTGTCTCGCCTGCCACGCTGTTCGCGACTGCGGCAGAAGGATGCAACGCCTGCGACTGTAACGCCGGGAATCCAGGCAAATCGGTGGGGCAAACGAGTGGTTGCGGTCACTAACTATACAGAAGCGGGTCAAGCCGCTGAAAAAAAGTCCGGTCAATGGCTGCAGCTTCCACGTAGTTTCCATACGCTGCTGTAGCCTGCAAGCCTACCCCGTGTAAGTGCGTGCCATCGCTTGACGATAAGCATGCCACACCCAATAGGGAAAACCGGGGGCCGCCGGACACAAACAGAAGTCTTCCAGTTGCCGGACTATGCTCGCAGTCTGGTCACCCGGGCAACCGACGCCCAGGGAGTGAAATTGGAAGGCTGACAAGGGGCTGGGAGCATCATCCCAAACGGGAGGATCTCTTTCCCGGCCCCTCCCCTTTACTGCGCCAACCCTTGATTATATCCGTAATTACTAAATTCCGCACAATTTCCAGAATTCATGGGGCAGATCGCTCTGAATTGTCACTAAGGGACTGAAGGCGGTGATGGCCGCTCAGCATGGGGCTGAACGCTACCTCCGGCAGTGGCGGTGTGGTTATGCAAAACTCTGAACGCCAACCCGAGATAAACTGCCAGGAAGCAAGGCCTCTGATGAGCTGCATCCTGGCGAACGATCCACTGCAGAGCGACCAGCAGCAAGAGGCCTTCGAGACGCACCGCATGTTGTGTGCGGCATGTGCCCGCGAGTTTGACGATACGAAGGAAATAATCGGGATCGTCAGCAAGCACTGGGGGCCGCTGAGCAAGCAGACCCAGGATGCACTGGCAACCAGAAAGCGAGAATCCCTGCCCGCCAGAGCCAAAGCCCCAATGACGGTTCAGCAGGGTTGGGCGGATTTGCAGCGGCGTCTGCCGGAGCTGGCGGAGCTAAACCGGCGTCAGCACACTGCTCACAAGCGACCGCAACTGCTGTATCGGATCGGTACGGCGACGGCGCTGGCGGCGTGCCTGGTGATGGCCTGTGTCGTCGGCTGGGGCGCGCTCACTGGAAAGCCGCAAAATGGCTCCGGAAGTTCGCTTGCCGGAATCACGGACCCCGCGCAGCGGTTCTATGCGGAGATCGTGACCGCGTCGGCGCCGCACGCGCTGCCGCTCGGCCAGCCGCTCGCTACCACCCGGCAGCGCCAGGAGATACTGCTCGGTGGGATGCATCGCGTGGTGATGAACCACGACACGCAGACCACGATCACCGTTGCCGGCGAGGGTGCAAACAGGAGATATGAAATCCACTTGCGCAAGGGCGAGCTCTATGTGGAGGTTGTGCCGGGGCATCCGTTTGCGGTCAAAACCGGCAATGCGCTGCTGACTATTACAGGAACCCAGTTCGATGTGCAAACTCAGGGGGATCGGACCGACCTTGTATTAGTCAAAGGCAGCGTTCGTTTCAGTCGCAACGACATGCAACAAGCGGCTCTAGATGTCGTCGCAGGCCAAGCGTCCACCGTGGCAGGCCGTTCCCCACCCACCTCCCCCCACCCGGTGGACGCTTTGGCCGCGACGGCATGGGCCACAAACGTGGCTCTACGCAATGTCATTGCCCGCATCGCACCCGAAGCCGAGGAAGATCTGTCGCGGCTGACCGAACGCGCCGAACGCCACTCGGCCCGTCGTACGCCCGACAGCCTCGACTACGCCACCTGGCGAGACGAGCACCGCGAATGGTTCAACCGCGAGTTCCCCTGGATCTTCCAGGCACAGGCGGCGCTCAGCCGCGCTCGCGGCGTTGACGCCGATTACATCGACCTCATGATGATTTCCGGGGACCTCTGGCAGTTCCACTACGATTCCAGCCGTCCGCCGTTGAATCAGCCGATCGCGATCTCTGATCCCGCCGGCATGCAGCGTCTTGCGAAGCATTTTGCCGCCGACGAGCGCGGGTTGCTCCAAGCCGCGGCTTCTGGAAGAGCGACTGCGCCGCCGGCGGATTCGTCGGGCGGATCCATGGCCTATACCGCGGCACTGAAACGCTGGCACGCCGACGTCAAAGCCAGAGAACAAAGCAGGGACAAGCCGGCGGATGATGTGTTGCTGTTCAGTCTGCGAGCCAGCGAGTATCTGTCGCAGACCCGTACGGCAGCCTATCTGTGGGTCAAGAACAACCCGCAGAAGGCCGACCAACTGCGGGCGAGCGATCCCCATTTTGCCCAGTGCCTGGCCCTGCTGACCGGATCGCAGCCGGCCCAACAAGTGAATCTGCGTGCCCTGGCGGACCAGTTGACAGCCCCGTATCAAGGTAGCCAGACAGCGCAAGCATTGCTGATGACCCCGCCGTCGCCTTCCTGCGCATCGCAGTCACAAACGCTCTGGCGGGAGTTTTCAAAAGCCGTATCTGACATGGTGCCCCACGACCACGATGCGACCCACTCGACAAAGGAAAAGCCCAGTGACCGCACGGAGCGTGCCAATCCGGAATAATCGGGCGGCTGAGCCGGCCGGCGTAGCACCCTGCGACGTCGTACGCGTCGCACTCGGCGCTTTGCTCCTGATTGCTGCCGCGTTCAAAGCCCATGAGCTCATGAGCGGCCCCGTCCCCGGCAACGGGCTGTTTGCCCGGCGGCCGTTCTTGATCGCCGCTGTCGAATTCGAAGTCCTCCTCGGGCTCTGCCTGCTGTGCGGTCTGTGGCCCAAGGCCGTGTGGGGCGTGACGCTCCTGTGTTTTGCGGCGTTCTCGTGCATCACACTCTACAAACTCCTGTCCGGCCAGAACTCCTGCGGGTGTTTTGGCCGACTGACCGTCAATCCGCGATACACACTGATGCTGGACGTCGCGGCCCTCTTGACACTCGCGCTCTTCCGGCCAGAAAACGTCGGTGCGACTGGAAGGTCGCGGGCACAAATCATCGCCTGTGCGACCATCGCAATGGCGATGGGAATCCCCGGCGGAATTGCGATGGGAACATACACCCCCGCAATCTTGAGCGACAAAGCTGACCTCAACAACGGCGCCTCCCGGGTCGTCCTTGAGCCACAGCGGTGGATAGGCAAGCCGTTTCCCTTGCTGAAGCACATCAACATCGGCCCTGAACTGAGCCGCGGCAAGTGCCTGGTGTTGTTCTACCACTACGACTGTCCCGAATGCCGGCAGGTAATACCCAGGCTCATAGAGGACCTTTCTGGAAACTCCGAAACGGCAAATGTATATCGCGTATTCTTCATCGAAGTTCCACCCTACGGTGTTCTGCCTGGGCAATCTTCTGCCAAGAGCAGAAACCACGCTTTTGGCCGGCTCAGCGATCGAACCGAGTGGTTTGTGCAGACACCGACGGCGGTAGTATTGCGTGATGGCATGGTGATAGATCGGCTGAGCGAGTTCACGCCAGCCGATGCGTCCCGCGTATTGGCAGTGCTCCAATAAATAGGGATTGCCGGGGGTGAGTGTCAGTGGAATGCTTGCAGTCATGCTGCGGTTGTGAGGGATTCCATACGCCGAGTCGCGCGGGCGGTTTGGACAGCTATCGGCAAAGTAGGTCGGGATTCGAAAACAATCACCTATGCCTCGAAACCGCCGCCGGACTGCGCCAGTCAAGGACGCGATCAGTCTGTCCATGCGACCGCATGAGATCGGAACCGGGGATGTAGTATGGACTACGGACGGGCAGAGACGAAATTCGATGGTATTTGCCCTCCGGCGGAAAGCGAGCCGTTGGCGAGCGTGGAAACGGCAGGGCCTTGGGCGATGACGCAACGCATAGTGGCGTTCGTCGCGTGCGCCCTGCTGTTGCCGTTGCTTGCTGTGCTCTACCCGCTCGTGCGCTGCAGCTCCCGTGGGCCGTTTCTGTTCAGCCAGCTTCGCCGGGGGTACCGGGGCAAGCCGTTCCTGATCTACAAGATCCGCACGATGCACCTGAAAGGCGAAAAACCGACCGTTCAATCGGTGTTGCACAATCATCCCGATACCACCCGTGTGGGGCGGGTGCTGCGTGAACTGAAGATCGACGAACTGCTGCAGTTGTGGAACGTGGTGCGAGGCGACATGGCGCTCGTCGGGCCGCGTCCGATCCCGACAGACCTCGACGATTTTCTCCTCGAGCGGATTCCGAACTTTAAGCTGCGGAACAACGTGCTGCCGGGCCTGACCAGCGTCGCCCAATTGGCCGCCCGAAGCAACACCCACAGCGTTGAGAGCATTCTTGAGGATTGGAAAAACCGGCACGAGCTCGATCTGCTGGGTATGCACAATAAGTCGTTTACATATGACCTCTATGTGCTGGGCAAGACTGTGTTGTACATGCTTCGGCAGATGCTGCAGTTCCTGCTCCTTGTGCCCCGCCACGATGCCCGCCCCGCGGAATTCGCCGGAACACGTCGGGCGACCTTGGTGCTGGGGACACCGATTGTCAACGCTTCGTACGAGCAGATTATTCAGCAGATCAAAGAATGGACCGAACAGCGCTCGCGCCACTACATCGGCGTCGTTGCCGTGCACAACATCGTTCTGGCAAAATGGCGGCCATCACACCGTCGTGCGCTCCAGCAAGCGAGCATCAACACTCCTGATGGCATGCCGATCGTGTGGGCACAACGACTGCTGGGGCATCGCGGTGCGTCGCGCGTGGCCGGGTGCAGCTTGATGCCCATGGTGCTGGAGCACGCCGAGACCCAAGCGTGGCGCGTGGCGTTCTACGGGGGTGCTCCGGATCGCCTGCGCCAACTGGTTGCGAATATGAGCCAGCGGTTTCCGAGGCTCAACATCGTCGACGCGATTTCTCCGCCGTTCCGGCACCTTAACGCCCAGGAAGACCAGGAAATGGTCGATCGCCTCAACGCACGGCGGCCAGACATTGTCTTCGTCGGCCTGGGCTGTCCGAAACAGGAGCGATGGATGCTGGAACACATCGACCGCGTACCCGCCGTGATGATCGGCGTAGGTGCGGCGTTCGACCTGCATGCCGGCGCCGTCCCGCCAACGCCGCAGTTCCTCCAGAAAGCCGGACTCGAGTGGCTATTCCGGCTCTGCTGTCAGCCAAGACGGCTGTTCATACGCTACGCCACAACCAACCCGACCTATGTGGCAATGATTCTGTGGCAGTTGTTCAAGCGGTTTGTGCTGCGGCGTGATTACCAGGTTGCGCTGAACTGGCCCCAAACGCCGACCGGGAAAATACAGGTGCAGGTGTTCAGGAATACCCTTCGGGCAGTTGATGGGGGATTTGCCACCGGAAGTGTGTCCCAACGGCACGACCCCCAATCGGATGCCGTCGCCGCATCGTCGGCGGCGATTGATGGCTGAGACCGGGCGGTCGCCGGTGTTGCCAACCGTCGGAAACAAAAATCTGACGCTGAACCGCACCCGCTAAATAGGTCCACGGAAATACCAACCTGCCCCCTACCTCCGGGGCTCGGGTGCCACGGGCTGCTGGTCAGCCAGTGCCGCTCTCTCTTTCGATTCGCCTGGGTTCTATTTACAGAGGAAAACCAATCAGGGGATGCTCCACCACCTCGCCAGCCTCGTCCTGCTTCCACCCTCCAAACCGCTCCAAAAACGCTAAACCCGCCCCCTCCCTCACGACTGCAATCGCTGCTCCAACACCTCCCGCAAACGCAACCGCGCCTCCTCCAGCCGCCGACACATCGCTTTATACGAACACCCCGCCAGCGCCGCCGCTTCCGCAGGCTTGATCTGGCTGTGATACACCAACTCGATCGCCTGCAACTGGTTCGGAGACAAATACACCTTCGCCTGTTCAAGCGTCTTGATCAGGTCCGCATCCGGCTGCTCCTCCGGATCGTCCGCAACAACTTTCCCCAACACCCCACTGTCACAACTCACCGGCCATCGACCCGATTGCCGCCTCGACTCCCGCAAAACGTTCCGCGTAATCCCCATCAGGTACGTCTTCGTCCCCGACCGCCCCGCAAATCGATCCCGATGCTCCCACACCCGAACAAACACTTCCTGGGCCATGTCCTCCACACCAGAACACCCATACCGGCTCAAAAACGACACGATCCGCGAAAAATACGCCTCGTACAACGCCTTAAACGCCTGCACGTCCCCCCCAGCCACACGAAACATGAGCTGGCGATCAGTATCGTGATCTATGCCCTCGCTGCTCATCCCACCCCCCGTTTCGTCTACCCGACAGGTTTGCTCAAGCGCCTCAGGTCTTGGGAACCTTGCCTTCCACGAAGGGCACTTCAAATACCTTCTCGTGAATCACTGGGCCGTGGCCAAAGTAGTTGCATTCCCCAAACAGTTCACCATGGTCCGCCGTCAATATCACGTGCGTCCCCTTCGGACATTTCCGAAACAGCTCCCCCAGCAACCCATCAATGTACTCCACACACCTCACCTGCTGCTCTCGCAGCCGCTCCATCGTCCCCTCGTCAAAAAATGGCATCGGCCCCGACGACTCCTGCTCACGGTCCAACCACCGAACCGCCCCATGCACCCCCGATATCCGCGGCAAACTCGATTCCTTCAACATATACGGGTAGTGCGTCTCCCCAAGATTGAAAAAATAAAACCGCGGCCGATCCCCCGAAAAATCCATCTCCCGGATCATCCCCGCGAAGTCGTTGTGATCCTCCATCATCCGGTAATCGTCAAAATACGCCGACAACAGCGTCGTCTCGTTCAACACCGGCAGCGACACCCGCCCAATCGTCAAATACCCCATCTCCTGCAAAACCTTCGGCAGCGACAAATGCGGTATGAACTTCGAAAAGTCCAAACCCCCCGTCCCCAATCGCTCCGTCCACTGCCCTAAATCCTCCTTATAAACCTCCGACGCAAACACCCCCGCCACATTCCGATGCGGCACCAGCCCCATCATGAACGCATAATGCGCCGGCGACGTCCACGACGCATAACTGTACCGCCGCTCAACCAATACATTGTTAAAACCCGAAAACCAGTCCACCGTCGGCGTCGCCGCACGCATAAACGTGTCATATCGGCAACTGTCCATCACCACCCATACCAGGGAATTCATTCAGCACCCCCGTCTGTTGCACAACCCGAGCCTTACCCCAAGCGATGTGCCGGGCTACCAACTGTCGAGAATATGCCAAAATCACCCCCGCGTCAAGCCCTTCCCGATTATCGGCGCACAGCAAACAACCAGCCCCCCCTCACCATTCTTCCCAAATTCAGTTTGGCGAGCATTGAACAAAACCGATCACCCCTCCTTCCCCGCCACCCCCGCCTCCACCTCCCCACCGGCGCGACCCTCCGCCTTCGGCAAGTTCGGCCACCACGTCAACAACAACACCACCGTCAACAACAACACTACCGCCCCCGCCAACCCCGCCCCCATATACTGATGCGTCACCAGCAACACCGGCGCTGTATACAACGCCGCCAACCACGGCACCGCCACACACACATTCAACAAATCCACCCCAAAACTCTCCTTCACAAAACCCGGATCATCCCGCTTCACCAACCCCGCCACCCTCCCCCAAGCCCCCGCAGGCTGCACATCCCGATAAAACCGCTTCAACGTCTCGTCATCCACCGCCTCCGTCATCAACGCCACCACCACCGCCACCAACATCACCACCATCACCATCACCGGAAACGTCACATACACCGGCTGAACCAGCATCTCCTTATTCTCCAATACCGCCTGTACCAGCGACAACACCATCCCCGTCACCGTCCCCGCAAAATACCCCCACCCGTTCATCCTCGCCCAGTACCACCTCAGCACATTCGGCATCAACACCCCCGCCCCCAACGTCACCATGATCCACGTAAACATCGTGTTGATCGACTTCGCCCGCAACGAAATCAAAATCCCCACCACAATGAAAAACACCGACGCACCATAGCTCGCCCACACCAATTCCCGATCCGACGCCCGCCGCCGCAAATACCGCTGATACACATCCCTCACCAGATAGCTCGCCCCACCATTCACCGTCGCGCTGAACGTCCCCATGAACGCAGATATCAACGCCGCCAACGCCAACCCCCTCAACCCCGGCCTTAATGTTGCAATCACCACCGGCAACACCCGCTCCGGGTCCGTCTTGATCTTCGACAACAACTCCGGCTCCGCCGCCAACCCCACCATCCCCATCACCGCAATCCCCGCCGCCATCGGAAACCGAACCGTATGAAACACCCCCCACAGCATCCCCATCAGCGACGCCTCCCGCGGATTCCGAACCGCCAAAAACTTCTGAAAATCGTACAACTGCTCCGGACCGCTCGCGCACAACAATAACCCCTTCGCCACATATGTAATCACGATCGCCCCAAACATGTAATACATCGACCCCGTCACGTCATACACCGACCCCGCCCCCACCTCCCGATCCAGCGTCCACACCGGCCAAATGCTGTACCAATCCCCCGGCGGCGGCGCCGCCATGTTCGTCGTCCGAAACGCCGCCCACCCCAGATACGCCACCATCACCGCCCCCACTGTCAATATGATCGTCTGAAAAAACTCCACCAGCGTCAGCCCCCGAAATCCCCCAACCACCACATACAGCCCCGTTATCCCAATGATCAGCGCCGCGCACAAATGCTCCTTCGCCGCCGCGCTCAGCCCGTCCGGCAACGGTATAAACTCCGCCCCAAACTTCCCCATCCCCACCGCCGTGTACCCCAACAACGCCGAAATCGTCAAAATCGCGTACACCGTATACGACAGCCTCGCCAGATCCCCCTGCAACCCCGCCCCGAACCGCTTCACCATCCACTCCGCCCCCGTTATCACCCCCGACCGACGAATCCACTTCCCCATAAACGCCATATAAAAACCGGCGATGATGAACCCCCACATGAACTGAATCCACATCCCCCGCAGCCCCAGCATCACCAGCAACGACACAATCCACATCGTCCCCGTAATATCAAAGTAGCTCGACGACCCCGACATCGCCAGCATCCACCACGGCATCTGCCGGTTCCCCAAAAAGTACGACTCCAACCCCGCCGCGCTCCTCCGCTTCACATAAAACCCGATCCCAATCACCGCAGCCAGGTACACCAGCACAATACCCAGATCAATTCCAGTCAAAGTCATCGCCTCACCTCTACCTCAACCGCCACACCCCACCACTATCCTTCACGCCCCCCCCACAACTCGCCACAAATAACAAATAACAAGTAACAAATAACAAACCCAAGGCCCAATCGACTTGGCCAACCTATTATGCTTCGGTTACTGTTGATTATCCATCTATGCCCAACGAACCCAACAAAATCATCTACTCCATGCTCGGAGTCTCCAAGTCCTACGAACGCAAAGTCGTCCTCAAGGACATCTGGCTCTCCTATTTCTACGGCGCCAAGATCGGCGTGCTCGGCCTCAACGGCTCCGGCAAGTCCTCCCTGCTCAAAATCCTCGCCGGCGCCGACAAAACCTTCGACGGCCGCATCGAACTCTCCCCAGGATTCACCACTGGCTTCCTCGAACAAGAACCCCTCCTCGATAACTCCAAAACCGTCCGCCAATGCGTCGAAGAAGGCCTCGCCGACAAGTCCGCACTCCTCAACGAGTTCAACGCCATCTCCGACCAACTCGCCGAACCCCTCGACGACGACGAAATGACCACCCTCCTCGAAAAACAAGGCGCCCTCCAGGAAAAAATCGAACACCAAGGCCTCTGGGACCTCGACTCCCAACTCGAAATGGCCATGGACGCCCTCCGCTGCCCCCCACCCGACACCTCCGTCAAAATCATCTCCGGCGGCGAACGCCGACGCGTCGCACTCTGCCGACTCCTCCTCAAAAAACCGGCTGGATCCTCGAACTCGACCGCGGCGCCGGCATCCCCTGGAAAGGAAATTACTCCTCCTGGCTCGAACAAAAACAAGCCCGCTTCGCCCTCGAAGAAAAAGCCGAGGACAACCGCCAACGCGCCCTCCAACGCGAACTCGAATGGGTCCGCGCCAGCCCCCGCGCCCGACAAGCCAAAGGCAAAGCCCGCATCGCCTCCTACGAAGCCATGCTCAACCAGGACACCAAGGCCAAAGAAAAAGAAATCGAAATCTTCATCCCCCCAGGCCCCCGACTAGGCCAAAAAGTCATCCAAGCACTCAACCTCTCCAAATCCTACGCCGACAAAGTCCTCTTCCAAAACCTCTCCTTCGTCCTGCCCCCCAACGCCATCGTCGGAATCATAGGCCCCAACGGCGCCGGCAAAACCACCCTCTTCCGACTCATCACCAACCAGGAAACCCCCGACTTAGGCGAAATCAAACTCGGCGATTCCGTCAGACTCGCCTACATCGACCAAACCCGCGACGACCTCGACGCCTCCAAAACCGTCTGGCAAGTCATCACCGACTCCCAGGAACGCATCAAGCTCGGCAACGCCGACGTCAACTCCCGAGCCTACGTCTCCCGCTTCGGCTTCACCGGCGCCGACCAGCAAAAAACCGTAGGCCTCCTCTCCGGCGGCGAACGCAACCGCGTCCACCTCGCCAGAATGCTCAAACAAGGCGCCAACGTCATCCTCCTCGACGAACCCACCAACGACCTCGACGTGAACACCATGCGCGCCCTGGAAGAAGCCCTTGAAAACTTCGCCGGCTGCGCCGTCGTCATCAGCCACGACCGCTGGTTCCTCGACCGCATCGCCACCCACATCCTAGCCTTCGAAGGCGACTCCGAAATCCGCTTCTTCGAAGGCAACTACCAAGCCTACGAAGCCGACCGCAAACAACGCCTAGGCCTCGCCGCCGACCAACCCCACCGCATCAAGTACCGCGAACTCACGAGATAATCATCATTTGATTGAGAGACTCTTATGAACCCAAAATGCAGCAAGTGCGGCTCACCGAAAATCATCCCTCTCGTCGGCGTCCTTGACCAAGGGCAGCATTCAGACGGCAAATTGAAGGCCATTGTGGGATACACCAATCCGGAAGCATGGGTGTTCAAGGGACCAGTGTACGCCAAACTGAAAGCCAACATCTGCGGACAGTGCGGCTACACGGAACTCATTGCCGAGGACGCCACCGCGCTATACGACGCATACGTCAAGACGAAGTCATAACACATGATTTGCCCTGACGAGATCAGCCATTAGGACTGACGATTGCCCCACCAATCCGCCTAGACAACGCCTTCATCGCCGCAGTCCCCGACCTCCCCGGCTGTGCCGTCGAATGCCTCGCCACCTCCAAATCCCTCGCCCGCCCCATGGCCCAAAAAGTGCCCCCTTCCCCTTCCCCTTCCTCAAAAACAAGCGGGCGCAAGAGCACTCTGCCCTCCGCCCCACCCCTCGGATGTCACCTCAACTGCACCCCATCGAATTCCCGCAATTCAGGCACTTGTAGCACGTCCCGCTTCTCACCGTGATCGACCCGCACACGTCGCACGCCGGCGCGTCCGCCTGCAACTCCGAACTCTGCTGGCTCAGCGGGTCCGCCGCAACGATCAGCCGCACATTCGCCGGGCCCTGCGACGGATTCGCTGTGACCTTCGGGTGCAATTCCAACGCCGGCGCGCGGTGCTCATCATGGTGCCCGTGACCGTTCCCGCCGTTGCCATTCCCGCCCCGGCGGAGACCCGACTCCCCAGCCGGGCTTTCTACCTCGGCGGCTTCAGACGCCGCCGGAGCCTGAGGAGGGTTTCCCGGCGGGCTCGCTTTCTTTTCCGCACGCTTCGGAACATTCACCGCACGGTACCCAGCCACAAATTCCATCGCCAGCCACCGGAAAATGTAATCCACGATCGACTTCGCAAACGGAATGTCGCTGTTCCGCGTCATCCCGCTCGGCTCAAACCGAACATGCTCAAACTTCCGCACCAACGACTCGATCGAAACCCCATATTGCAACGCCAATGACACCAGCGTCGCAATCGTGTCCATCAGCCCCCCGATCGTCGAGCCTTCCTTCGCCATCGTGATAAACACCTCCCCCGGCGAACCGTCCTCGTACAAACCCACGGTGATGTACCCCTCATGCCCCCCCACATCGAACTTGTGCGTGATCGCCCGCCTCGTGTCCGGCAGCCGCCTTCTCAAGGGCCGCTCCACGATCCGCTCAATGATCTTCTCAATCGGCGAAACCGTCGCCGCCGCCAGGTTGTCCGACGTCATCTTCAATTTCTGACCTTCGACCTTCGATTGCCCCACCAGCATCGCCGCCATCGCCACCTCCCCGGCGATTTCCGCCTTCGCCGCCTCCACATTCCCCCCATCGTCCTCCTCGGATTCGTCCAGTTCCTGATCCGAGCTGACGTTCAGCGGCTGCGATAGCTTCGAACCGTCACGATACAACGCGTTCGCCTTCAAACCCAGCCGCCACGACAGAAAATACGCGCTCTTGATGTCCTCAACCGTCGCCTCCTTCGGAAGGTTGATCGTCTTGGAGATTGCCCCCGTGACGAATGGTTGCCCCGCCGCCATCATCCGAATGTGCCCCTCCGCCCGAATGAATCGCTTCCCGTGCTTCCCGCAATTGTTGGCACAGTCGAACACCGACAAATGCTCGTCCTTCAAATGCGCCGCCCCTTCGACCGTGCTCCGCCCGCACAGCGTATCGTTCGCTTCGTCGATCTGCTTCCGCGTAAAACCCAGCCGCCGCAGCAGATTGAACCCCGCCGCCTGCCATTCCAATTCCGGAATCCCCAGCCGGTTCAGCGTATCCTTGCCCACCGACCACGGCGAAAACGCGAACGACACCTCAAACACCGACGGCAACGATTTCTCGATCTGATCGATCTCCTCATCCGTCAGCCCCGCAACCTTCAGCGTATCCCGGTTGATGTGCGGCGAACTGTCAAACGTCAGCGTCCCCAGCACATACCGCAGAATGTCATGAATCTCCGTCGGCGAATACCCCAGGTTCACCAACGCCGGCTCCAGCGACTGGTTGGCAATCTTGAAATAACCGCCCCCCGCAAGCTTCTTGAACTTCACCAGTGCAAAATCCGGCTCCACCCCCGTCGTATCGCAGTCCATCAGCAGCCCGATCGTCCCCGTCGGCGCAATCACCGTCGTCTGGGCATTGCGGTACCCGTGCCGTTCCCCCAGCGCTGTCGCCCGGTCCCAGCATTCCCTCGCTGACGCCAGCAGCCCGACAGACGCAAGCGGGTCCGTATCCGAAAACTGCGATGCGTCGATCCCCACCGGCAGAATCTCCAGCCCTTCGTATTGCCCCAGGCTCCGCGACCCCGCTGCATTGTGCGACACGTCATACGCCGCCCGACGGTGATTCCGGATCACCCGCAGCATGTCCGATTTGTTCTCGTCATACCCCGGAAACGCCCCCAGTTCCCTCGCCATCTCCGCCGACGCCGCATACGACTCCCCCGTCAGAATCGCCGTCAACGCCGCGCAGATCCCCCTCGCTTTGTCCGAATCATACGGAATCCCCGCCTGCATCAGCATCGCGCCCAGGTTCGCATACCCCAATCCCAGCGTCCGAAATCGGTATGAAAGCTCCGCGATCGCTTCCGACGGGAACGACGCCATCAACACCGACACCTCCAGCACCATCGTCCACAGCCGGATCGCGTGCTGGTACGATTCAACGTCAAACCGCCGGGTCTCCGCGTCAAAAAAGGTAAGAACATTCAGCGACGCCAGATTGCACGCCGTGTCGTCCAGAAACATGTATTCCGAGCAGTTGTGCACCGTGATCCCGTTCGCAATGAACGAGCTGGTCATCGGCTCGGTCATATCAAAAACCTGCTGCTTGCCGACCGGAGTCAACGCCGCAACGTGATCGTAGTTCAACTGCTGAGCACGGTTGATCGCAAACGTCGCCAGGCTCGTAAGCTGATCGAGCTTACGCCCCGGCAGCAACCCGATGTGTTTAACAAAAGAGCGGAGACTGCCCGAATCGATACGCAGGCCGTGGCGTCTCGAATCCGCGTCGCGAGCGGCCGTGGTTGCATAGGCTCCGCCTTGTTTCAGCAAGGCTCCGCCTTGCCTGGCCACATCGCCGAACCGCACAGGGGCGTTCCGTCGATCAGGCAGATCTCCGCTAATTGACTGTGTTGAGTCGAACAGACACGATTGAACCCCAAAACCCAGCAGCAAAAGCTGAATATCCTGCAGCAATGAAAGATTGGTCGACAACAGCTCCAGCGCCCCGTTCGACAGCCGCCCGTCCGCCGTAAACAACGCCTTAAGCAGGTGCTTCTGCGCCGCCAGCCCCGCCGTAAACGCCTCGTCTCCCAGCCGCGGCTGCCGCACCGACGCGCCCAGCCGCGACGCCCGCCCTTCCGTCCGGATAAACGCGCCCAGCCGGCTTAAGAGCCGACGATTCGTCAACGCAACCGTCAGCGTGTTCCCCGATTCGTCCAACGCTCGCTCGTTCACCATCAGTTCGTTGATGTAATCATCGTCGTATGTCCGCTGACCCCAATGGTCCGTAACGTAGTGGGCATATTGATCCACCAGCCCCGCGTCACTCAGCGTCGCGTCCAGGTGCAACGCCGTCCCGTCGTCGTTCGCCTGCGAGACAAACAAACCCAGAAGCTCGAAGAACTGCGGGTCCTGTGGCTCGCCGATTTCCTGCACGCACGCCGCCGTGCTCGGAACCTTGATCTCGTCCGCAGACGTCAAAAACCGCGCTTCGACCCACCCCCGGCTGCGCGTCAGAACCTGGTGGTCCCCCGTCAGCTTCACCATATACCCGCCCGCCGTACGCAGCTCGTACACTTCCTTCGTCCCCGTCGGAAACGCCCCCTCAGTCTCGTGAATCTCCTGTCGCTCCAGGTTCGTCACGATCCGGCTCGGCAGGTGGATCATCTGGTCGATCCGCCGCCAGATGCCCCCAGGCGTCAGCACCCGCGTGTCACCCGTCACGCACGGATTCGACGCGTTGATCCGCCCCGACCGCGGACACGTGTGCCACTGGTTGATCGTGTCGTCAAACTGCACCCCGGGATCAGCGCACCGCCAAGCCGCAAACGCAATCTGCTCCCATAGATCCTTCGCCTTCAGCGTCTTGGCGACTTTGTTGTTCGTCCGCCAAGTCAGGTTCCACTCGCCGTCCTGTTCCACCGCCTTGAAAAACCGATTCGGAATCCGCACCGAGTTGTTCGAGTTCTGCCCCGAAACTGTGCAGTACCCTTCGCCGTTGAAATCGTAGTCCAGACGCATCCCAAGCTTCTTCGCCAGCTCCTGCTGATCCTGCGGCAGAACCTTCACTCCCTCCGCCATCGCCGCAACCTTCAACTCCTCGCGAACCTTCCAGTTCGTGAACTGCTCGATGTCCGGATGGTCCAGGTCCAGGCACACCATCTTCGCCGCCCGACGAGTGGTGCCCCCCGACTTGATCGCCCCCGCCGCTCGATCCCCGATCCGCAAAAAACTCATCAGCCCCGACGATCGCCCGCCACCCGACAACGGCTCGTTCTCGCCTCGCAGCCGCGAAAAGTTCGACCCCGTCCCAGACCCATACTTAAACAGCCGCGCCTCGCGAACCCACAAATCCATGATCCCGCCCGGATTCACCAGGTCATCCGAAACCGACTGAATAAAGCACGCATGCGGCTGAGGGTGCGAATACGCATCCTTCGCCCGCATCAACTCGCCGCTCCGCGGATCGCAGTAAAAATGCCCCTGGCTCGGACCCGTAATCCCATACGCGAAATTCAGCCCCGTATTGAACCACTGCGGCGAGTTCGGAGCGCAGATCTGGTGCAATAGCATGTACGTCACTTCGTCATAAAACGCCTGCGAATCCTCCCCACTGTCAAAGTAACCATGCTTCTCACCCCAGAACCGCCAACAACCTGCCAGACGGTGCACAACCTCCTTCACTGACTTCTCCGGACCCGTCACCACGTTCCCCTGCGCATCCCGAACCGGACGCCCCTCCGCATCCTTCAGCGGAGCGCCAGCCTTCCGGAAATACTTGCTGACCATGATGTCCGTCGCTAGCTGAGACCAACCCTTCGGGATCTCCGCGTCATGCATCTCAAAAACAACCGAACCATCCGGATTCGTGATCCGGCTGGTACGCTTTTCGTACGTGACAGAATTCAGGGCATCCTGCCCAGGCTTGGTGAAACGACGAGTAATCTTCATATCTCATTCCCCAAACAAAAAACGCCTGCTCAGCCTGTCTGGCCGCGATCGAGCCTGACGTCCGCTGTCTGGCCCGCTCATTCAGCATTCTCTCTCCGCCGCCAACTGCATGAGCAATTACAACTGCCCGGACGCTCACGCTTCTCGCCTATCCGGTCAAAACAACACGCAATCGCTCCACGGTTCGGCCTCCACTGGCCCGCCGAGCTCCGCTCGCTCTCAATTCCTATTCTCTCAAAAAAAACAGCCGATAAACATGCTTCGCGTTCAGCTCTGGCTGACTCACTACATTCCCATTGAAAAGAACCTGCTTCTGCTCTGGTAGAAACGCCAGCTTGTCGCCATACGCCACCGCCGCCGTGTAAACCACCTGCCCAGTCCTCGAATCCACCAGGTAAACAGTACCCTTGTCACGCGACAAAAAACCCATGCCGCCAGACTGCGATGCAACCAGCGTCGCTTCTCGCGGAATCCGGTCCGCTGCCTTCGTGCAGCCGACAGCCAACCCGATCAAAATCGCGACAACCGGGCCAACAGTCCAAAACTGACGTTCACGAGTCATCACCTACTCCCATTGGCCTCAATCAACCTTGGGCAACGTCAATCCACGCTGATCCTGGTACTTGCCGTGTTTGTCCGCATAACTCCTCGCGCAAACCTGATCCGCCTTCAGGAAAATCAACTGCGCGATCCCTTCGTTCGCATAAATCTTCGCCGGCAGCGGGGTCGTGTTCGAAATCTCCAGCGTAATCTTCCCCCGCCACTCCGGCTCAATCGGTGTCACATTCACTATGATCCCGCACCTCGCATACGTCGATTTGCCCACGCAGATCGCCAAGTACCCCCGCGGCATCGTCACCGTCTCCACCGTCTCGCACAACGCAAAACTGTTCGGCGGGATCAACACGTGATCCTTCCCCGTCTCGTTCGTGTCCAGCGTCACAAACGACTCTTCCGAAAACCGCTTCGGATCGATCACCGCCGAGTTGACGTTCGTAAAAATCTTAAACAACCCGCCAACCCGAACGTCGTACCCATAACTCGAAACGCCATAGCTCACCTGCCCCGAACGTTTCACGTTCTCCTCAAACGGCTCAATGCCGATCAGTTCGCGAATCTGCGTGTCACACAGGATAGACATGGCCGACCCGATATGACGCGACCGCCTGCAATCCGAAGAACGCCAGTCCCGTTCTCCCGCTCCTCGATTGCCTGCCGCCACTTACATCAACCTCGATACGCTCAACAACGCGACTCGCCACTGCAACCCCAGCGGTTCCACCACTGCTACCAATATCCGGCTTATTCCGTCCGCAATTTCAGTGCCGGCTGTTAGTAAAAAATTCAGTCACGCCAAGACGCCAGCACGAAATGTTAACACTCTCTTTATACACTATATCTTGTGCCCGTCAATCCAAACTTCACTAAATATGGGATTGCCTCAATGGTCATACAGGGTTAAGGGGCGAACTCATCGGGGCTTAGAGTACCCACATTTTTTTCTGCCGTCCAACCTCCACCCGCCTCCGCTCAACTTATCCACCGCCCCACCACGCCACCGGTGGAAAAGTCCCCCCTCCTCATCACAATAACACCCGCTTGAGTCGTTCCGCACACGCCTGAACCACACGCACCAGCCAGTCGCCTTCCTCTCCCAACCCGCCACTATCCTCTAGAACTGCAATCCCCACTTCCCCGACCGCCTCAACTCGCCCCCCGACCCACTCACCGCCTCCCCGCCACCGCTCGCTCCGCCATCGCACGCTCCGCCTCACCCCCATCCACTTTCCCATCCTCATTCCTATCCGCCACCACCACCGCCTCCGACACCACCCCCATCAACTCCTCAACCGTCACCCGCCCATCCCCATTCTTGTCCCCAGCCCGAAACACAATCCCACCCCACTCTATCCCAGGCCCAGGATCAAACACATAATGCTCCGGCACCGGCATCACCTCGCTCAACCTCTCCATCAACTCCTCCCGCCCAATCCACCCCTTCTCTCCCAACACCTTCTCCACTCCCTTCCTCAACCCCTCCACCACCTCCCCCACCGGCTTCCTCACCAACCCCGCCTCCTTCATCGCCATCATCCCCGACAACCTCAACGACTGCTGCCGATGCTCCCCCCATGGCCCGTCCGATGCCATCCCCGCCGACTTCCCCGCCACAAATCCCTCCCGCTTC
>JAPLNB010000350.1 GCA_026693085.1 Planctomycetota bacterium | reverse complement strand
GGGAAATATCTGACGGTGGGGGTGAAGCGGGCGTTGGATGCGGGGGCGGAGGCGATTCAGCTGGCGGAGCCGGAGTTTTGGGTGAGGGGGGGGTATGAGGCGTGTTTTAAGAAGGAATGGAAGGCGTATTACGGGGATGAGTGGGTGCCGCCGCACTCGTCGGCGGATGCGCAGTATCGGGCGTCGAAGTTGAAGTATTTTTTGTATCGGCGGGCGCTGGCGCAGGTGTTCTCGTTTGTGCGGGAGTATGAGAAGGCGTCGGGGCGTCGGATACCGTGTTATGTGCCGACGCATTCGTTGATCAACTATGCGCATTGGCGGATTGTGAGTCCGGAGTCGTCGCTGTTGGAGGTGGGGTGCGATGGGTATATCGCGCAGGTGTGGACGGGGACGGCGCGGACGCCGAATGTGTATGAGGGGGTGCGGAAGGAGCGGACGTTTGAGACGGCGTTTCTGGAGTATGGGGCGATGCAGAACCTGGTTCGGGCGTCGGGGCGGCGGGTGTGGTATTTGAATGATCCGATCGAGGATGATCCGAATCATTCGTGGGTGGACTATCGGTACAACTGGGAGAGCACGCTGGTTGCGTCATTGTTGCAGCCGGAGGTGTGGCATTATGAGATCATGCCATGGCCGGACCGGGTTTTTAATGGGAAGTATCCAGCGGCGGAGAAGACGACGACGCGGCCGGTGGAGCGGGTGGGGATTCCGAAGGAGTATGAGACGGAATTGCAGGCGGTGATCACGGCGCTGGGGGACATGAAGCAGCCGGCGGAGAAAGTGAAATGGGAGGCGGCGGGGACGCGGGGGGTCGGGGTGCTGGTTTCGGATACGATGATGTTTCAGCGCGGGGGGCCGGGGGCATCGGATGCGCATTTGGGGTCGTTTTACGGGTTGGCGATGCCGCTGCTCAAGCGTGGGGTGGTGGTGGAGCCGGTGCAGATCGAGACGGCGGAGAAAGCGGGATTCTTGAGCCGTTACAGGATGCTGCTGTTGACGTATGAGGGGCAGAAGCCGCCGAAGAGCCAGTTTCATGGGGTTTTGGCGCAGTGGGTGAAGGATGGGGGGGCGCTGGTGGTGGTGGATGATGATACGGATGCGTTTTGTGGGGTGAAGGAGTGGTGGAACACGGGGGCGATGTCGTACAAGACGCCGCGGGAGCATTTGTTTAAGGTGTTGGGTTTGGAGGAGGCCAAGGCGGGGACGGCGAAGGTGGGGAAGGGGGGGGTGGTGTGGGAGCGGGCGTCGGTGGCGGGGCTGACGTATGAGAAGGAGGGAGCGGAGCGGGTGAGGGAGTTGGCGAAGAAGGCAGCGGGGGAGGTGGGGCTGAAATGGGGGGAGAGCAACGCGCTGGTTCTACGGCGGGGGCCGTATGTGGTGGCGGCGGGGTTGGATGAGTCGGCGCCGGATGCACAGCCGGCCAAGCTGCGGGGGCGGTTCCTGAATCTGTTTACCGGGGATTTGGCGGCTGTGAATGAGGTGGCTGTGGGGGCGGGGCGACGAATGCTGTTGGTGGATCTGGATGCGATCAAGGACGCGGAGGGCGTGGTGGCGGCGGCGTGCCGCGTGACCGAGCAGAAGGTGACGGCCGAGGCGATCCGCTTCAAGGCCGACGGGGTTGAGGGGAGCCATGCGGTGGTGCGGGTGAAGATGGCGAAGCCGCCGGCGGCGGTGAAAGTGGGCGATGCGGAATTGCCGGCGGAGGCGTGGGATTATGCGGAGGGGATGTTGCGGATCCGGTTTGAGAACAAGGCGGAGGGCGTGGGGGTGGAGATCCGGCGGTGATTACAGCGAGTCATGTCGCGACGCGTTGACAAGAGCGGGCCAACAACCTGATACTAGGGGGTGTTCATGGGGCGATGAACTGGTGGTTGCGGCTCACGCGGCAGAGCCACCCATGGGGGTAGGCTGCCGCGAGTGTGCGAAATCGCGCGGTTGCAGGTCGGGTTACGCCGGGTGTGAGTCATATCTTTGCCGTAACAGGAGTCCTGGCATGATGCATGTTTACTGTCCGCATTGTCAAAGCAGGCTGAGAGTTGAGGACCGGTTGGCCGGCACGACAGGCCAATGTCCGGGCTGCAACGAGGCGTTTGTGATACCCACTTCGTCGGCGTATGTGGAAGCACCGGCATCGGAGCCGGTGGCGGTGGTAGCAGGGGGGGGCGGTGGTGCGGCGCCGGCCGGCGTGTTGCGAACGACGGCGTCGATGCCGGAGACGGCGGCAGCCCGCGCGCCGCAGGCTGTGCCGACACATCCGGAGAGAGCATCGCGGCCGCGGATCAGCGCACCATTCGAGCCACAAGTGAGCGGGGAATCGGTGATTGGGGCGGCGGTGGGGGCGTTGATGAAGGCGCTGAATGTAAAGACGCTGGGGTTTTATCTTGCGGGGACGATCGCCATTCTCATCGTGGTGTATACGCTGCTTCGCGTCGGCGTTGCGACGGGGAACCGGGAGGTGATGGCGGGGCTGTCGCTGATCGCGCTGGTGATCGGGGTGGGATTGTGCGGGGTCCTGGCAGGTGGTGTGGCGTTCATGGCGCACAGTGAGACTCGGCGCGAGCAAGTGCAAGTTGGGGGAGCACTCCAGTTCTGCGGAGCGAAGTTCATTGCGTTATTTGGGGGCTTCTGGATGGCGATTCTGGGAGTCGTGCTGGTGCTGGCGCTGGTGAACGGCACGATCTCATTCCTGACCAAGCTGCCATTCGGGCCGCTGGTGACGGCGATGCTGTTCATTCCGCATTTTCTGGTGAACTTCTTGCTGTTGGTGGTATTGCCGTGTGTTGTGTTGGTGCCGTGTTCGATTGCGGTGGAGAATGGCAGGGCGGTATCGGCGTTGAAGTGGCTGGTCGGGTGCATGATACGGCAGCCGCGTGCGCTGGTGGTGCATGTGGCGATGACGCTGCTGTTTACCTATGTGGTGGCGGTGGTCTATGTGGCGCCGGTGCTCCTGGTTCTGGTGCTGACGGGGTATTCGAATTCGGCAGACGAGCCGATGGACTGGTCGGATTTGCTGCCGACCTCATGGGTTTCGGGAGAGATGGGATCATCAGGGCCGGATCAAACCGTGCGGGACGATTGGGGCTTTCGGGCGCCGCCGCCTGCCGTCTCGAATCCTTGGACGAGTGGGGCGCGTGCTCCAGAGAGACGAACCGTGCCATCTCCGGTTCAGAAGCAGCCGGAAGTGGAATCGCATCTGGCATCGGGGAACTGGCTGCGCGTGATTTCGGCGGGGGTTATTGTGGTGGCGGGGCTGGCGTACATGGCGGCGTATTGGATTGTGTCGATGACAGGGTTTTACGAGCGCGCTCATTTGGCGGTGGGCAAGTGAGGGGGATCAATAATCGCTTTGGAAGCAGCACGGCCTGGGCATCTCAGGGCTGGATGTATTTTTGGACGGCGGCGCGCTTCTTGGGGTTGTGGAAATAGAGGTAGACGCGGGTGGCGTCGATGCCGTGGCAGGTGGCGCAGAGGTTGCGGTCGACGTCGGGTTTGAGCATCGGTTTGATGGCGCTGAGGAGGGTTCGGGCGATGGGTTGGGTCGCTTGAGTGGTTTGGGGCAGGTCGATTTCGCGGCCGTGGTGGGAGTGGCAGGTGGAGCAGGTGATGCTCACGACGAGGGCGACTTTTTTCTCGAAGTCGGTGGGTTGAGTGGATGCCTGGGCCTTGAGTTTCTCCATGGCGGTTGCGGGGTGGCGGAACATGGTGGGGGGCTTGGCGCCGCCGGCTTCGGAGTGGCAGCCGAGGCAGAGCTTCTCGGATTGGGAAACGCCTTGGGGGTAGGTGTGGGTGGCCCAAAGGAGTTTCTTGGAACTGCCTTGGGTGGAGTGGGTGGCGTGGCAGGGGGTGCAGGGTCGCTTTTCCTTGTTGTCGGGGTCGAGGAACTCGCGGCTGTGCATGCTGGTTTCGATCTGCTTCGATTCTATATGGCACGAGAGGCAGACGGCAGTGGCGGGGGAATTGGGGCGGGTGCGCAGAAGGTACTGCACATTCGGGGCGGAGTGGGGGTTGTGGCAGGTCTGGCAGGTCATCTCGTCAGGGGCGTCGGGCTTGCCCGTGGGTTTCAGGGGGAAGGAAATCGGAAGTGTGCGCATGGGGCTGTTGGCGGCGATGGCCTGGGGGTGCATGGTGACGCCGGGTTTGGCGGCATGATCGGGGGTGGACCAGGTTTGGTCGGGGTGGCAGGAGACACAGTTGGCGTCGGGAGCGGCGAGACCTTGGGCGGGGGCGACGGCCCAGGTCTTGCGCGCGGGGTTGTTGCTGTGGGGTTTGTGGCAGGAGGTGCAGAGGTCGTTGGACTTTTTGCCGGGCCAGGGCTTGGTGGACTTGCGGGCGTCGTGGGAGGAGTTGGCCATGAGGGCTTGTGTGGGGTGACAGGAGGTGCAGAGGTCGGTGGTGTTGGAGGTGCGGAGGAGTTTACCGGACTGTTTTTTGTCTTGGTGGATGTCGTGGCAGGAGCCGCAGGCGACGAAGCCGTCGGCCGCGAGGTGGGACTGGGTGCTGTAAAGGGGGAAGGCGACTTTGACGGTTTGGTCTTTGGGTTTGGCGTCGGGACCGGTGGGGTGGTTGAAGGCGGCGGCCTTCTTGTCGGAGGCGATGCCGCCGGGGCGATGGCACTCGATGCAGAGTTGATCGGGGGAGGTGGGGGCGTTTTTCGTGGCGACCCACATGGTGGGGCCATTGGCGTTGTGAACGGCGTGGCAGAAGCCGCACTTGCCGGTTTCTTTGCCGGTGTGGTTCTGGGCGTTTTTCACCCGGTCTTTGCGGGTAAAATCGTGGTCGCCGGCCATGGATTTGACCTTGGCGGCGTGGCAGTTGCCGCAGAGGGCGTCGCCGGTGCTGCGGAGGAAATGGGGTTGGGATTTTTCGTGGGGGTCGTGGCAGCTCAGGCAGGCGATGGCCATTTTCTTGGGATCGGTTTGGGATTGGTAGAGGGCGAGCTTGGTGTCTTTGGGGATGCGGGATTGATCGAGTTCGCCAGGGTGGCTGAAGGGTTGGCCGGTGTATTTGGAGGCGACTTGGCCTGGGTCGTGGCAGGTGGTGCAGAGGCCTTGGGGGTCGCCGTTGCGGGGGGTGGTTTTGCGGGCGTAGGAGTGGAATGTATGGCAGGCGCCGCAGGGGCCGGACTGGTCGGCGGTTTGGTTCTTGGCGTTGAGTTCGGTGGGGGCGGATTTGCGGAGGTCGTGGGAAGAATCGGCCATGGATTGGCGGTCGGGGTGGCAGCGGATGCAGAGTTTGGAGTCCTGGAGGGTATCGGCGAGCATGGCTTTGCCGGATTGGCCATGATGCAGCTTGTGGCAGGAGAGGCAGATCATGGTGCTGTCGGGGCCGGTGCGGGTCTGCATGTCTTTAATGGCTTGTTGTTGTGCGGCGGTGCGGAGGGGGGGATTTTGGGGGTGGTTATGGGCGATGTCGCCGCGCCAGACGCCGGGCTTCATCTGCTCGTGGCAGGTGAGGCAGAGCTGGCTGGTGTCGGTGGACATGATGAGCAGGTGGTCGGCGCGGGAGCCGTGGGAGGTGTGGCAGGTTTGGCAGACGACTTGTTGATTGTCTGGGCCGGAGTGGGAGCCGGCGTCGGCGAGGGGTTTGGGGAGGTTGAAGGCGAGTTTGGCGAGGGGATGGGAGCCGGATTCTGGGCCGTTGGATTTGTCGGCGTGGCAGGATTTGCAGAGTTGTCCGGTGTCGTTGTTGACGCGGAGGAAGACGGCATCTTTGAGGGTTGATCCGGCGCCGGCGGCGTGGGCGGTGTGACAGGTTCGGCAGGCGAGCTTGCCGTCTTCGAGGGGGAGTTGGGCGGGGACGGTCATGCCGGCGGAGGGGGTGACGCCGGTTTTGTGGCCGTGGTCGAGCCAGACTTGTCGGCGGGAGTCGGCGACGGAGCCGTCGTGGCAGGAGAGGCACATGTCGGCGTCGGCGACCATGGGTTTTTCGGGCGGGGGCATGAGGAGAGTGGGACGGGGTTGTTTGAAGGACTCGACCCATTCGAGGTGGCAGACGGCGCAGTCCTTGCCGGAGTTGGGTTCGAGGTTTTGGGCGAGGGTTTCTGCAGCACCGAGCACCCAGAGGACACAGAGAGCGGAAACGATGAACGATGAACGATGAATGATGAATCGGAGGGAGCGATTCGCCGGTCGGAGTGCGGGGGTCGTCATTTGAGGGTCGGTGCGGGTCATTTCTTTTCGGGTTTCAGGGAGACGATGGCGACGCGGTTGGCTTTGAGCTCGGTGACGTAGAGGCGGCCGGTCTTGTCGAAGCACATTCCCATGGGGTGTTGGAAGCGGAGGGGGCGGCCGTCGTTGCTGGTGAGGACACCTTCGGTGGTGCCGCGGGGGGAGAAGACCTGGATGACGCCGAGGGTGGAGTCGGAGACGAAGATTCGGCCGGTGGGGTCGGCGGCGATGCCTTTTGGGCGATAGAAATGGCCGAGTTCGACGCCCCATTGGCCGAGTTGGCCGGCGAGGCGGCCGGCGGGGCTGATGAGTTGGACACGGGCACCGACGGCTTCGGTGACGTAGACGTAGTTCTCGGGGCCGACGGTGATCATGAAGGGGTATTGGAATTGGCCGAGGGCTTTGCCGGGTTCGCCGAGGGCGGTCCATTTGAAGGTTTGGTTGTCGCGGATGAGGATGCGGTGGTGTTTGTTATCGACGATGTAGGTTCGGCGTCCGTCGGGGGTGATCGCGATGTCGGTGGGGTCGGGTGGGGCGGAGGATTCGTCGAGTTTGGGGGCGGTGATGGGGGTGGCTTTGAGGCCGTCGGGGGAGAGGACGAGCAGGCGATGGTTGGCGGTGTCCGCGATCCAGAGTTGGTCGGAGGAATCGATGGCCAGGCCGATGGGGCGGTTGAGTTTCTGGTTGCCGGGGTCGGTGAGGGTTTGTTCGAGGTGGCCATCGGGGGCGAATTGGAGGATGCGGTCGTTGGCGCCGTCTGCGACGAAGACGCGGAGCTTGCTGTCCACTGCGACGTCGGTGGGCATGTGCATGGGGTCTTTGTCGGGGGCGGTGAGGGTGGAGCGGCGGGTGGCGGGGATGCGCTTTTCGGTGGGGATGGGGTGGGCGAGAAGCGTGGTGCAGCAGAAAAGGAGGAGAAGGGTGTGCGTGAGCACACCGCAATGCCGGAGGTGGTGTGCTGAAGCACACCCTACGTTGGCGGTCGGGTTACTTGGCATCGTCGCTCCCGAGCAGCTTGGGGAGGTGGAATTGCTCGCCTTGGCGGATTTGTTGCATGAGGCGGGCGAGTTGGAGGTTGCCCAGGAGCTTGGCGCGGCGGGGGGAGTAGCCGAGGGATTCATAGTTGAGGGTGGCGGGGGAGTCGCCGTGGCAGGGGAGGCAGGTGACGGGCTCTTTGAGGAGGGAGCCGTGGATTTCCGAGTGGAGTTGCTTGCGGTGCGGGACGTCGCTGTAGTTGGCGAGGTAGCGTTGGGCAAGGTTGCGCAGGGTTCGGGAGGTTTCCTGGTAGGAGCCGGGTTGGGGCTCCCGGGCGAGTTTAGCGCCGTATTCGCCGCGGGCGTAGGAGGGGAGGTCGTAGGTGAGTTGATCGACGGCCTGGCGCCAGACGGGGCTGCCGGGCTCGGACGTTTCGATTTGGAGGAGCATGGTGGAGAGTGCGGGGTCGTCGCCGAGGATGGTGAGGGTGCCGCGGAGGAGCGGGAGGATGGCGGCGTGAGCTTCGGCCGGGTTCTTGGGAATCAGTTCGGAGAACGTGTCGAGATAGCGGAGCAGTTGGAGCATGGCGGGGGGGGGTTGGCGCTGCGCGGAGGTGATGTTGACCCAGGTGACGGCTGTGGGGCCACCGTCGGCGGGGGCGTGGCACATCTGGCAGGCGAGGAAGGTGGCGTGGAAATTGGCGAAGGCGGGGACTTTCTGTTTCCGGGTGTGGGGGAGGGGGTCGTGGCAGCCAGAGACGGTGCAGCCGTTGCGGGGGTCGGGTTGGAACCAGGGTCGGGTGCGGTGGTAGTGGGCGAGGGGGGCGCGTTCGGCGGAGGTGGTGAGGCCGGCGGCGCTGGAGGAGCGGAGGGCGGCGGCGTCGTTGCGGCCTTGCCAGTCGAGGAAGCGGGTGGGGACGGGGGGCTGCATGAAGACGGTATGCATGAGGTAGGTGACGGCGAGGTACCCGGCGAAGGAGACGATCAGGAGGACTGCGAAGGCGTGGACGCGGATGCGGAATTCGTTGAGGAGGTGGAGAAAGGAATGGGGGGGATTCTTGATTTTCGATTTTTGATTTTCGATTGGCGGGGCGGGCGGAGCCTCGGCGGATGTGTCAGGAGGGGCGGCGGGCGGGATTGCCGGCGCGGCGGGAGCCTCGGCCTGCCGGGGAGCCTCGGGGGTTTGTGGTTTGGAGCGGAAGAGGTTGCGGAGGATGTTGAGGGGGTTAGGCATGAGGGTGGGTCTCCGTGGCGAGGGTGCCTTGGGTTTCTTTTGCGATTTCTAACAGCATTTCGCCGTGGCCTTCGACCAATTCCTCGGCGGGGGTCTTGCCGGTGAACATCGCGGGGGAGATGGGGAAGACGCCGGGGGCGAGGATAACGGTGGCCATGTGGACGATGCCGACATGGAGGAGTGCGAGGAAGGCTTCGAAGGTGTGGACGAGCATGGCGATGGTGAGGATTCGGCCGGGGATGTAGCGGCTGGTCCAGGCGTTGGCCCACATGAGGGTTCCGGTGACGCCGAGGACGAAGGTGCCCCAGAAGACGCCGAGGTACTCGAATTTTTCTTCGGGGTTGAATCGTTCGCCTGCGGGGCGGACTTTTTTGAGGAAGAGGACGTAAAGGAGCAGGTCGAGCATTTCTTTGCCGTCGGCGGGGCGGACCAGCATGGGCAGGTCCCAGACGACGCGAAACCAGCTCTTGTGGGTGGTTTTGCGGGTTTTGAGGATGCTCCAGAGGACGTAGATCATGTGATAGAAGAACCCGATGATGAGCAGTCCGCCGGCCCAGCGGTGCATGAGGCGGGCGTTGGGCAGGCCGCCGAATTCGCCGATCAGCCACGCTGCCCAGCGTCGGTCGGCGAACTTGATCGGGAAGCCGGTGAGCACGAGCGTGGCGAAGGTGATCACGAGGAACCAGTGCTGCCAGCGTTGGTGGTAGGTGAAGCGGATGAGCTTCTTGCCGGCGACGGGATGCGCCTGGAGTTGCTTGGCGACGTGGAGGTGATGCTGGTGAGATTCCTCTGTGCGGCCGACGATGATCTGGATCATCTTCAGCGCGGTCAGCAGCAAGGATGGCCCGAAGGTGAAGACGATCAGCAGCACGAAGATGCAGGCGATGAGGAACTCGACGCCGCGGTCGGTGGGGAGGTTGAGGTGGATGGCGGCGGTGCTGATGCGCTGGCCGGCGGTGGGATGGCAGGTGGGAGTGCGGCAGGTGTCCGAGAGCTTGTCGGGATGCGTGGAGGCGGCGGGCTTGTCCTTGGCGAGCATCTGGTGGACGTTCTGGGATTGGCTGACGTGGCAGTCGAGACAGCCGGCGGTGTCGGTGCTGCCGAGCAGGGTGGCTTTGCCGTGGAAGCTGGCGAGGTAGCTGGAGACGGCGTTGGGGAGGTTGAATTCCTGTTGGATCTTGGCGTTGTTGTGGCAGAGGCCGCAGACCTTGACCAGATCCTGGTGGCTGCGGGCGGGAGCGCTGCGGGCGTGGACGTGCCAGTAGGCGAAGCGGGTGTTGCGGGGGAGTTGTTCGTCGTGGCAGACGTTGCAGCGGCCGATGGGGGCCTGCTGTTTGGCGAAGCTGGCGTCGGAACGTACGAAAGAGGGCTCGTCGTGGCAGAGGAGGCAGGTGGCCTGGTCATCGCGGAGGGGTGAGCCGAGCAGTTTGTTGGATTTGGTGAGCGATTCGCCGCCGTGGACGGAGCGCTTGACCATGTCCTTGACGGGCTGGTGAGAGAAACGGACTTCGAGCTTGTTGCCGGACTCGATGTGGCAGGCCTTGCCGCAATCGACGGGGCTGACCTTGTGGTGGGGGAAGACCTCGACTTCGGCGAGGCTGTGGCAGTCGGTGCATTTGAGGCGGGCATGGGGGCCGAGGCCTTGGTTGTAATAGCTGGGATCGACGTAGAAGCGGGAGATGGTCTTGCCGTCTTCGCCGATGCGCGCCAGGCCCCGGTACTGGTGACAGTTGAGGCATCCTTCGGAATCGGCAGCGGACACCGTGGCGTCGGCTGCCAAGACGGTCAGGAGCACTATGCCCAGAAGCGATGTAAGCCGCGATCGATCCATTCTTTCATCCTGCTGCGAAACACGGGTGTCAATGAATCAGAACTCATGGCAATGCCTGCACCACACCTGGTTGTGCACGGGGGAAACGGTCCTGGTGTTGTCCACAACATGCATGGCCCGATACGAGAGGGTGCTTTGCTTCGGAAAAACTCCAGCCTGATGCGGATTGTGGCAGGTGGTGCAGAGGATGACGTCGCCGGGGAAGACGGGCATGCGTGTGGGTTTCTTGCCGGTGGCCTTGACCTGGGCGATGGACTTGGGGCCGACCGGCGACTGGAGGCCGGTGATTTCGCGGATGTACATGGTGGCGAGCATGTCCGCGGTGAGCCTGGTGCCGACGTGATTCTGGTTGGTCGGGTCTTTGTGCTGGGGATGACAATCGCGGCAGAGGGTGACTTCGTCGATCTTGAGCGACGGGTTGCCGATGCGCACGACGGCAGCGCGGTCGAGGGGTTTTGTGTGACAGAACAAGCACTTTTCCTCGATGGTTTCGTCCTTGTCTGACAGAAGCATCAGGTGCGGGTTGAGTTTCTGGTAGGTCGCCTCCTTGTGGCAGTTCTGGCAGAAGGGCTGGCCCTTGGCGCGGCCGGCCTGGAAGTTGCGGAGCATCATGCGATTCTGGGCCGGGGCATTGATGGCCTCGACGCAGCCGACTTTCATATCGTGGCAGGTCATGCAGACGAGGCGGTTGTTGACCAGAGGCCATTGGTCGGGTCTGGCGTACTTTTCGGGATCGAGCGGCCGTGCGACGGGGTGGAATTCCATGGCGGCCTTGCTGCCGTCGTGGCATTTCAAACAGATCTCGTCGGCGGTGTCTGGGGTGATGGGGCGTTTCGTGCCGTCTTGAACCGTGTGGCAGGTTTCGCAGGTGTCGTGCTTCCAGTGGGGGTTGGGCGCCTTTTCGCGGGGGGCGGGGGCGGCGTGGGCGAACGCGAACCCAAGCAGAACGATCACCACGGTGCAGCCGCCAATGGCGACCACCGTGGCTGGACGTTCAAAGCCCTCAACCGGAACAGGCCGACGGTTCATAGGTTCGCTCGGGGGGTTCTGAGCAATGCCTATGCCAGTGTTGGCAGGGGGTTTGCCGCCGGCGATGCCGTTTGCGGAGGCACTGGAGAGGGGTTGGCGCAGAGCATGCGCTGGCAATTCTCAATATCGAGAAGGCGGGCATCAGGCGGGTGCCACGGATGGCGAAGGGGGGATGGAGGTTTATGGGCCATAGGATTCGGGGCTGTGGGTTCGGTTGTGGCACTTGAGGTAACAGTTGCCGCGTCGGGAGCCGGTGCTATTGTACTCCAAACGGCCCGCGAAGTTCTTGAACACGATGCGGGTGTCGAAGTTGATGAGGTGGCTGTTCTTGGTGATCGATCCCTGGGCGGAGGAGATTCCGTGGGGGTCGTGACAGGCGGAACAGGGTGCGTGTTCGTTGACGACATGCAGCCTGTGTCGCTTAAACGCGGATTGATCGCTCAGGAGGATGTTCTGGTCGTGGCAGCCGTAGCAAAGGGCGTAGGCGGTGGCGCTTTCGGGGGTGTTGTCGCCGGTTTCGTAGCGTCGGGCGAGCAAGCCGGGGATGCCGGAGCCATGCACGCCGTTGGGGCCGGAACTACCGGCTTTGCGGCCGGTGTCCGAGTTGTGGCAGTCGCTGCAGTAGATCATGCTGGCGGTCGTCAGGCCGGGGCGAAGGCTGGGGACGGTGGTGTTCTTGCCGGCCACTTCGACCGGATGGAATGAGACCGCGGTGGGGTCGAATTTGAGGCGCAGGTCGTTCTGGACGATCTGCCGGGGGATCCTCGGCTGGACGGCGGCTTTGTTGCCGTGGCATTTGAAGCAGACCTCGTATTCGTATCTGGCGACCTTGAGTGTGGCCCCGCCGGACGTCACGCCGTTCACCTTGCCGTATTTCGGGGGCACATTCGGAGCCACCGCGGGGGTGTTGGTCATGGTGTGCGGCTCATGGCAATCGGAGCAGGTGACGTGGTTTGGGTAGGGATCGGCGAGGTTGATGACGCTGCTGGTGTCGTGGGTGCTGAATTTCTTGATGTCGGTTGCGACGTTGGACCCTTGGGGCGGCTTGTTCCCGCCGCTGTGGCAGGCGAGGCACGTATCGGTGGTTTTTTCCTGTTTCAAAAGGTAAGGCCCGCTGGGGGCGCTGTGCGACTGGTGACAGGAATTGCAGTTGACGTGATTCGCGACGGTCGTGACGCCTTGCACGTGGCACGAGTTGCAGAGCTGCGAGGCGGTATTCTCCATCACGAGGAAACGGGTCTTGCTGTTGTTGTGCGGGTCGTGGCAGGTGGTACACTGCACCTCGTGGTTCTTGTCCAAGTGGACGGAGGTGGGCAGGCCGGTGGGGTCTTTGAGTTTGCCGTTCTTTGTTACGAGCGTCGAATCGTAGCGGAAGGAGATGGGGTGATCGTCACGGAGGTCGGTGCCGAGGTTTTTTGTGCCTGGTGGCAGGGTGGTGACGCCGCCGGACATCATGATGGTTTGGCCGCGGGAGTAGACGCTGCCCAGGGCGATGGTGCCGTCGTGGCAGGAGAGACACTTTTTGGAGGAGCCGGTGGGTTGGCTGGGCAACGCTTTGAGCGAGTTGCTGGAGTAGACCTGGTAGGCGCTGACGGGCAGGTTGCGGTTCCAGAGGGGTTCGATCGGCAGCGCATTATGTGGCGTGTGGCAGAAGATGCAGATTTCCTGCTCGCTGGAGGCGTGGACTTTGCCTTTGCCGCTGGCCGAGAGGTTATGGGGGCTGTTGACGATGCTGGTGACCTGTGCCAGCGCGTGGGTCGCGGCCAAAGCTAGGATGGCGGCGAAAGTGGCGGGTCTCATGGTTGCTTCTCCGGCTTGTAATCAAACACCTGAATACGCTGATTATAGGAATCGGCAATCCAGATGCGGTTGTTGGGGTCAATAAAGACACCGGTGGGCAGCCAGAACTGTCCTGGGGATCGGCCTTCTTCGCCGAAGTCCATCAGCAGCTTGCCCTCGGCGTTGAACATCTGTACCGCTTCGAACTCGCTGTCGATGACGTAGAGGTGGTCTTCGCTATCGACGGCCAGGCCCTTGGGCTGGGCGAAGTAGCCGGGCAGGTCGCCTTTGCTGCCGATCTGGCGGATGGTTTTCATGTCCGGCTGGATCTGCTGGACGCGGAAGTTGAGTGAGTCGCTGACATAAAGGCGGCCTTGGTGGTCGAAAGCGAGGTTGGTGGGGTAGTTGAATTGGCCAAGCTCGGAGCCTCGCGAGCCGAGGCGGTCGACTTCCTGGCCATTGGAGGACAGGACGACGATCTGATGAGCGGCGGCGTCGGCGACGTAGATCCGCCCGGCGGGGTGGACGGCGATGCCGCAGGGGCGCTTCAGATACCCCTCGCCGAGCAGGCCGACGAATTTGCCGTCGGCGTTGAATGAAAAAACCGCCGCCGTGACGGAATCGGCCACCAGCAAGCGTCCGGCGGGGTCGTAGGCAATCCCCACGGGCTGGCCGAACTGCGGCTGTTTCTCATCGGGCCGCCATTTTTCGTACTTGCGGGTTTTCAGGTTGAACACGTGGACCAACTGGGCATTGCTGTCGGCGACGAAAAGGCGATCGGCGCCGTCGGTGCAGACGGCGAAGGGGGTGAGCATGCTGTGGACGTCTTTTTTGCCGAAGATCGCCTGGGCGACGCCTTCAAAGAACGGCTTGGCGGGTTTCAGGTCGGTGTCGGTGGCAAGCTGCCCGACGTAATGGATCCTGGTCGGCTCCGGCGGGGGGGGCCAGCGCGGCGCATCGGGCAGCGGTGGGAAGATCATGCCCGCGGGCTCGGTGCAACCGGTCGCCAGAGTGGCCAAGACGCCGATCAGCACGCCGAGGCAGATTCTCGTCGCGCTGGACGGTCGCCGGGTTTGTTGCTGCATGCTTGCCATTGGCGTTCCCTCGGGCACAGGGCCTGTTAGAACTCGCGCTTGATCCCGATCATGAAGAACTGGAAGTTCTCGTTCTGGAAAGTGGTGTCGAGCGAGGAATTCCGCAGCCGCATGAAGAACTCGAGCTGCCGGTACCTCCAGTTCAGATCCAATTGTTCCTGGAGTCCTTGTGTCTTGCCGCCGATCTGGTCGTCAACGCTCAGCCAGTCCACCGAAGCCGTCAGGATCAGGTTACGCGCCAGTTCGCGGCTGATCGAACTGGAGGCCGAGAGTATGGTGTTCTGGTTGGGCGGATCGGAGTAATTGGTGATCGTATAGGTTCCCTCGGCGGCCACGAGGGTGTCCGTTCCGAAGCGATGGTTCCAGCGGGCCTTGAACCGGGCGGCGTCGAAGGGGAAGACAGTGCTATCGTGCATCTGGTACTCGGCCTTGAGCAGCCAGTCGCCGCGGTAATAGTCAGCACCGATGCGCACATCCTGGACCTGATCGGCGCGGAGGGCGGTCGGGCCGGAGGCGGTGAAATCCTGCTTCTGCATGTAATAGTCGACGTAGGGGCTCAGGCCGGTCAATGGGCCTTGCTGGATGTCGTATCGCACGCCGATGTTCAAGGCCTCGGTCGTTGTGCTCGTGGCCGGCTCGGGCTCCAGCTTGTAGTCCATCAGCAGCGGCTGGCCTTCGTGGATGTAGAGGCTGGTCGGAACCCGCTCGATCTGGGCGTAGGTCGGAAGGTAGAAGGCGCGGTAGTCGCTGATCGGTGAGTAATGGAATCCGGCCAGGTTGTGAAGGTCGATGGACCCGGGCACGATGTCGGGCCGCTGGATGATCACCGGCGAAAAGCCGTTGAATGTGATCGGCTGGTTGAGCACGGGCAGTTCGTTGATCCTGGCTTGGTCCTCCTGCTGGCTGTACAGCAGGCCGAGGTTGGCCAGGAGCAGGCCATACGGCACTTTTTTGCGGTAATCCAAGTCGAACCTGGCCAGCTCCGTTTGGCTGGCGGACTCCTCGGACAGGTTCATTTCAGAGTAGCGGAACAGGCCGCGGGTGACCAGGCTGTTGTAGAGGCGGTGCTGGAAGCTGGCTTGGGCGATCTGGACCTGCTGATCCACGTCGGGCGTGGATTCCTGGTCGAAAGAGTAGCTGTATTCGGTCTGGAAGCTCTGGGTGTGGCGCAGCCGCAGCACCTCATCCCACCGCAGCGAGTCCCGGGGCGAGACGCCTGTTGTGCTGGTCATCACCGCCGTCGAGGTGAGGGTGTTGGCGTGGTCATTTCCGAACGCGAAGTTGTGGCTGAGGGACCCGGTCTGCGTTTCGCTGGAGCTGGAGAACTCGTTTTTCTGCGACGGCAGGCCGCTGGTCTGGTCGGTGCTGATGAAGTTGTAGTACCAGCTCAGCGTGTTGTATGGGCTGAAGTTCAGGTCGGTGTGCCACTCGAGGGCGTTCTGGTTCAGGGAGAAATTCTGTTCGCCGGTGAGAGAGCTTTGGACGGTCTTGGTGCGGTAAGCCCGAACGGTGGTGGGCATGAACTTGGACTTGCACTGCAGTTCGGCGCCGTAGATGGTGTCGGTGCTCTGGAACGTTTCGCCGAAGGGCTGGTTGATCAAAGTCTGGGTCCGGCGGGTATAGAGGACGGCGGTGAGGTCCTGGTTGCGGAGAAACGTGGCGTTGGCGTCCCATTGGTAGATGGTGGAGTCCGAATTGCCGCTGCCGCCCGTGCCGTCGATGAGATCCTGTTCCAGGCCGATGGTTCCAGCGAGGTTGAACTCCATGAGATTGGGATGCACCACATAGCCGGAGGTCGCCAGGTCAAGCAGTTCCTTGAAGGAGAGGACGCTGTTCGTCGCTTTGGCGCTGCCATCGACCTGAATGCTGTTGTTGGCGTACTGGGACTCGAGGGTGACGGCGCCGTGGATCGGGGCGATCTGGAACATCGGCGGCTTCTGGCGCAGGCCGTAGACGGGGCCTTCCTCCTCGTGCTGGGCGAGCGCCGTCCTGCTGGCCAGCAGAACGGCGATGGTCAGCAAGGCGCCCCGGTGTCTGCGCAGGATCCGGAGCAGTTGCTTCATGATCGTCCCCCATCGCCGGGCAAGGCTCGCAAGGCGTTGGGCGCGCTGGTGGGGCTGGGCGCGGTGGTGGGCAGGTCGGCCCGAAGCAGCATGTGCCTCGGCCCGCCGTGACCGACGTGGCAATTGAGGCAACTGGCCTTGGCATCCTGGTGCTCGATGGGCTTGGATCCGAGAAGCGGCCGTTCATGGCATTGCAGGCAGACCTCTCCGCCGGAGGCGCGGAGCATGCCGCGGTAGGGCGAGCCATGCGGCGCGTGGCACCAGAGGCAGGCTTTGGCCTCGACCGGCCCGTGCATCACCGCGTGCGCGCCCAGGACTTTCTGGTGACAGCTCAGGCAGACGCTGGAATCGACGGTGGTGGCCTCGAAGAAGGCGCCTTCGGTGTTGGTGTGGCAGGCCTTGCAGTTGCCGTCCTCGTAGGGTTTGTGGGGGAAGCCGCCAATGGGCCCGCCTTTGGCGACGGCGGAGGGATCGCCGGAGCCAAATCGCGCATTGGGATCGGGCACGCCGTCGAAGAACAAGCTGAGCAGGCGGTAGTTCTTGCTTTCCGAGCACCCCAGCCAGACGGCGGAGACCGCCAGGCAGAGCATCACCAGCGCGGCACGGCGCCAGCCCCGACCCCTAGATGATTCTCCACAGGTGCTCATGGCGCGGGGTTGGGATTCGAGCTTACTTGACGCCAACGGGTAACGTCGTCGGCGTCGCTGGTTGTGTTGTGCTGGGAGATTTCTGTCCTGCATCCTCTGGTATTATCGGCAAAATGCCGGGTTGCGTCGCAGGAGCCTTGGTTTCGACGCCGGTGCCGACCGATGCCCGGACGTTGGCGACGTCCATCAGTGTCTTGCCCGGCAGCAGATGCCCCTGTGCGTAGACGGCCACTCGATCCGGCCCGTTCTGGTTGGTGACCAGCACCAGCCGCTCGGGCTGGAATGCCGAGTGGACATACTTCTGGAACAGCGCGATGTCCTCCGGGTCCTCGTCAACGAAGACCCCCGCCGGCAGATCCATCGCCCCGGGGTGGTCACCAGCGGAGCCGAAGTACATCAGGAACTTGCGATGCTCGTCAAAGAGCTGAACATTGTTGAAGGAGGCATCGACGATGTAGAGGAAGTTGTTGCTGTCGATCGCCAGGTGTTTTGGCCTGGCCAGGTCGCCGTAGCTTCGGCCGCGTTCTCCGGTGGCCGCGATATGCTTGCCGTCGCGAGAGAATATCTGGATGCGGGCGTTCATCACATCGGAGACGACGAGGTTCCCTTCCTTATCCAGGCGGATGCTCAGCGGGCGGACGAAGTGCCCATCCTCGATACCCGGCGAGCCGATGGTCCGCAGCACTTTTCCGGTGCCGCGGTCGAGGACCTTGACCTGCTGGGCCTTGAGGTCGGTGACGAACAGTTCGTTGCCGTAGATGGCGATGCCCACGGGGTTCAGGTTGATAGGCGCGAATGTGATCACGTAACGGTCTTGCGCGTCGAAGACGACGATCGCGCCTCGGCCGGTGTCGGCGACGTACTTGATTCCGTCGGGGGTGATGGCGATGTCGGCGGCCTTGACCACGTTGGCGGCTGAGCTTCGGCCGATGATGCGCGTGACCTTCTGTTTCAGGTCCAGGATGGTCACGCCTGCCGATCGCGTGTCGCAGACGTAGATTTTGCCTTTCCACATCGCCAGGCTGTAGGGGCTGGTGATGGGCAGCTCGGCCTCCTTGCCGTAGATCATCTCGTCAAACCCGCCTCGCTTGCCCGTCACGTCAGAGCTGCGTTGGAAGCTGGTCAGATACTGGACTCGCGGCTCATCGGGCGGCAGCGGCCAGAACGAGTAATTCTGCTTCTGCTGCGCGGTCGGCTGATTGGAGGAGCACCCGGCCAGCATCCCGACGAGAATCATGGCCAGCAGCGATGGAACAGTCCGGTAGAGATTGCGTTGAGCGTTCATAACCACCCGAAAGCCCTTCATCTCCCACGAACACCCCTCCCGGCCGAGGCCTCGACGGGCCAATCGCACGGCCCTAGAATTGTGTTCCGCCTCCCGTATTGTGGACGGACGGGCAGGCCGGATACGCGAGTCCCCAGCTTTTGATCGGTCGCCGGGGAAGTCGGCCCTTTTGGGACGACTCCCCGGCGGCTCTATTTACTACCTTATTTGTTGTGGCAGGACAAGCACATCGCGCTGCCGTCATTCGGCATGCGGAGCAGGTGCGGGATCGGGTCGGACCCTGGGGGGTTGACCGTGGTGTCGCCCGTCCGCGTGCCGTGCGGATGATGGCAGCTGCCGCAGCCGACAACGAAGTTGTCGCTGGTGATGTTGCCCGTCGCATCCTTTGTGGTGACGCGAACCAGGGGCAGCGTGGAAGTGGTGGCCGACTTGATGCCGGCGTTCTTCGCGGTGATCGTGCCGTCGGTCGCCTTGGTGTCGATCGTGGGCTTCATAGAGGTCCGGGTGGCGGAATAGACCGCTTCGGTGCCGACCGGGTGGTTCAGCGACAGGTCGGTGCCGAGGGTGGCGCCGTTGCCCGGCGAACCGCCGCCGGCCGGGTTCGGGCTGTAGGCGTAGTCGCCGAGGGCAACTGTGCCGTCATGGCAGCTCATGCACAGCCGGCTGACGCGGTCCAGCACATCGGCGGCGTTCTTCTTCGTGCCTGCCGCGTCCATCGTGTAGGACGCGTTCGTGATCGCGTGCGCCCAGAGCCGATCGCTGTACACCGCCGGCTTGGCGTTGTGCGGCGTATGGCAGGGCTTACAGATCTGGTTATCGGCCCAGCCCTGGTTCGAGAAGTTGTGCGGATTCAACTTGCTCTGGATGTAGCCGTAGCTCGCGTTCTGAGCCATGGCCATTCCGGCTACCATCAGCAGCGGCATCACAGCAGCGGCTGCTACAAAAGAACGTTTCATCATGATTCCGTCTCCTTAAGTCAGTCAGATTGCGGTATTCGGTTGATGAGCCAGGGGCCCGCGTACCCGCTCTGCCCGTCCGTCCAATTGAGGTAGAGGCAACGCGCATACCAGACCTCAACAGACCGCAATGCCTCTAAATGGCCCACGGCGGGCACTTGCGGGACTCGCGGCCGGGCTGCCGTCCCAGAATCAGGAATTCGCCAGTTATCGATCTCCCGTCGATTGGAGCAGCCGCATTTTGTCACCCAAGTCACATCAGCATTGGGCCGAAGATGATTTCTGGACGGTTTTCGCAAGCGTTGCCGGAGGTGGAGAGAGGTGGAGCGGAGAATGCTACATTATCGGTTCGGGCGTCTGGGGGGTCTGTCGGACAATTTTGCCGTGCTGAAGACGGCGATCCCGCTGCTAGGCCTGACGAGCGTGTGGTTATTGGCCACTTCCCCGAGCCCGGAACCACCGCCCCCGCGTCAGATTACCCCCTCGAACAGCGTCTCTTCGCCCGCCCGTCCGCTTGGATATCACGCTGACCCGTGTGCCGGCTGCCACCGCATGGACGCCGCGTTCTCACATCCGGTTGACGTGACGCCCACGATGCCCGTGCCAACTGACTTGCCGTTAGAATCCGGAAAGGTCACCTGTCTGACCTGCCACGAGAGTGGCGGCTCCGATGCCCACGCCCACGCCAGGCAGCATCACGACGGCATGCTTCGCCGCGGCGCCGACGGCGCGCGGCTTTGCACCCAGTGCCACACCGACACCAGCCGCAGCGACAAAGCCATGCACGCCATGGCTTTGAACCGCGCCCACTTGATCGCCTCGCCTAGCCGTCCGGCGGCTGCGTCCCTTGGCCGATCGCTCGACCAGGAAAGCCAGAACTGCATGACCTGCCACGACGGAACCCTCGCTCCAGAGGTCAGCACCCACGGGGTCAGCAACTTGGGCCAGAGCGACGCGCTCGGCGACCACCCCATCGGCATGGCTTATCCCGACGCCACCGCCATCGCCAGTCGCCCCTCGGGCCAATCCTCCCTGATTCCGCAAGGCAGCTTGGACCCCCGCCTTCGGCTGTTCGACGGCCGGCTGGGCTGCGGTTCCTGCCATAGTCCATATTCCACCGAGAAAAAGCATCTGGTCATGTCTAACACCGGCAGCAAGCTTTGTTTAAGCTGCCACATCCTCTGACCGGCGATCGACATGCCGCGTAATCCCCGTTGCTCTCAGCGACAGGATGCCGAACGCCGGCCGCCGTCTCAGTGCTGAGAGAGAATCACCTCCGGCCCCGGTCTATCATTTCCGTCACCTCGGATAAATTCCTTTACAGCACAAGCTTGTATACGATAGAGTCTTCTCTGATCCCAGGACGAGATTTGGCATCGCTCTTGTCTTGTATCCTGCTAATAATCAGACGAGAGGCATCATGAAACGCAAGACCATTAAGTTCATCTGTGGGGGGCTGATCCTTGTGCTGGCCGTTGGATACCTGGCCTATGCCGGGCTGAAAGACGGCTGGGTCTCCTATCATCTGCAAGTGGATGAGTACCTGAGCAACACAAAGTTCTACAGCCAGCGCGTTCGGCTGTGCGGGAAAGTTGCCGAGGACGGTTTGGTTGCCAACCCCGGGCTTCTGAGCGCCAAGTTCGGCCTTGTTGGCCAGACGCAGCGTATCCCGATTGCCTACAGCGGCGTCGTTCCCGACCTGTTCAAGGCCGGCTGCGAAGTGATCGTGGAAGGTCGGCGGGACGCCGCGGGGGTTTTCCAAGCCGACGTCATGATGACCAAGTGTGCCAGTAAGTACGACTCGGCAGAGCACAAGAAGAAGCCGGAGAAGTCATCGTGACAATTGTCCTGGGCAATTACAGTCTATGTGCGGCGGTGGTTGTGGCGATGGTCGCGGTGTTGGTTTCCCTCGCGGCGGTGCTATCCGAGTCCACCGCCATCCGCCGCGCCGCTCGCTGGTGTATTTACCTGATGGCGATGCTGCTGACGATCAGCTCGGCGGCGCTGATGAAGGCGATGCTGGACAGCGATTTCCGGCTGAAATACGTGGCCGATTATACCGAGCGCGCGCTGCCGATCGGCTACAAGCTGGCGGCATTCTGGGCCGGCCAGCAGGGCAGCCTGCTCCTGTGGGGGTGGCTGTTGGCGGTCATGAGCGTGGTCTTCGCGTTCCAGCACCGCAAACGCCAGGGCCCTGAGCACGACGTGGCGTTGGCAACCCTCGCGGTCGTTATCGGTTTTTTCGCGGCTTTGATGGTCTTTGCCGATCCGGCCAATCCCTTTCTGCCCAATCCCGAAGCCGTCGCCGACGGACACGGGCTCAACCCGCTGCTCCAGGACCCCGGCATGATCGCGCATCCCCCGACGCTGTTCGTCGGGTATGCGGGCTTCACCATTCCGTTTGCCCTGCTCATCGGCGCGCTGATCACCGGCCGGCTTGGCAGCGACTGGGTCGCCTGGTCGCGCCCCTGGGCGCTGATCTCCTGGCTCTTCCTCGGCGTCGGCATCGTCCTGGGCGCGCAATGGGCCTACGTGGAACTCGGCTGGGGCGGGTACTGGGCCTGGGATCCGGTCGAAAACGCCTCGCTCCTGCCGTGGCTCACGGCGACGGCGTTGTTGCATTCGATCGTCGGCCAGCGCCAGAGGGGAGTCCTCAAGCGATGGACCGCCGTCCTCACCGCCGGCACCTTCATCCTCTGCATCTTCGGCACTTACATTACACGCAGCGGCGTGGTGGCGTCGGTCCATAGCTTCGGCAAATCCCCCGTCGGCACGTTCTTCCAGGCGTTCCTCATCCTCATCGTCCTCCTGAGCCTGATCCTGATGCTCTGCCGCTGGCGAGCGCTGCGGTCGGAGCGGCCTTTGGAATCCGCCATCAGCCGCGAGAGCGCATTCCTGGCTGGCAATGTGTTGTTCGTGCTGATGATGCTGCTGACGCTGTTCGGGACCATGTTTCCTGCGATCAGCCCCACCCTCTCGAAGCTTCCGCTACTGAGGAACCTGTTCATCGTCCAGGGCCAGAGCATGACCCTCGAGCAACCGTTCTACAACCGGTACGTCCTGCCGCCGGCGCTGCTCGCGGTGGCAATCATGGGATTTGCGCCTCTGCTGGGCTATGGCAGAATGGCGATCAACTCGCAAAAGCTGGTGCTAAGCTTGGCGCTGCCGGTGGTTCTGGCGTTCGTCGCGATCGGCGTGCTGCTGGCCATGGGTGTTTATAGCGCCTGGGCGCTGGCGTGTGCCGTCGTCGGCGCGGTCGTGGTTGGCAGCATCGTGGTCGATCTCGTGCGCAACACCCGCACCCGACAGCAGAACACCGGCGAGAATGCAATCAGGTCTGCCCTGAAACTGGTGCTCGGCAGCCACCAGCGTTACGGGGCGCAGTTGGCGCACGCCGGCATGATGATGATTGTGGCCGGCATCGCTGGGTCGAGCCTGTACAACACCAGCAAGACGCTGATGCTCAAGCCCGGCGCCTCCGAACAGGTCGGCCGCTACACGATTCGCCTCGATGGCATCGGCCAGGTGCGTGGTGAGAATTACACCGGCCTCGAGGCCAAGGTCACCATGACCGCCCCGTCCGGAACCCACTACAAGCTGTTTCCGCAGGGCCGCATGTACAACAAGTGGGAGCAGCCCAGCAGCGAAGTGGCCATCCAGACGAACTGGCGTGAGGACCTTTACGTAACCTTTGCGGGCGCCGAGCCTGATTTCAGCGTCATCGCATTGAAAGTTCTGGTCAATCCGCTGGTGTGGTGGATCTGGGCCGGCGGGATCGTCGTGACGCTCGGCGGCGTGGTCTGCCTCGTGCCGCGTTTCGCCAGGCGAGCGGTCGTCATCGAAACCCCGCAACCCGTGCTGGCTGCCAAATCCGTTGCCGTTCGGCGCGTGGCGGCCGGGACGGCTCGATAAACGCTTGATCTGTCGATAAAGTTGCCGCTTGGGGGCAGAGAACCAGGAGACGCCCGATGCGATTACGGAGCATTCTGCTGGCGGGACTGGTCAGCAGCTTGTTGGCCTTCGTTGTCCACGCGCAGACGCCGCTGGGCCCCGTCCGCGATCCGAATGCCATCCCGCCCGCTTTGCCGCCCGGCCATCCGGGTCTGCCCGAGATGGCCCCCGCGTCGCAGCCCAGTTCCCACGGCAGCATCACCATCCGCGCCATCCAGGGCACCGAGGACGCCCCGGCAGTCGCCGGTCAACCGGCCACCGTCGAGCTTTTTCATCGCGACCGGATCATCCGGAAGCTCGACGTGAAACTGGATGACAAAGGCGCCACGGTGCTCAGCGGCCTGCCGCTCTCGCTGCCGTTTCGGCCGCTGGTCAGCATCGGATACCAAAACGTGATCTATCGCGCCACCGGCGGCGTGATGGACACCGATCACCCCAATCAGGATGTCGATCTGGTGGTCTATCAAGCCACCGAACAGCCCCCCGCATGGCACCTGCACATGCGCCATGTCATCGTCACCCCTTCGCCGGATGGGCTGAAAGTGACGGAGATGCTCGCGCTGACCAACCCCACCGACCGCACCTGGCTCGGAACTCCCGACGGCCAAGGCGGCCGAACCACCCTCTCGATCGTTATGCCCGCCGGCGCCGAACACCTTGAACTCGGCGGCGATCTCCCGCAGCAATACACGAAATTCCAGGACGGCAAGCTGATGAACACCCTGCCCATGCCGCCGGGCGATGCGCAGTTGGAACTGAACTATTTTATCCATGGCAAGGACGGCCAGGCCAAGCTCAACGTCACCGCCCCGGGACTAGTCAAGCGCATGGTGCTCTTCGTGCCGGCCGAGGGGGCATCGGTGAAAGTGACCGGCCTGGAAGACGGCGGCATTCATGACGCGCAAGACGGCAAGATGCAGATGTACAAAGGCGCCGATCTGGCCGCCGGCCATGAAACCGTCCTCACCGCGATCCTGCCCGCCGCGACCGTCCCCGCCGCCGTGGCCTCCTCCGACACACCCAAAATCATCGCCGGGATCGGCATCCTCGTGGTCCTCGTGGGTGGCGCGGTCTTCATCGTGTGGAAAATGCCCAGGCCGGCGAAGGCGAAGAAAAAGTAGGTCTTTTCTTGTCAACCTTGGCGACACAACCCGGCACGGCATCAACGGCGCCTCAGACGCCCGCCGCCCTGCAGACCATCTCCCTCCAAAAACGGATCGACGACCGCCCGATCCTCCGCGACATCAATCTCACCGTCGCGCCCGGCCAATACGTGGCCCTTCTGGGCGCCAACGGCGCTGGCAAAAGCACTCTCCTGAAGATCCTCGCCACCCTCATCCCCCCCAGCGACGGCCGGCTCATGCTTTTTGGCGAAACCGTCGGCTGGGATGGCTGGGCCGCACGCCGCCGCATCGGCCTGATCGGTCATCAGTCCATGCTCTATCGCGACCTCTCCGCACTCGAAAACCTGATCTTCTTTGGCAAGCTCTACGGCATCGCCAGCTCCGCCGCACGCGCCGTAACGCTGCTCAAAGCCGTGGACCTGTTCGATCGCGCCGACGATCCGGTCAAATCCCTCAGCCGCGGCATGATGCAGCGCGTCGCCATCGCCAGGGCACTGGTGCATGATCCCGAACTGCTCCTGGCCGACGAGCCGTTCGACGGCCTCGACGCCCCCTCCTGCCGCGCCCTGGAGAAACTTCTCGCCCAACTCCAGCAGGCCGGCAAGACGGTCGTCCTGGCCAATCACGACATCGACCAAAGCCTTCGCCTCTCGCAGCGCACCGTGGTTCTTCGCAAAGGCCGCGTCGTCATCGACCAGCCCTCGCAAGAGCTTACTCCGCCGGCCATACTCAAGGAGATGGAGCGGGCATGATCCGCGCCGCCAAACAATCTCTCCTGATCGCCGCCAAGGACCTGCGCATCGAATCCCGCAGCCGCCAGACCATCAGCCTGGTGGTCGTGCTGGGAATTCTGATTGTGACCGTTCTAGGGCTCGGGCTGGGTGGCCAGCGACCGGATGGACCAGCCGCAACTGCCGTCCTCTGGGTCGCCTACCTCTTCAGCGGGGTTCTCTGCTTTGAGAAGACCATGGCTGTCGAACGCCAGGACGGCGCCCTGGCGGGGCTGCTCCTGGCGCCCCTCGATCGCGGCGTCATCTACCTCGGCAAGCTTCTCAGCAATGTCGTATTGATGTTCGCCGTCGCCGGCGTCATCACCCCCGTCGGAATTCTCTTTTTTGGTTTCGATCTGTCCAAAGCCCCCCTGGGGTTTCTCGCAATCATGGGAATGAGCATGCTCGGCTTTGCCGCCGTCGGGACGCTTTTCGCCGCCATGGTCAGCTCTTCCCGCCTCCAGGGCGGCCTATTGGCCATGGTCGTCTTCCCAATCACGCTCCCATTGGTCATTGCCTCCACCCAATTGACCTCCCGGCTGTATCAGGGCGACGAAACCTGGAATGGCTCAGCTTTTGCTGTGCTGGTTGCGTTCGACGCCATTTTCCTGGTCGTCAGTTGGCTGGCATTCGAGTGGGTCATCGAGCCTTAAGGACACAGCTATGCCGCAACAAAACAATGGACTGCTGCGAGCCTTCTGGGCGGTGACGCTGCTCGCGCTCGCCGCGGCCGTCGCCGTTCTGATTGCCTACACCCCCGACGAAGCCACCATGGGCCCCGTGCAGAAAATCTTCTATCTGCATCTACCCCTGGCCATCAACACCTTCCTCGCTTGCCTGCTCGTTTTCGTCGCCAGCATCGGCTATCTCTGGCAACGCAGCGTCTGGTGGGATGACCTGGCCGTCGCCGGGGCAAAGGTCGCCGTCCTCCTCTGCTCCGGCGTGCTGATCACCGGCATGATCTGGGGCAAGAGCGCCTGGGGACTTTGGTGGACCTGGAGCCCACGATTGACCTTCAGCCTCATGCTCTGGCTCCTCTACGTCGTCTACCTCACCGTCCGCGCATCGGTCGAATCAGGCCAGCGCCGTGCCGTCGTCGGAGCCGTCTACGGCATCACCGCTTTCCTCGACGTGCCGCTCGTCTGGCTCTCCGCCCGCCTCATGCCCGACATCCACCCCTCCTCCATTACCCTTTCCGGCGAAATGAAACTCACCTTGGCGCTCTGGTTCCTGCCAGTCACCCTGATGACATTTGGATTGATCATCGCCCGCTTCCGCCTCAACCGCATCATCCGCGACACGACCGACGAAACACAGCGCGGCTTTGAGCCGGTCAACCTTCACGTCAGCGAGGGCATCGCATGACCGGCACACAATACGCCATGGCTGCCTACATCGCCGGGCTGGGTCTGATGTTGTTGTATGGCCTGACCCTCTGGGTCGAAAGCCGCGCCGTCGCCCATCGGCGGCGCAAGGATCAGTCCGAAAAATAACCAGCATGCTGTTGATGACAGTACATCGGATGTGCCGAACGGAATGGAGGGAGCAAGGCTGTGCGGGCTGATTTACAATGCCTTGCTACCCCCAATGCCCACGGGCCCGCTCCCGTGGGCTTCTTTACGCGCCTTCCGCCAGGCTTTCGCTGATCCGCTTGCCCAGCAGATCCAGCATCAGATCATCAATCCCCAAATACGGCGTCACGTGATACCGCGTTCCCGGAAACTGCTTCGCCGCCTCCGCCGCCAGCCTTGGAATATCCTCCGTCCAATGTTTCCCCGGCCCCAGGAAGTACGGCACCACCATCACCATCTCCGCCCCCCGCTCCACGCACCGCCCATACGCCTCGGAGATGGTCGGCCGCGCAATCTCCATATGCGCCGGCTCGACAATCGGATACCGCCCCCCAAACCGCTTCCCAAACGCCTCGGCCACGCGCACGAGCAACTCATTGCTCTCCGCCACCCGCGAGCCGTGATCGACAAGGATGATTCCCAGATGCATGATGCTCATCCTAACCGTTGCTGATGACACAATGTAGGAGGTAGGGCACGCTATTGCGGCCCCCTGGAGTTTGGCCATTCGCTATGCGTTTCTTGCGTAGAACGCGGCACTGTCCAGGGGCGAGAGGGGTTTCTGCGGCTTCTGGTTGACGCCTGAGCGATGGTCGCGTTGGGTGGAGCCT
>JAPLNB010000349.1 GCA_026693085.1 Planctomycetota bacterium | reverse complement strand
GGGCGAGCTCGACCTCGAAGACAACTCCCGCACGGTGCAGGTCGCGGTGCTCGATGCGAAAATCTCGGTGCTCTACTGCGAAGGATATCCGCGGTGGGATTACAGATATCTGAAGAACGAGCTGATCCGCGACAGGACGGTGGAAGTGAGTTGCCTGCTGTTTTCCGCCGATTCTGGCTTTGCGCAGGAGGGAAACCGCCCGATCACGCGGTTCCCCGAGACCATGCCGGAGTTGCTGGCCTATGACGTGGTGCTGTTCGGCGACGTGGACCCCCGGCAGTTCACGGACGCGCAGTTGCAGCTCGTCGCGGATTTTGTCGCCAGGAAGGGCGGCGGATTTGGGATGGTGGCCGGGTCACGCTGGTCGCCCCAGGCGTTTCGCGGCACACCGATCGAGCCGATTCTGCCGGTGATGATCAGCCGATCCGGCACCGAAGAAGTCATCGCGACGGCGCAGGCGTTTCGGCCGGTGCTGACCAAGGATGGGCAGCAGTCCACGATCTTCCGCTTCTTCGAAAACCGTGAAGAGAACGAGAAGTATCTGCGGGAGGGGATGGAGCCCTTGTTCTGGTACTGCAAGGGGATCACGGCGAAGCCCGGCGTCGGCGAGATCTACGCCGAGCACCCGGCCGAGTCCGGGCCTGATGGGCGACGGGCGCCGATCCTCGTCCTCGGCCGCTTCGGCGCCGGTCGCACGCTCTTTTCCGCGATCGACGATTCCTGGCGGTGGCGCCGCTACACGGGCGAGTCCATTTTCGACACGTATTGGATCCAGCAGCTCCGGTACCTGGCCCGATCCAGGAAGCTTGGCCAGCGGCGGTTCACTTTGACGTCGCTCCGGCCGGCGTACGAGCTTGGCGAAAAGGTTGAGGTATCGCTGCGGGTGTTGGACCCGGATCTGCTCCAGCAACTTCCGGAGCAAATTGGCGTCCTAGTGGAAGACGGAACCGGCCAGACCGTTCGGTACGACACGCTGCAGCGGCGGGAGGGGCAGAACGATCTGTACGTGGCGTCGTGGACCGCCGATGCGATGGGCCGGTTTACGTTCCGGCTCCCGGCGCTGGCGGCGGGTTCCGAGGCGGTTGAACTGCCGATCGAGGTGAATATTCCGCGGCTGGAGTTGACCCAGCCGCAGGTGGATCGCGATCTGCTGTCGCGGCTGGCGACCACCGTGACCGAAACCGGCGAGCATGGCGGCCCGGATCTGAACAAGCTGCGCCTGAACGCCGAGTCGAACGTCGAAGACGTGCGCGCGGAGATCGAAAAAATCCCCAGCGCCGCCATGACCGTGCCAGTGTACACGAACGACCCGTTGTGGAATGCCCCCTTGGCGATGGGGATTTTTGTGACCCTGATCACCCTGGAGTGGGTGTTGCGTAAGGCGTGTGGGATGTTATAGGTGTTGTTTGTTACTTGTTATTTGTTATTCGCAGGCCGTGCGTTGCCCACAAGCTGCCGCGAATAACCGATAACAAGTAACAAATAACGAATCACGAGGTGCTGCCATGTCCCGTACAGTACTATCCTATGAAACCCATCCGGCGTTGCTGGATCTGCTTGTGGGGGTTCGGCGGAAGGTGCGGGTGCTGAGCGTGCTGTTTGGGCTCGGCGTGGTGGTGGCGCTGACCGTCGGCGCGGCGATGGCTGTCGCCGTGCTGGACTATCTGCTGAACCTGCCGAAGTGGCCGCGAATGGTCTTTGTGCTGGCAGCGGTAGGGGGGGTCGGGTATGCCGCGTGGAAGTATGTCGGCCGGGCGTTGCTTTCAAGGCTGTCGCTGGGGGATGTGGCGGGACGATTGGAGAATGCATTCCCGCAGTTTGATGACCGCCTGCGCAGCACGATCGATTTTGTGAAGACGGACCTGCCGGGCTCGCCGGTTATGAAACAGCGTGTGGTCGGCGAAGCGCAGCAGCTCGCTGTTGCGGTCGATCTGAACAGCGCCCTGCTGTTCCGCCCGGTCCTTTATTCGCTCGGTTTGGGCCTCGCCGCCGTGGTGTTGGCCGTCGTGCTCGCCATGAGCTACCTGGACCTCGCGCGGATCGCGATGTCTCGCCTGATGATCGTCAACGGCGCCAACTGGCCCAAGCGCGTGCAGATCGACGTGATGAAGGGCGTGCCCGCCAAGATCGCCGCGGGCCAGCGGTTCGACCTGAAGATGCGTCTGGCCAAAGGGGACCGCGCGAACCTCAAAGCGATCGTTTTCTACAGGTACGACAACGGCCGCACCCAGGAACAGCTCATGGCCCGCAACGCCGACGGCACCTACAGCGTGTTTGTCGATGCCAAGGGCAACGCGATGACCGTCTGGATGAAGGCCGGCGATGATGCCACCGACCCGTGTACGGTGAACGTCGTCCAGCGGCTGGCGATCCGCAATGTGAACCTGAAGGTGATGCCGCCAGCGTATGCGAAGATGGAGCCGATCACGGTGAACCTTGGCGAGACGCCCGCGGTCGTGACGGCGGGGTCGGTGCTGGAACTTCAGGTGACATTCAACAAGCCGCTGGCCGCCGATAAGCCGGTCATGCTGGAAATGGTCAAGGCGGAGACGAAATCGCCGCAGATCACCTGGGCCGTGGCCTCAGCCGGCACCGTCATCGGCCGCTGGACCGCCGAACAGACGCTGCGATTCCGCATCCGCGCGATGGACGGCGATTACTTCGAGAACCCCGGCCTCGAGGAGTACGAAATTGTCGTTCGCCCCGACCAGAACCCCGCCGTCATCATCGAAAACCCCACCCGAAACGAGGATCGCACAGCCGTGGCCGTGGTGAAGCTCGAAGCCATGGCCGAGGATGATTTCGACATCAAGACCATGACGTTGGTTGTCGATCGGAGGGCCGACAACCAGCACTGGGAGATCCCCCTCACCGGCGCTTCCAGGGTGGACAGCAGCGGCGATCGCCGGCGTTTTCGCGTCAAGTTCGACTGGGAACTCTCCCAGCTTCAGGGCGCGAGCCTCAAGGCTGGCGACGTGCTGGAGTACTGTGTCCGCGTGACTGACAACTACGACCTTGGCGGCAAGCTGCACGACCCGCAGTTCAGCGGCCGGCTCAAAATCAACATCATCAGCGAGGAAATGCTCGCGACGCAGGTGACCGATGCAATTCGGGCGATCGCCCAGAAGGTGCGCCCTGTCCAGGCCGCCCAGACCCGCAACCGGCAGGAGACGCAGGCGCTGCGGCAGGACACCCGCAACAAACCAAGGCTCGACGCCGGCGACCGGACTGCCCTTTTGCGACTGACGGACCAACAGAGCACTCTTGCTTCGCAGACCAAACAACTCGCTGCGCAGATGGCCGCGCAGGAACGGCGGCTGGAGGAGAACCGTTCGACCAGCGCTGAGCTTAAAGACATCGCCAAGGACGTGCGATCCACGCTCAATGACACCGCTGAAAAGCCGATGAGCGAGGCCTCAAAAAAGCTCTCCGAAGCCGGCCAGACGCCTGACCCGAAGCAGGACGCAAAACAACAAGCCGAGCAGCGAAGCGAGTCTCTCCAAGGCAGCGAGACCCGGCAGCAACAGGCCTCCGAACAGCTTGCCAAAGCCATGGAGAAAATGGGGAACCTCGGCACATTCGAGACGATGCTCCAGAAGGTTCGCGAAGCGCTGGAACAGCAGCGGGAGTTGTCCAGGAAGTTGGCCGAGGCTGGCAAGCAAACGCTCGGCAAGAAGCCCGAGGAGTTGACGGCGGAGCAGAAGAGGAACCTGGAGAATGTCGCCAACGAGCAGAAGAAGGCCGCCGAGAACACCGAAAAACTGACCAAGGACCTGGCCAAGGCGGCCGATCAGACGCAGAAGAATGACCCCGCTTCGTCGAATGCGATGAAACAGGCCTCGCAGCAATCTCAGCAGCAGCAGGTCTCTTCCAATCAGAGCCAGGCCTCGCAGGCCGCCCAGCAGAACCAGCAGGCGCAGGCACAGGCCAAGCAGAAGCAGGCGGAGATCGGCCTGCAAATGATGCTCAATACGCTGCGCGAAGCCGAACGCCGCAAGCTTGAGCAGCTCTCAAAGGAGCTGGCCAAGCTCCAGGAGCTGATTGCCAACCTGGTCCGCCGCCAAGCCGGCCACAACATCGACAATTTGCGGATTCAGAACCTTCCCGACGCGCTGAAACTGATCACCGACGAGTTGGTCGCCAAGGCCGAGCGAGCAACAGATAAGATGCCAGCCAAGCCCGAGCCGCCGCAACTTGGCAATTCCCAGGCCCAGACCGAGCGGAACACGCGCGACGTCTCGAAAACCGCCGAGGAAACCAGGAAAGGCGGCGCTGAGATCGCCACCGCGCTGACCAAGGCCGCCGGTTTCATGGAACGCGCCATCGTCAGCATCCGCGAGCCCAATCTGCCCGCGGCGTACGATCCGTCGCAGGTCCGGGCATTGGCGGCGCTGGACGAGGCCAGGCAGAAGACCGACGAAGCCGCTGCCGAGGTGGCCAAGCAGCAGGAAGAGGCTGACAAGGAAACGCTCCGCCAAGCCTACGAAAAGATCAAGGCCGATCAGGAGAAGATCAACACCGAGACGACCCGAATCGATGCTTCGCAGCGCCTGCCCGATGGCACGCTCCGCCGCGAGGAAGCGGTCCGCCTCGGCAAGCTTCCCGGAGATCAGGGTTCTCTTTCGGATCGCGCCAAAGCGCTGGATGAAGACCTCTCAAAACTCGGGAGCATCGTCTATGTCTGGGCCAACCAGGACGTCGTCAGCTCGATGAACGAGGTGAAGGGTGATCTGGGCAATAGCAAGACCGGCAAGCCCACGCAGGCCGAGCAGACGCGAATCGTCGAGCAGCTCGATGCAATGATCCGGAACCTGGCGGTAAAACCCGAGCAGAAGGAGTTCAATCAGCCGCCCGGCGGTGGCGGCGGCGGCGGTGGGGCGGCCAAGGCCAAGCTGCCCACCGAGGTCGAGCTGCGGCTGCTGAAGGAATTGCAGCTCGCGGTCAACAAATCCACCAAAACCATCGATGCACTGGCGGAGAAGGACAAGCAAAAGCTCCTGACGCTCGGCGGCCGCCAGGGTGAGATGCGCGGCCTGCTCGATCAGCTCATTCAGAAGGCTTCGGAAGGCAAACTGAAGCTCGACGCCGAGCCCGACCCCAAGGACCGTCTGCCTGAAGAGGCCAGCAACGCCCAAATCGAGAATCAGGAATTGGATGAATGGCTGCGCGGCGCCAAGTCCAGTGACGATCAAGCAGCCAACGACGTCAAGATGGCCGGCCAGCGGATGGCGCGGTCACGCCAGCGGTTGGCGCTAGACAACGATCCAGGCAAGACAACTCAGAAGATCCAGGAGCGGATCGTGATGAACCTGGACAACCTGATCCAGCTTGCCCGCCAGCAGCAGGCGCAGGCCAAGCCCGGATCAGGCAAAGGCCAGCCGCAGCAGGCAATGAAGCCCCAGAACAACGGCGCCCAGGAGAAGGGCGAGTCGCAGCCGAACCAGAGCACCACTCCGGCCAATTCCGAAAAGCTTTCGGCCGGCGGCAACAACACCGCTGATACCTCCAAGGACATCCGCGAGACCGCTTCGGAGTGGGGCCACCTCACGCCGCGAGATCGGCAGGCAGTGATTGAAGGCACCCACGAAACCGTCATCGCCAAGTACAAGAAGATAACGGACGATTACTATGAGGCGATGGGCAAGAAGGGATCGGAACAGAGGTAAGACCGATCCGTGGTGATGAACAAAGACCAGGGCTGGTGATTATGAGATTGCTCGGGCGAATCGGACCCGGTCTCCTGCTGCTGAGCCTCGCAATCGCTCAGATGGCCGGAGCGGCAGCGCGCATGGTTGACGGCACGATGAGTTCTCGGCCGAATCAGGTCATCGGCAACGAAATCACCTCCGCCCAGCGCGCGACGGTCGAAAAAGGCCTCGCTTTCCTCGCCACACGCCAGCGCCGCGACGGCAGCTTCGCCGGCTACGGCGCACAAGGACACGCCGGCATCACTGCCTTGGCCGGCCTTGCGTTCATGTCCGCCGGCAACCTCCCCGGTCGCGGGCAGTACGGCCAGAACGTCCAGAAGTGCCTCGATTTCGTGATGGCCAGTTGCCAGGAATCCGGCCTGATCACCTCCGACACAACCAGCGGCCCGATGTACGGCCACGGTTTCGCGACGCTCTTCCTCGGCGAGATCTATGGCATGAACAAGGACGAGGACGTCAAGGAGAGACTGCAAAAAGCCGTCAAACTGATGCAGCGAGCGCAGAGCCGCGAAGGCGGCTGGCGCTACCAGCCAATCTCCGCCGACGCCGACATCTCCGTCACCATCGCCGAGATCATGGGTCTGCGCGCGGCTCGCGATGCCGGGATCAAGGTCGAGAAAAGCGTTATCGATGCCGCCATCACCTACGTTCGCAACTGCCAGAACGCCGACGGTGGATTCAGCTATACTGCCCACGGCTCCGGCTCGGGTTTCGCCCGCTCCGCCGCCGGCGTTGCGTCCCTCTACTACGCCGGCGTATTCGAAGGCAACGAGCTCAAGCGAGGGCTTGCGTATCTGAAACAACATGCTGCCGCGCCCGCTACGGCCGAGCACGAAGGCTACTATTTCTATGGCCATTACTACGCCTGCCAGGCCATGTTCCTTGCCGGCGGCGATTACTGGGCAACCTACTACCCCGCCATCCGCGACCACCTGATCGCCCGGCAGAACAAGGCCACCGGCGCATGGAGTGGCGAGGCCGGCGAGGATTACGGCACCGCCATGGCTTTGATCATCCTTCAGATGCCCAACCGCTACCTGCCCGTCTTCCACGGCAAAGGCCCCGGCGGCTGAAGCAAGTGAGGGCGAAGGCCAGAATGGTGAAATAACGGAGAATTGTCAAGGGTCAGTTTTTAATTGCCAATTGACAATGCGCCACGCCCGGGAGTGTCAGGTTGTGACGACCGACCCCGGCCACACCGCAATGCGGAGTTACGCCTATGAGAAGACCCACGCGTCTGGGAAACATCGCCTTATGCATCATCCTCGCTGGCTCATCGGCTTACGTCGCCACCGCCCAGAGCACCGCCAAGCGCGACGCCAACATCGCCGACGTGCCTAATCAGGTCCGCGGCGACGAAATCACGCCGAAACAGCAGGAGGCCGTCGAAAAAGGCCTGGCGTACCTCGCATCGCGCCAGCAACGCAACGGCGGCTTCGGCAGCAACTACGGCGGTTCCGGCGGCCACTCGGGCATCACGGCGCTGGCCGGCCTGGCGTTCATGTCGTCCGGCAGCCTGCCCAACCGCAGCAAATACGGCCAAAACGTCCAACGGTGCCTCGAATTCATCATGAACAGCACCCAGGAGTCCGGACTGATCAGCTCCGACAACTCCCACGGCGTCATGTATGGCCATGGCTTTGCCACCCTCTTCCTCGGCGAAGTCTATGGCATGACCGGCGATGAGGACGTGAAGGAAAGACTCCAGAAAGCCGTTCGACTCATCGAAAAGACCCAGAATTCCGAAGGCGGCTGGCGCTATTCTCCCGTCCCCATGGACGCCGACATCTCGGTCACCATCACCGAAATCATGGCCCTTCGCGCCGCTCGCGATGCCGGCATTAAGGTCACAAAAACCGTCATCGAGATGGCGGTCAAGTATGTACGCAGTTGCCAGAACACCGATGGCGGCTTCAACTACCAGGCCAACCCGGGCTCCGGCTCCGCCTTCCCCCGCTCGGCCGCCGGCGTTGCGTCGCTCTATTACGCCGGCATCTTCGAAGGCAATGACCTCAAACGCGGCCTCGATTACCTCAAACAATCGGGCGCCGGGCGCGGCCTTGGCGACCGCTTCGGCGGTGACATGGGCAGCTTCTATTTCTATGGCCACTACTACTGTTGCCAAGCGATGTTCCTCGCTGGCGGCGATTACTGGGCAACCTATTACCCCGTCATCCGCGATCAGCTCATTACCCGCCAGAACAAGACCACCGGAGCCTGGAACGGCGAGGCCGGCGAGGATTACGCCACCGCCATGGCGCTGATCATCCTTCAGATGCCCAACCGCTATCTCCCGGTCTTCCACGGCAAAGGCCCGGGCAATTAGAACGGAACCAGCACGAACGATTATCCAGAAACCGCGCCCAGGGCGAGCAGATCAGGGGCATCATCCCGCGTGAATTGAGGATACACTACTGCAATGAACCGCCTTTTGGCCTACGCATTCTGCCTGCTCTGGCTTGCGTTTCTCATCCCACACGCCGTCGCCGACGCCGGCTGGGTGCTGATGACTGCCGACGTGCAACAACAGCCCGTATCGCTTCAGCAGATCGGCCCGACCGGCGTACGCGTCGTGCCGGTGAACGCCGCTCAGCCGATCACGATTTCGTTCGACTCGTTCCTCCAGATCGACCGGACATCCCAGGCTCGCTCGCCTGGCGCTAACCTCACGTTGATCCTCCTCAACGGCGATCGACTCACCGGCCATCCCGTCAGCGCCAAGGATGAACAGGTGACTTGGCATAGCCCCTCAATAGGCGACCTGACGGTCCCGCTGAAGCAGATCCGCGCCCTTATCCGGTATGGCAGCAGCATCGAGAACCTCGATCAGCCGCCGACGGAAGACAAGATCCTCCTGAGCAACGGCGACACCACCAAGGGAATCGTCACCGACATCTCCGAATCAAGAGTGATCGTCCAGGCCGCCGCCCCGACCGAGATTCCGCTCGATTCGGTGAATTGGATCCAGTTTGCCCTGGCGGCCAAGCCGGCCGTGAGAACCGATCGAGGCTTCCGTATCCGCCTCAACGACGATTCGCTCATCAGTGCCGCCTCCCTCGAGGCTGATGACCAGAAGATCACACTTGTCCTGCCAGATGGCTCCAAACGCGAAGTGGCCATGGTCGCAGCCGCCGGAATCGAGCAGCTCAATGGCCCCGTGAGTTGGCTCTCCTCTGGCACACCGCAGGCGATCGTTCAGGTTCCCTACTTCGGCGGCACAATCTGGCCGACGCGCATGGACAGCACCGTCGGCGGCAAGCCCATCCAGTTCGGCGATCGAATCTACGCCCGTGGCATCGGCGTGCATGCCTACTCGCGCATCGACTATGCCCTCGACGGCTCCTATGAGGCATTTCGAACGCAATACGCCATCGCCCAGGACGAAAAGCGCCAGTACGCCAACGTAGCCGTCCGCATCAAGATCGACGGCAAGACGGTGCATGAACAGCCGTCTTTCACCGCCGACCTGCTGTCGCCGGTTCTCGTGCTCGATCTGCCCAAAGATGCCAAGATGCTCAGGCTCGAGGTCGATTACGGCCAAGCCAACGATACGCAGGACCGTTTCAACTGGATCGAGCCGGCGCTGTTGCGCAAGAAGCCCCCACAGACGCAGCCCGCAACACCGACGACGCAGAATACGGGCGCTGCCCCCAGCGTCACAGAACGCAGGTGATCTGCACCTTGAGACAGAGAACCCGCCGCCAACCCTTTGTGATCGGCATTCCGGAAACCGCTTTGCGCGCTGGTGCAGTGGCCGAACTGCTGGGTCGGCTCCGTGTCAGAAGCTCTTGTGTACCCGCAGGTACCGCGCGCAGTTACGGCTTCGGGAAGTGCCATTCGGGACGGTCCGCTTTCTCCGGGTTTTGAAAGCCCCGTGGAGCCCCTGGTGGGGGGATTTTCGATTTTCGAAGGTCGATTTTCGAATGGGAAGTCGGGGGAAGGGGTTTGGCGGGATGGGGGGAATGGGCGGGAAATGGGTTCGTTTTGTTGGGAGGGAAGCGGGGGTATGGATGGGGTGACGGGAAGTGTTTGGAGGCAATATCCGGCGATGGGAGGGGGAAAAGAGTTTGGCGGAGGGGGGGGTAAAAGCATAAGATGAGCTGGAAAGGGGGGTTGAGTGGTTTTCTGTTTGATAGAACCGTGCAGAACCGACCAAAACCGACCACAAAGTGACCAAAAGCGACCAAAAACGACCGAAAACGACCGAAAACGACCAAAACCGACACATAGCGACCGTCGTGCATATGATCGGGCGATTGGGGCTGAGGCGGTGCGGAATGAAATTGTCAAAGAGCCTGGCAGAGGGGATTTGCCCCCCGACCCGGCAGGGGGACCGCGTCCGGCCTGCCACGGAGGTATTATACCACAGAAGAGTGGCCATGTCAAGTAAAAAATGGCTGGAATTGTTCGGGGGCGGAGATAGTCGGTTGGCCGGGGTCAGGGGGAGGTCGGCAGAAGCGGCGATCAGGCCATTCGGGGGGGCAGAGTCTTTTCGGCGGGTCTTCAGCGGACCCGACTTGGCTCTTT
>JAPLNB010000348.1 GCA_026693085.1 Planctomycetota bacterium | reverse complement strand
GTGATTCTCACACCTTGCGCATCTTCTTCATAGACGATCCTGCTCTTGGGCGACAGAACGCTGTAGCTGACGGGCGCGGAGGATGGGTCGGTCGTCGGCATGCGCCTGTGGATCGTATCACAAGGGCTTCTTTTTCGCCTGACTGGGCGGGCGGGGGTAGCGGGGGTCGGTTCGGCCGAGTTTGGGAACTTCGACGATGGCGTGGTTTTCGGTGCCTGGGAGTTGAACGGGGTGGGTGATGGGTGGTCCGCCGTTGAGCAAGCGGATGGCATTGTCGGCCGCGGGAAGTTCTTCGGTGATTCTGGCGCCTTTCATGGCGAGGAGTTTGCCGCCTTTTTTGAGCAGGGGGAGGCACCATTCGACGAGGATGTTCATGGCGCCGACGGCGCGGGCGGTGACGATGTCGAAGGATTCGCGCAGGTCGCTGTGGGCGATGGATTCGGCGCGATCGGGGAGGACGCGGACATTCGAGAGATTGAGGGCGGTGGCGGTTCGCTCGAGGAAAGCGGCTTTTTTCTTGGTGGATTCGAGGAGGAAAACCTGGGCGTCGGGGCGGGCGATGGCCAGGGGGATGCCGGGGACGCCGCCGCCGCTGCCGACGTCGGCGAGGCGATGGGGATATTGAGGAAGGTACGGGAGGAGCGTGAGGGCGTCGGCGATGTGGAGGATCTCGGCGGCGGCGCGGTCTTCGATCCGCGTCAGGTTCATCGTCTTGTTGGCCTCGAGGAGGAGGTCGAGGTAGCGATCAAAGAGGGCATGTTGAGACTCGCTGAGGCTCAGACCCGCGGCGGTGGCAAGTTGGGTCCAGAGTAGGTTCATTCGCCGGGGATGTAGCTGATGACGCCTTCGAAGGGGCTGGAGGCGGTGGCGTAGCGTTTCTTGGGGATTCGGCCGGATTGGTAGGCAAGGCGGCCGGCATCGAGGGCGTGGCGCATGGCGGTGGCCATTTTCGCGGGGTCTTTTGCGTGGGCGATGCCGGTGTTGAGCAGGACGCCGTCGGCGCCGATCTCCATGGCGATGGTGACGTCGGAGGCGGTGCCGACGCCGGCGTCGACGATGACGGGGAAGCCGCGGTCGTTTTCCTTGAGCAATTCGAGGCAGAGGGAAATGTTGAGGGGGTTGAGGATGCCCTGGCCGGAGCCGATCGGAGAGCCGGCGGGCATGACACTGGCGGCGCCGGCTTCTTTGATGCGGACGGCGGAGCGGGGGTCGTCGCTGGTGTAGGCGAGAACGGTGAAGCCTTCTTTGACGAGTTCTTTGGTTGCTTCGAGGGTTCCGACGGGGTCGGGGAGGAGGGTTTTTTTGTCGCCGAGGACTTCGAGCTTGACCCAGCCGGCGCCTTTGTTGCCTTGCTTCTCCAGGAGGTCGCGGCCGAGCAGCGATACGCGGATGGCGTCGTCGGCGGTGAAGCAGCCGGCCGTGTTGGGCAGGATGATGTATTTGCTGAGGTCGAGGAAATCGAGGAGGGAGCGGCCTTCTTTGTCCACGAGTCGTTCGCGGCGGACCGCGACGGTGACAACCTGGCAGGCGCTGGCGGCGAGGGCTTGTTGCATGAGTTCGTGGGTGGCATATTTGCCGGTGCCGACGAACAGGCGGTTGGTCACTTCGAATTTGCCGATGCGTAGTACATCCATCTGAAATCCTGAGTCTGAACCTGGGAGTTCTTAGCCGCCGCCGACGAAGGTGACGATCTCCACTTGATCGCCGCTCTCGAGGGCGTTGCCGTAGAGGGCCGTCTTGACCAGGCGGCGATTCAGTTCGACGGCGACCTTGTCCGGCGTGAGTTTGAAGGCATCGAGAAGGCTTAAGATATTGGAGCCTTCGGGTACCTCTTTGTCTTGGCCATTTACCTTGATCAACATCGCGGGTGGTGATTATAGGGGCAGGGCCGCGGGCGGGGAACAGGGGCGGAAGCGGGGCTGGTCAGGGAACATAGAATATTGACAATCTGCGGCTGCGGACTTCCAATGGACTTACCGATCTAACGCACTGGAGCTATCGTGAACAATGTACTGATTCATCCGAACTGGCACGTCCTGTTCATCCATTTACCGCTGGGGCTGCTGGTGGTGGGGATCCTCATCGAGCTGTTCAGTTTTCTCTGGGAGCGGAGCAGCGTTCGCGACGCCGGGCGATGGATGATCCTGCTGGGGGCGTTGTCGGCATTGCCGGCGGCGACGACGGGAATCTACGCGTTCTACGACCTGGTTCATCGCAGCGGCAGGGCGTCGGGCGAGACTTGGCAGGATCTGGTCAAAGCCAGCAGTTGGGGGCCGCAGCAGTGGTATTACATGCGCATGCACATCTGGCTGATGAGTTGCGCGGTGGGGCTGTTTTTGCTGGCGGCGATCACGTGGGTGGGTTCTTCGGATGCTACGCGAGCGAAGCTTCGCTGGCCGATTCTGGCGGCGTTGCTGGTGGCGCTGGGGGGTGCGGCGGTGGGTGCGTGGTTCAGCGGCGAAGCCGTTTACCTGTTGGGCGTGGCGGCGGAGCCTCGGATGAGCGGTGGGTTGGTAGCGACCACGAACCCATGGTCGATGCCAATCAAGGTTGATCCGGCGCAAGTGCATTTGCTGCTGATCGGTCTGACGCTGTTGGTGGCGGCGGGCGCGATTGGGATGACGTTCCGCCGCTGGGCGCAGGAGCCAGGCCTCAGCGAAGTGCCGCCCGAACTTTCCCCGCTGACGGTCGGGTCGCAGCGGCCGTCGTTGGAATTTGATGTACCGCCGCCGGAGACTGATGCGATCTCGGCGGCGGCGGCTCCGCTGTTTCCGGCGCGGTTCTGGTTGATCGCGTGGATTTTGGCGTTGCTGGCTGGCGTGGCGGGGTTGTGGACCACTGAAGGACTGAGCTGGTGGCTGCCGCAGATGCGGGAGCTTTTCAACAAGGCCACGTCGGCCACCGGACGGACGGACATGACAGCCGAGCAGACGCGGATGTTGATCCACGCGTTGCTGGCGATCGTAATCGTCCTGCTCTCGTTGATTCTGTCGCTGGTGACACGCTTCAGCCGGCGGCTGAAGTGGATCACGATCATCGGCATGGCGTTGCTGGCGATCGCAGTGGGGGTCCAGATCTGGATGGGCGTATCGCTGCAGTATAGCCTTTGATGAACCGTATACGGCGCATCGTGTTGACAGGTGGTCCGGGTGCGGGGAAGACGGTGGTTGCCACGCGCCTGGCGGCTGGATGCCCGGATCGCTTCGCGGTGGTTCCCGAGGCAGCGACGCTGGTTTACCAGCGGCTGAGGAAACGTTGGAGCCAACTCGACGTCGCCGGCCGCCGTGACGTGCAGCGGCAGATCTATCGTCTGCAGCTCGAGCAGGATGAAGCGGCGTCGGCGTCGGCTCCGGGATTGACGCTGTTGCTGGACCGCGGGACGGTTGACGGAGCCGCCTATTGGCCAGATGGGCCGGAGGACTATTGGAGGGAACTCGGCACTGCGCTGAATGCTGAGTGCGCTCGCTACGATGCCGTGATTTGGCTGCAGACCAGTGCCGCCATCGGCGCGTACGACGGCGGGGCATCGAATTCGGCTCGGGACGAGGCGGCACCCGTCGCCATCGCACTCGGCCAGCAATTGCGGGAGCTGTGGTCTCATCATGCTCACTTCTATTGTGTCGATGCGTATCCCACCATCGAGCGGAAGATCGCGACTGTTGAGCAGATCATCCAGAACATCATCGACAGCGGCTTGCGGTGAATCTCATGGGTGAGTTGCTGTGAATCGAGGATTGTATCAGCCCAGGTGTCTGCCCTGGCGGCGCAGCGTTGCGGTGCGTACGGCGGCGGCAGCCTTCTTTTGAGGCGACTGTTCGCGCAGGAACGTGGGCATTTCGCGGCGTCCGCCACGCTGGTAGTCGCGCCAGATCGTTTCCGCGACGGTTTGCCGCTGGCGTTGCAGCGCGTCGCACAGGTATTCGAACAGGCGTTCAGCCAGCGTCTCCAGTGCGATCGCATGGGTTCGCCCGACTCGCTCGAACAACCAATCGCAGAACCCCATGAAAGACCAGAACGGCGAGGTTCCCTGCCACAAGAGCGGCAGCGTCTGCACGAAATTGCCGCTGTTGCCGACCAGGTCCCAGTAGCGAGCGAACCGCCGCAGCCGCTGCATCGTTGCGAAGTTGGTCACCTTTGTCTGCAGCAGTTCGTACGGCGGGCATGGCGAATACACCATTTGCCACTCTTCGGTGTGTCGCGCGATCGGCGTTCCGCGCAGGCGTTTGAGGATTCCCACCTGGATCTCCTGCGGCCCGAGGCCAATGAGCCGATCAAACCCGGCCGCGAAGCTATCGATGTCTTCGCCGGGCAGGCCGACGATCAGGTCGGAGTGCACGTGTACCCCCGTCTGGTCGCGGAGAAACCGGAGGTTCTGCTCGACTTTCTCATTGTCCTGCCGCCGTTTGATTCGCCGGGCAACTTCTTCATTGAACGTCTGCACGCCCACTTCGAGTTGCAGTGCGCCGGCAGGGAACTGCTTGATGGTCTGGCGCAGCCCGTCCGGCAACCGGTCCGGGATCATCTCGAAATGCAGAAACAGCGGCGGCTGATAGCGATCACGGAAAAACTCGAGAATTGCGCGGGCGGTGTTGATGTTCAGGTTGAACGTCCGGTCGACGAACTTGAAATGCGTCACGCCCCGATCGAGCAGATGCTGCATGTGGGTCAGGAACGTTTCCAGCGGCACATTTCGCACCGCTGCATCGAGCGAAGACAGGCAGAACTCGCATCCGAACGGACAGCCGCGAGATGCTTCGACATAGATCACCCGTTGTCGGATATCGCGCTGATCATACAGGTCGTACGGCAGTGCGGTCTTCGCCAAGTCCGGCAACTCTGCCGACATCAATTTGTGCGGCAGTTGCTGGCCGTTCAGAATCTTTTCACACAGCGAGGCAAACGCCAGGTCGGCCTCACCGCTGATCACGTAGTCCGCCTGACGGACGATTTCCTGTTGATCCGCCTCGTAACTCACTTCCGGACCGCCGAGCACGACAATGGTTTGCGGCGAAACCCGCTTGAGCATCGCGACAAGCTCCGTCGCCTGGCTCACGTTCCAGATGTACACCCCCACTCCCACGATCCGCGGGTTCTCCGCCAGAATGGCTTCGAGCACATCCACCGGCCGCTGATTGACATCAAACTCCATGATCCGCGCTCGCTCGCGCAGCGCGCCGAGGTTCGCCATCAGATAGCGCAAGCCAAACGCGGCGTGCGCGTACTTGACATTGAGGGTGGTCAGTACAATCTCGGCCATATCATCGCGGCGCCAGATTAACCCGCGCCTCGCGTCATATCATAGGTCCGCCGGCGTGACGCGAACTCACCTGGCGGTGCATTGGGTCTGCGTGCATCGATTTGAGTCGGCGGCTCCAATGGCTATACCTCCAGCACGCCGTCGCGCACCGCGAGGCGCTTGGCCAGCGACACGCCGCTGTTGAGCGCTCCCTCCATCGATCCGGCGAACTTATAGCATGCATGCTCACCGGCGAAATGGATCTGTCCGTGTCCCTTGCGCAGCAGCGGCCCTGTGGTCATAACGTCGCCGGGACCTGGAAACGAAATCCCCGCCCGGGTCCATGGGTCGGCCGGCCAATCCATGAACCGCGATGCCTTGTATTGCCTGCCGATGTCCGGATACAGTTTTTGGAGCTCGGCCAGATACGCCGCGTCCCGCAACTCCGGCTCATGTTTCCGCATCCCCTCTGCCGCTGGTCCGGCCGAGTATGCGACCAAGGCTGCTTCTCCTTCACCTTGGCCGGCCGTGCCGTCCCATGTTCTGCTGACGGCGCCGTCGGTAAACCCACCCACCGCGAACCCTGCCGGGTTGGGGAACCTGCCTTTCATCGCCATCAGGTATTTCACGGCGGCACCCATCTGCACTCGCAACACCGCCGGCAGCTCGGGGTAGATCTGGATCTTCGGCCAGGCGCTTGGCGCGATCGCCAATACGACATCGTCGGCCTCATAGGTCTTCCCGTCCGCCGTTGACACGTGAACCACGGTGTTCGTCGCGTGGATCGCCACCGCTGGCGTTCCCAGTTTCAGTCGCAGCATGCCGATCGATCTGGCCAATCGCACCGCCAGTTCCTGATTGCCTCCCTTGCAGCGATACCGCCAGCTTTGCTCCCAATATTTCTCCAAGCCACCGCCTTTGACCTGCGTCAGTTTTGCCAGATAGCTCTGCCTCGCAACGGCCACGCCTGCATCGGCTTCCAGGTCGGCGATGACGGCGCGCTTGCACAGCCGCGACGCATCCAGCGAGGCAACCCAATCGCCCACCGTCCGCAGGTCAAGCTTGCCCGCGTCTTCGCTCCTCCAGGGTTCATCTGCGTTCACCTTCCGCGCATCGTCGATCATCCGCCGCAGCGCCGCGTCCATTTCCTCCGTCAATGCCCTTGCCTGTTTCTCATCCAGCGGTTTTCCTTCGATAACGACCGGCCCGCTGAGGCTCCCGTTTTCGGGCAGTTCGAGCAGTTCAAGCTTGAACCGATCCTTGTACGCCATCCAGGTGGGATGATTCGCCCCGATCAGTTCGCCGCCTCCCTCAACAACCTTCCCCTGCACGAAATCTGTCAGGCTCACCACGCGCCCCCCCACGCGCCGGCGGGCCTCGAACAGATTGACATCGTAACCCGCCTCATGCAACTCGTGAGCACACGCCAGCCCGGCAAATCCGCCGCCGACGATGATCACTCGCTTGCCCACTCGTTTTTTGAACAGTCCAGCCACTCCGGCCGCGCAGCCGCCGATTAACAACCCGGCCGATGCCACCGCCGCCAGTTTCAGAACCTCGCGGCGGCTGGCCGCATCGGGTCTCGATCCGTATCGCTGCACAAGACGTGCGTAGAGCGAGCGCGACATGAACTCCTCCCTGCAACATTGCCCCGCCGGACCCAATCCAATCGTCTAAAGGACTGCAACGGGATGCCAATGTCAAGCACGACCGCCTAAAAACGCGACGGGCGGCCCAGCCGTCATTCCCGGCAAGCCGCCCGCCTGAGCCCCTGATGGCCTTTGAGTTTTCCGCGATCAGATCAGCTTCTTCAGCCATCCCTGCACAAATCGCTCGACAACTTCCGCTATCACCTCCGCCGTCAGGCCGGTCACCGTCGCCGCATCCATCGCCTCACGGAACTCCGGATCATCCGCCAAGCTGGCCATCGCCTGCTCCACCACCAGTGTCTGATCGATCACCTCGGCCAGATGCGGATGCCGCTCGGCAAACGCTTTCCACTCACCTGCCACCACTTTCTGCACATGGTCTTTCAGGCTTATCGATAGCATGTTCGCCTCCCCTCTTGTCTGGTCTTGTCATTTCATCTCTCCACATCACTTGCTGATTTTCTCCCGTGGGATCTCCAGGTTGGCCATGCCATCCCATTCGGTCAGCTTCAACTGCACCGACTGCAACCAGAGAACCCGGTTCAGCGCCTGCTCGACTGCCTCGAGATTCCGTTCCGCCGCTGCCTGCGCCTCGGCGCTGGCTGTTCCCTGCCGCGACAGTGCATCGAGCGCCGCTGCATATGCCTTGCGATGCTCGATGACCCAGTCGGCCAAGAGCGTGGAGTTCTCCCGAACATCCACATCGAACGCCTCATCCATCCGTTGTCGTTGCAGTTGATGGAATTGCTCTACAATCAGCGATCGCTCGCGCTGCGCTGCCCGGCACAGTTCAACCCCGCGGTGCGCCTGGTGAACCAGGCGCATCTGCGCTTCCGTGTACGCGCTGCATCCGCTCGCCAGCAGCGCCAACAGCATCACGGCCCGTTTCATGGTAACCCCCTGCTTTCGCTATCCCGCCTTTTTCTCATCAAGCTCCCGGAGCAACTGTTCCTGCGCCGTGCTGAGCCGGCTCATCGCTTCGGCGTTCTGCCGCACCACGTCGATGAGCTGATCCAGCTGCACGCGGTCGGCCATGATTCGCTCGTGAGTCTCGTCGAGTTGTTCCTCTCGTTTTCGGCTCGCGCGGCGTTCCCACAGCCACATCGCCCCCATCAGCCCCGCTGCCCCGAGATTCGTCAGCTCGGCCAGCGGAATCGTCTCGCCAAGTAGACCCCAGATCATCTGAGCCTCCTCCCTGGTCATCCGCTCGCCGGTTCATCCATCGGCGGCGTAGGCAGATCATGCCCGCGTCAGTTCCAACACGTTCAGCCGCCGCAAGACGTCCACCGCCCCGTCCCCGTTCATATCTACCTCGGCGCGCACCTGACTCAGCGCCCGGCGATAGAGCCGCTCGTACAGGTCGGCCCTCACCTGGAAGTTGGTCGGCGTTTCGGCAGCAGCCGCCAAGGCATTGTAGATCATCTGGAGCGTCCCCAGCACGCATGGCCGGCGCATCGCTTCGGTGTTCACAATCTGCGCGTCGGGTGTGATCACCGATCCCAGATCAATCCCGGCCGCTCGCATCATCAAATCGCTCACCACCTTGCGCTGTGGCCAGAACGTGCGGACCGCAAACGGCAGCGCCGCTGCCGTTCCCGCTGGGCTCGGCGTTGCTGAGCCCGTATCCGGAAACAAGCCGTCATACAGCACGCTCAGCGTGAGCTGCGTCGCGTTGTTCACGCTGACAATCGGATAGCTCCCGCTCAACGAGCCGCTGAGCACGATCACCTGGTTCGCTGCCACATGGGCCGTTACCAGCGACCCACTGACCAGTGTGAATGTCGTTTCATTCAGGTCTCCCGTTCCGCTGAGCAACTGCTGCGATGCGAAAACCGCGTCGCGAAACAGGCTCGGCTCCCAGTGCAGCAGATCCACATCAGTGCAGAATGTCATGTCATCCTCCGTCAGAGAAACGGGGGCGGCCCCTCTCCTCGGCCGCCCCCGCCCGTTGGCGTCTGGCCGCTTCCGCGGCTCGACTCCGCCTGTAGCCTCAATCCCAGGATCCAGATCCCGCGCGCTAGGTCGCCAGGTACTTGATCATGCCATGCGCCGCCTCGTTGCGGAGCTCCAGTGTGTACTCGCCGATGATCTGGCCCGACTCGCGGTCGCCTACCGTGGCCAGTTTCCGGTACTGGAAATTACGCCCGGCCAGCGGCAGCACTTCGATCCGGCTGCTGTCCAACAACAGCGCATTCCCCGGCGGCACCCAGCGGCTCAGGACGACCTTGCATACGCCGTAGTCGCTCTCGTACACGCCGACCATGTCCTTGTACGTCCCGGTGTCCGCCGCGTAGCGACGGCTGGTCCCGATGAACCCATTGATCGCCCGCTTCTGCTTGCCGTTCACCACGATCAGGTCCACCTGCCCGCTGGCACTCTGCCAGATCGTGCGCAATGCCTGGTTCAACTGCTCTTCGCTGAGCGTCGTGCCCGACGGGAATCCGTTCACGCCCGGTGCGAACCTGTTCGTGCTGATCCACCCGTAGAGCCCCTTCATCGTTCGCCGCACCGTCGCCGACCCCTGCTGGTTCGCCGTCGGCGCCATGCCGTTGATCACGCAGTTCTCCAGGTCGCGCATCAACTCGCGCAAACGCTGATGCTTCTGGTAGTCCAGTTCGTCGGCCACCCCCAACTGCCGCACCGCCAACTCTGACCCACTCACTTCCACTGTCGAAGCAAAAATCTGCGTGTAGTTCGACACGCGTGATCGCGAAGTGAACCTCACCGCAGACGCGTCGTCGCCTTCCAGCGATGCGTTGCCCAAAATGCGGATCAACTTCTGGTCCGCCAACGCTGCACCGGTCGTCCCGCCATAAGCTCGGACCACCGTCAGCGTATTCGTTCCGGTATCCACGTTCGTCACCAGCATGACTTCCGCAGACTGATCCGCCTGGATCTGGTCGCCCACGCGGAAACGCGAGGCATTGGCCACCACAAACGTCGTGTCGGTCGTCGCGTTGGTCCACGTTGCGTCATTGATCACGTCCGTGTTCGGCAGCAGCGTGTCCTCCAGCCACTCATGCAAGGTGGCTCGCGCCGGCCTCGTCGGATCACCCAGCGCATCAAGCAGCGGCGTCTCGTATGGCGAGACAATCCCCACCAGATCGCTCACGTCTTCCGCCTGCTCAGGCAACGTCGCGCCCGCCGAATATGTTGCTTTCCCCGTAAATGACATCGCATTTCTCCTTTCGTTCTCTGTTCGCTCTCTCTGAGCCTACGTCCCCTTACATCCAGTTCCCGCCTACCTCACCGCTCGTCTCAGCCGCAGGTACTCCAACAGCAGCCGCCGGTTCCGGGTTCGCATCAGCTCCCGGGCCATCTCATGAAGCCGCCCGCTCGGATCCGGCTCCTGCTTGGCCGGCTGTGCCGCCGGCGGCGGTCCTTCCACCACTGCCACCTTCACCTCATCCATCGCATCACCCCTTTCTGAACTAAGCACTCGAGACTCTACTCCTCTCAATATCCCAGTTCCCGCAGCACCACCTCCTTTGGAACGCCCAGCCGCAGTTTCGCTTCCGCTTCCTCCAGTTTCTCGATCTGGTTGTCCGGCAGCGGGCTCGGCCAGTGCAGTTCCACACGCCGTTCCTCCGGCCCGGTTGCGAACACCCCGGCGCGGTCCAGCCACGCCAACGCCAGCTCGATCATGCGTTGCAACCCCAGCCCATACGTCGTCCGCTTCTTCTCCGTCTTGGCCAGCAGCGACATCATCGTCACCCGCAGTGCCGCGGCGCTCGTCAGCCGGCCAAGCCGGTCCTTGATCGCGCCCGCCGCAATCGGCGAAACACCGCTTGCCTTGTCGATCGCTTCCCGCAGATCCGAAATATGCAGCGACTCCGCCTGGCTTTCCGTGTTTCCCCCGAATTCGATCACCTCTGCGTCGGTGTTGTCCGTCGTCCACATCCGCCCCGGCGACACAGGCAGGTCCGTAAACCCGTCAATCCCCTTGCCCAGGTACATCTTAAACGATTGCAGCGCGATCCGGTTTGCCCGGTCCGACAGACGCGTGTTCAGTTCATCCTGCAGCGGCAGCAGCGGCTCCACGTCGCTGGCACCCGAGTATTCAAACGGCACCGCCGTGTTCTGAATGTGCACCAGCGGAATCTCGCCCAGTGAATTCTTGCCCTCGCTGACCAGTTCCTCGCCCTCGTAGCGCTGCCACCGCTGGCGGGTGATCAGCTCCGTTACGGCCACCGTCTGTTCCGGCCGCGTCACCCCCATCTGCCCGGCGCCGGCCTCGGCCAGTTGCCCTGCCTTCCGCCACAACCGCTCCCACCACCGTCCCGTGCCCGTTCCTTGCACGCTCTTCCCTGGCAACTGGCAACTGGCAACCGGCAGCTCATAGCACTGCCCATACACCTCCACGATCCGATAGTCCTCTTGCGATAGAAAGGGCAGGGCCCGCGTCGACTCCACGATCTCCAGCCGAATCATCCGGGCGATGCGCTGGATCAGCGCTTCGAGCGAGTCTTTCCTCGCGCCCGTCTCGGCAAGATCGTCCGCCGCCTTCGGAGACTCCCCGACTTCCGCCTCCTGGGCCAGCGAAGCATTCAGCTCCGCAGGCAACGCGGGCTCCACGCCCTTCGCTCCCCCGCCTCCTTCATCCTTCCCATCCCCCGAACTCTCGATCCTCGCCGCTTCCGCTCCCAGCGGTGGCTCACCCAACTCCTGTCTGCCGCACCCACCCTGCCCCGGCAGTTGCTCTCTGTCCCCCGACTCGTTCGGCCAGCCGGCCCCGCAGAAAACCTCCGTGTCCAGCTTCACCAGCACATCCACAACCCCGTACACCGCCCCCATCAGCGCCAGTTGCTGCAGGAAAAGCAGCCCCCCGTTGTGCGTCACCATCGCCCTCACCAGCCGATCGATCACCTCACGCCTCTTCGCATCCGGCGCCGCCGACCGAATCACCACCGGCTTGCCAAACAGGTAGTCCACCATCGTGTCGATACGCCATCCGATGTCGTTCTCAATGACCACCTCTTTCCGCATCACGCCCTCTACGACCTGCGTCTCGAACGGCTCCCGCCCGTTGCGCATTCCCGTGATCCGCGACGGCATCCCCCATTCCTGCGCCTGCCGGTATGGCCGGTCGCAGCCACTGTCCGAGCTGCTTAGCCCAATGCTGCGTACCGGGTTCCGGTAGTACGCCCACAGCCGCCTCAGCCTTGTGCTCTCCGCGCCCCTTAATCGCTCAATCCTCCCTCGCAGCGCTTCCGCGTTCACCGTCGTGCATCCGTTGGCCGCCTTCAGCTTTTCGAGTTGGTATGCCATAGCCCGCTCCACCGTTCCTTTTCCCTCTCCGATCTTTCCCACACGTCCCCTCTCCCGGTACGCCGGGCAAGGGGTTCCTTACCTTTGGCCCTTCGCCGCCCCGCTGCTTTTGTTCATCGTCATCGTCACATCCCTCCACCCTATCCCCCTTGTTGCGCATTTAGACAACCGCGCGCGCAGCGCCGCCGACCGCCCTGATCGTTTCCCTAGGGAAATGCGAGAAAAAAAACTTTATTTGGGTCGATCGCGCAGCGCCCATTTTGTCAACATACTGCTTGGCGTCCTGTCGTAGAGACCGCCAGCCCCCCGCGCGACCTAACCCTGGATTGGAAATCCAGAACTAGAGTTCGAGTCGCCACGCCCTACTCTTCGTCGATCCTTTGATACCGGTACACTGCCCGATATAGCCCGCTTACTTCTTCCGACGCCACGACTTGCGGCCGATACCGCTCGTTCCGCGGCTGCAACCGCAACACCGCCGTCCCGCTCTCGTCCGTCTCGAAAAACACCCGCTTGAACGTCGTATGCCCGTCTGCAAACCGCACAAAGCAGTCATCCCCATTCCGCGGATTGGCCGCCGGCGAGTAAATCACTATGTCCCCCTCCGTGAACTTGGGCATCATGCTGTCCCCGTGCACCCTCGCCGCAAACGCATCCGGATCGCTCACCTCCGGACAAGCCACATAGTCGTCCGCCACCCCACGCGGATACGCAAGGTCCGTGAAATCCTTCGGGTACCCCGCCGATACCTTGTTGATCACCGGCACCGCGTTCGTTGTCACCTGTTCCACGTTGCCTGCTGATTTCTCCACCAGATCCTGCAGCACCCCCGATAGATATGCATCATCCAGATCTACCCCCTGCTTCACCCCTTCAACATCCGGCCCATCCCCCGCATCCTGCTTTGGCGCTTTGGCGCCTTCCTCGCGTAACCCCTTCTCCAGCAGCGATTGCAGCACCGCCCTCACATCCCGCGGCGTTCGCTGCAAATGCGCCTGCGTCACCAGCTCCCCAGGCGTAAACCCCAACGCCTGCTCCAGCCGCCTTAACTTCTCGTCGCTCGGAGGGTTCGACACCCGCCCCGTCTCAATCAGCGACAGATAGGGCTTCGATATCCCCGTCCGCCCCGACAACTCATCCAGCGTCAATCCCAGCTTCGAACGCCTGCGACGTAGTTTGCTACCCAGTGATTCCATGCAGCCCCTTGCAGTATCTAGTCCCACGCCCACCCATACGCCATACATCAGTAGGCACTTCTGGACAATGACTATCGTACAAAAACTTAACGGCCCTGTCCAGCCAGTCAACGCCCCGCAATGCCGACCATCTGCCCCCCATATACATAACTGTTTTATTAGCCTCATTATACGCCTACATTAGAGCACCTACTTCTGAGCGTTTTGCAGGTCAGTGTCGCCCATACCCGCAATGCTCGAACCATGCTCTGGTTTCGCCGGAAGTGATGCTGTTGAATCCGTCGGTGCGGGCCGTTCACACACGCCTGATGCCTCACCACGCAGCCGCTACCGTCCTGCTTCATGATACGATGCGCCTGCTTGCCGCCCCTCATCCTCCAATGTGCGTCATCACCGCCGTCCCCGTTCCCGGATGCTCTCGCTCCTTCCCCACCAACCCCTTTTCCAGCAACCGATCCAACAGATCCGGCTCAAACACCGGCCGAAGCGCTCCCACAATACTCCCCGCCGGACGGTCCATCAGGCACGGGTAATACGTCCCATCCGCGGCAATACGAATGCGGTTGCACGAATCGCAAAACGGGCAACTCATCGCCGTCACGAAACCCACCACCCCACGCCGCCCGTACGGCAGCCCTACACGATAACGCCGCGCAGCATGGCTCCCCGACACCCCCGGCCGCCATGTCGTCACCACATCCCCCAGACGCTGCCGGATCTCGCTCTCCGGCACATACCGCTGCTCCCATTGCCCCGCCAAAGGCCCCATCGGCATCAGTTCAATGAACCGGATCTCCAAACCCTGGTCCACCGCAAACAGCAGCAGATCCGCCACATCATGGTCGTTCTCCCCTCGCACCACCACCGTGTTCAGTTTCACCGGCGCCAATCCCGCCGCCACCGCAGCATCGATCCCCCTCAACACCCGCCCCAGCCCGTCCACCCCCGTAATCCGCTGATACTTCTCCGAATCCAACGAATCCAGGCTGATATTCACCCGCTTCAGCCCCGCCTCCTTCAGTGCCTTCGCCTGCCCCGCCAGCGTCAGCCCGTTCGTCGTCATCGCCAGGTCTTCCAGCCCATCGATCTTCCCCAGCCGCTGCACGATCTCGATCAGGTCCGCCCGGATCATCGGCTCCCCCCCCGTCAGACGCACCTTACGGACCCCGTGCTTCTCCACCAAATGCCTCGCCAGGCTCTCGATCTCCCCAGCCGACAGAGCCCCGGATGCAGATCCAGGGCTTTCGGTAGGACGACAATAAACGCACCGGCTCTCACACTCCTTCGTTACCGAGAGTCGCAAATAGCCGATCGCTCGCCCAAACACATCCTGCATCACTTCATCTCCCAAAAGGGGGACGCTTCCGGTTTATTACCCTCCCCAGTACCACGGCCACATCTCCACCTATTATACCCCCTCGCCCATCCCTTCAACCTCAGCATTCCCGCCCCTCATACCGCCTCTTCAGCTTCGCCACCTCAATATCCGCCTGCCGCGTCGGCTCCGGAACACGGTATCGCGTGCAACACGCCATCACCAATCTGCACGACGATTCTATATCCACCCGATGCCCCACGCTCACAAACAACGGCCGGACCCTATCTTTCGTCCGCAGCACCATCCCGATCTGCTCCCCCCGATCCATCAGCGGCGACATCGACCCCGCACTCTCCTCCGGCTCCTCAAACATCCCAACCAGCCGGCTCTTGGCCACACCAACCCCCGGTCGATCCAGCGTTATCCCCAGGTGCGCCGCCACCCCGCACCGTCGCGGATGCGCATACCCCTGCCCATCAAAACAGATCACCCCCCACTCGTGTTTGAGCTTCCCCACCGCCTCCAAAATCGCCGGCCCCTCCCGAAAACTCAAAAACCCCGGCACATATGGCACGATCACCTCCCTCACCGATTCCGCCACCTCCACAATCCGCTTCTCCTCCCGATCATAAACCACCGCCACCGCATAGATCGTCCGCTTGTCCCCCGAAAACGCCGCGTCTGCCCCCCCAATGTATCTCGGCAGTTCTCCCAGCGGCTGCACGACGATCCGCTGCCGCAGCTCATTCTGCTCCGCCTTCCAGCGTTGGAGCAACTCCGGCCAGCCAGCGTCGCTCTTGCCTCTCATCATCCCCCCATTATGCTCTCCCAAAGCCCCGGATGTACATTCGGGCCTTCTTCCAAGGAGTCCGCTTTGATCAACCCACTAATCCTTCTCGCCATCGGCATCTTCGTCGGCCTTTACGGCGGAATCATGGGCCTCGCCGGCGGAACCATCATGATCCCCATCATGGTCCTGATCCTCGGCTTCAGCCAGCACCAAGCCGTCGGCACCAGCCTCGCCGTCATGCTCGCCCCCGTCACCCTCCCCGCCGTCATCCGCTACTACCGCGAAGGCCACGTCAGACTCGATACCGCCGCCTGGATCGCACTCGGTTTCATATTCGGCGCAATTATCGGCAGCCACATCGCCCAGCAGCTCTCCGACCGCACGCTCAAGCTCATTTTCGGATTCGTCCTCGTCTACGTCGCCGGCTACACCATCTTCGACACCCTCGGCAAACAGCACCTGCTCCGCAGTATCCTCTTCGCCGCCATCCTCGTAGGATGCTCCGCCGTCTTCTACTCCGCCACCCGCTGGTACGACCAAAACCACCCCGCCACTACCCCGCCAAGCGTATCTCAACATCCTCCTGCAACCCCTTAACCCACCGCACGGGCCACGAGCAACCAGTATTCGCCAAACGCGTCATCGCAAGTGTTTGCCCTTCCCGAGCCAACCCCGCCACGAAGGGCAAGCCCGTCCGATCACCCCTATGCAATTCCCGCCATCCCCCCGCTCGTCATTTCTTCTCCACAGGCGCCACCCACACATCCGCCGTCCTCCCCTTCACATCCGGCATCGCCGGCAGCTTCGCGCTCGGCACCGGCTCATACCAGAACGTCGCGCACGACCAGTCGTCCGATGTCTCCGCCAGCCCGCTCTTCCATGCAATCTGCTGGATCGTGATCCTCGCCTCTTTCTTCCACGCGATCGGATCCGGCAGATGCCACCGATACATCGAGACGAAGTTGTTCTGGAACAGGCTGCACCCGTTGTAGAAGTACGGGTTCTGCTGAATCCCCCACGCCAGCCCCACGTAATCCTCGCTGCCTGTCCCGCAGATCGTCGGATACTCCTTGTCGCCATCCATGTAGACCTTGATCTCGCCTTCGCCCCACCACTGCTGCGGATGCAGGTTGCGAATGCCGATCACTGAGCCGATGAACCGCCCCTTCTGCTCTCGCTTGGGCAGCAACTCAAAATCCTGTTTCTCCGTCGTCGGATTCTCCCGCCGGAACAGCACGTGCAACCGCCCCACATCCGCCGCATGCCTGTCCCCCAGCGTATACCCGATCTGATAGAACAGCGGCGTCTCCTTCTCGCTCTCGTTCGTAAACGTCACCCTCGCTCGCTGGGTAAACGGCATCGGAAACCAGATGTTCATCCCCGCCGTCGGCCCAATCGAGTGCACCGCCGACGCATACGGCATCACCTTCCCGTGCGCCATCCCAAAGAAATCCCCGATCGGACACTCAATGCTCGGATGCTCCTGCCCATCCCACCACACCCGGATCACATAGCTCCGCAGCGCCACCGGATCATGTGCGCACGTCACCCAGATCGATCGAATCGTCCCCGGCCCCTCGATGTCGCACAACTGCACCGTCTCCCCCGGCTTGATCTTCTTCGACGGCAATCCCTTCCGCCCCACGCCCAGCTTGCTCGCCGTCTTCCCCCCTTCTCCTGACTCCCCCGTCTGGTTCTCAAACGAGATCGACCGCGATACCAGCCCCGTATCCAATTGATACGGCTGACCAACCAAATCCACCTGTTTCGCCCGTTGCCCACACCCCACCAGCGCCGCCAGCACCACCGTGAACAAAGCGCCCAACCTCATGACGTTCTCCTTCCTGAACCCCAAACCCCGGACCCTATTTCCCGTTCGCCACCGCATACATCTTCGACCACGTCGTCACATACACCACCCCATTCGCAGCCACCGCTGTCGCGCTGATCCGATCATCCAACTGTATCGAACTCAGCACCCGCTTCTCCCTCCCCTCCGCGAATATCAAGAACAGCCCATTACAAGACCCAATATACACCTTCCCATCCGCTACCAGCGGCGACGCCCAGATCTCCCCCTCCACCTTGTGTACCCACAGCCCTTTCCCCGTCGCCGCATCCACGCAGTGAATCTGCCCCCCGCAATCCGCCGCATACACCAACCCATCATGCACCGCTACCGTCGAGCACGTCTGCTTCATCTCGTACGACCAAATTGCCGCGCTCTTCGTCACATCCCCCGTCTTGCTCGGGTCAATGCACTTGATCCACCCCTGCCGCTTCCCCCACCAGATATCCCCCCCCACCGTCACATACAGCCGCCCATTGTCGAACACCGGCATGCTCTTGATATTGCTCGGGCTTTCCCGCCGATTCCCAGTCCACTTGTGCACGTTCTCTTTCGGCCCCGTCGGATCGCAATCAAACTGCCACACCTTCGTCAGCTTCGCCGCCTCCCCCTCCGCCGGCGCCTTGATCGTCTCAAACGCATACACCACCCCATCGCCGCCACAGAAAAACACCAATGGCCGCCCGTTCACCTCCCCCAACGCCGGCGATGACCATGTGCAATGAAAAACCCGCGGCCCAATGTGCTCCTCATCCTTCGCCACAATTCGCCCCGTTCGCTTATCGATCACCACCAGACTCGGCGCATCGGGTTTACGAATCTTCCGATGCGTATTGTCCACCCCGTTCGACGAATTCACGTACAGATAATCCCCATACAACAACGGCGACGAATGCGCCGCATCGTGATGATAAATCCCCACCTCTTTCTCCAAATCGCACATCCACAAAACATCCGCATCCGTCGCCCCCACCTCGATCCGCCCCTCCCCCTTCGGTGTCTGATGCGCCGCCTCATCCCGGTATGGCCCGTCATTCCCATCCGCCATCCCCTTCATGTCCAAACACACCACCTCGTCCCGATTCGTCACTGTGTACAGCCGGTCCCCCTCAATCGTCGCCGGCGACACCATTCCCCCTCTCGGCCAATCCAGATAAACATCCCCCCCAATCTTCGGCACCACCAATTGCCACAAAAACTTCCCGTCCTTCTCATCAAAACACATCGTCACCCCCCGATCCCCCTTGTGCCGCACATCTCTCGGCTCCCCATTGTTTGTCCCGACCAACACCCTCCCCCCGCCGATCGTCGGCGTCCCATGCGTCTCATTCCCCAGCTTCGCCACCCACTTGATGTTCTTCCCCGTCGCCGGATCAAACGACGTCGGCAACCCCTTCTCCTCCGAAACCATATTCCGCGAATACTGCTTTCCCCACTGCACCTGATCCGCCCCCCGCACAACGGCACCAGCCACGCACAAAACCAGCCCGCCACAGCCCACTGCCCTCATCCATCGAGTTGTCTTTCTTGCCATACCCTCGATTCTACCGCCCCCACCGCCACCCGCCACCCCGCGCGCAGCTCCCCTCATCCCCGTTCCCATTCATCATTCATCGTTCATCATTCATCGTTTCCCCCCATCACACCCCCGCCCCCACCGCCTCCTTCACATGCCTCACCGCATTCTTAAACACCGCCAATCCCTGCCCCTCCTTCGCCAGCTCTTTCACCCTCGTCCACGCCGGGTGCTGTGTCGCATCCACATGCCGCTCCGGGTGCGGCATCAGCCCGAACACCAACCCGCTCGCATCACAAACCCCCGCAATATCATCCACGCTCCCATTCGGATTATCCGGCCAAACTCCCCCCGCCGCCTCCCCATCCGCCTTCGCATACACCAGCGCCACCTGCCCACCCTCCCACAGCGCTTTCCGCACCCTCTCATCCCGCGGCACAAACTTCCCCTCACCATGCGCAATCGGCAACTCCATCCGCTCAATCCCCGCCGTCCAGATGCACTTGCCCCCACGCCCCGCCAGGCTCACCCACCGATCCACCAACCGCCCGCAATCGTTATTCGCCAGCGTACACGTCTGCCCGCTCTGCCCCGCGATCGCCCCCGGCAACAGATCCGTCTTCACCAGCACCTGAAATCCATTGCAGATCCCGATGATCGGCTTGCCGCCCTCGATGAACCGCGAAAACGTCTCCGCCAGATGATGCCTGATCTGATTGGCAAAGATCCGCCCCGCTGCAATATCATCCCCATAGCTGAACCCTCCCGGCGCCGCCAGGATCTGGTACCCCTCCAAAAGCTCCGGCCGCTCCAGCAGCCGGTTGATGTGCAGATACTCGCTCTGCCCGCCAGCCAGCTCAAACGCATAGCCCGTCTCAACGTCGCAGTTAATCCCCGCCGTCCGCAGTATCAACGCCTTCGGTCTCATCCCTCCATCATAGTCGATCGCCCCTTCTCTGCGTAGGGGCGGCTTCAGCCGCCGTGGTGGGCAGAAACGCCGGCTCACGCCTCCTCCCCCACCGAGTCCGCGATTGCCCTGCGTTCGTCATTCGCCATTCCGTTTGCGTTGAGGAAACTTGACATCAAGCCGTGCGACGACCCCAGAACCGAAGCGTGCCCAAGGCGCCGAGCGAACTCAGCACGGCCCAGCCCGTCGCGGGCACGGGAACCATGTTGTCCACGGTGTGGAAATAATTGGCACCCGGGATATTGGCGTAGCTGGTTCCGCCGTTGGGATCCCAAAGGACCGAGAGATCAGCGCCTCCGCCCCCCTGGTAGTACCGCACGATAAAGTCGTGGTAACCGGCGCTCAGGATGATCTGGGCTGAATTGCGCTGCGCGTTACTGTGCAATTTGCCATTTTGGACGGCTGCTGTGTCGTAGTTCGGGTTGGTGGTCGAAGGATCAATCCACAAGGCGCTGCCATCGTCGCTGCTGGTGGCAAAGCAGTAGGTGCCAGAGGTGTCGATCTTCAGTTTCCCGCGGTATTCCACTGTGAACCAGTCAGTGTAACCAAGAACGTCGTTGAACCAAGCAACGCCGGAACCGCGGTGGTTATCGATGGCTCCGGTGGCATAGCCGAGGGTTCCGGCAAAGGTGCTGTGGTTCGGCCCCGGCGTGCCGGGCAGATCGAACATGGTCCCCTCGATGCCAGTCTGTCCCTGCCAAGCCCGCACGTCCAAGCCGGGCATCAATTCGGCATGAGCCCAGGAAGCGGCCACGAGAAAAACAACGGACAGAATAACGGCGCGGAGTTTCACGTGATTCATTCCTTCCTATACTTAACTCAAAGCGTCAGACAGCAGCGTAGCTGGCAATAGAGGGATCCCATTACCTTATTAAACAAAAAAAACAGCTCACTCGGGAGGATCCTTGTACGAGAGCTGGTGGAGTGTGACCTCCTATTACCTGACAGACGCTACAGCAAACAGAACACCTTCCGCCATGACCCACCGGCACATGAAATACCCACATCCCTGGGGTAATGAAGACCCCACTCACCCAAATGCCCATCACCGTCCTATAATATAAACGCGCTCTCGGAAAATGCAAACTAATTCTCCTGGATTCGTCATTACTCATTGATTGGTCATTCGGGTTTCGTCATTCGTCATTTCAACCCCGCCGTCCACCGGTTATATTCCCCCCTATGCTCACCACGCCCCTCACCAACTGGCGACAGCTTCACGGCAACCACTTCCAGAACGCCCCCGTCCTCCTCACTGGCGGCGCCGGATTCATCGGCTCCCACCTCGCGCAAGCCCTCGTCAACCTCGGCGCCCAAGTCACCGTCCTCGACGACCTCTCCGGCGGCTCCCGCCAAAACCTCGCCGCCTTCTCCCCCGTCGAATTCATCCAAGGCTCTATCCTCGACACCGACCTCCTCGCCCGTGTCACCCGCGGCAAACGCTACGTCTTCCACCTCGCCGCCCTCGGCTCCGTCCCCCGCAGCGTCGAAGAACCCCGCAAATACCACGAGGTCAACGCCACCGGAACCCTCAACGTCCTCGAAGCCGCACGCGAAGCCAACGTCCAACGCGTCATGTTCTCCGCCTCCTCCAGCGCCTACGGCAACAACCCCGTCCCCTGGACCGAATCCATGCCCGTCCAACCCTGCTCCCCCTACGCCGCCACCAAGCAGTACGGCGAAGCACTCCTCCGCGCTTACTCCAACTCCTACGGCCTCGATACCGCCTCACTCCGCTACTTCAACATCTTCGGCCCACGCCAAAACGCCAACTCCGCCTACGCCGCCGTCATTGCCGCCTTCGCCAAAGCACTCCTCGCCGGCAAACAACCCACCATCTTCGGCGACGGCTCCCAATCCCGCGATTTCACCTTCGTCCATAACGCCGTCCACGCCAACCTCCTCGCCGCCCAAAACCCCAAACCCATCCAAGGCCAAATCATCAACGTCGGCACCGCCGGACAAGTCACCGTCAACGATCTCGCCTCCATGATGGCTGCCGCTCTCGGCCGCCCCGACCTCAAGCCCATCTACCAACCCGATCGCGCCGGCGACCTCAAACACTCCTACGCCGATCTGAGCCGCGCCCGCACCATCCTCGGCTACAAACCCGTCGTCGCCTTCGCTCCGGGCCTGGAAGTCACCCTCGCGTGGTACGAATCCGTCCTGACCTGACAGGAATAGCCAGGACGGCGTCTCATTTTCTCATTGGGAGACACCACCATGACCAGCCGCCAACGCGTCCTCAACATGATCCAGGGAAAGCCCGTTGACTCCCTCCCCCTCATGCCCATCACCATGATGTTCGCCACCGACCGCATCAGCCGCCCCTACAAAGACTACGCCACCGACCACCGCGTCCTCGTCGAAGCCCAACTCCGCGTCGCCGAAGAATTCGACTTCGACTTCGTCTCCTGCATCTCCGACCCCGCCCGCGAAGCCGCCGACTGCGGCGCCAGCATCATCTTCCACGACGACGCTCCCCCCGCCATCGACGAACCCAACGCCCTGCTCAACGACAAAACCGCCCTCAAAAACCTCAAATCCCCCGACCCCCTCTCAGGCGGCCGAATGACCGACCGCGTCAACGCCGCCGCCCTTCTCAAACAACGCGTCGGCAACGACAAACTCATCGAAGGCTGGATCGAAGGCCCATGCGCCGAAGCCGCCGACCTCCGCGGCATGAACAACATCATGATGGACTTCTTCGAAGACCCACCCTTCGTCCGCGACCTCTTCGATTTCATCCTCGATATGGAACTCCGCTTCGCCCGCGCCCAGATCTCCGCCGGCGTCGATATCATCGGCATCGGCGATGCCGCCGCCTCCCTCGTCGGCCCCAAAATCTACAACGAATTCGTCTGGCCCTACGAAAAAAAAATGGTCGATGCCATCCACGCACTCAACATCCCCGTCCGCCTCCACATCTGCGGCAACACCCGCGCCATCCTCTCCGGCATGGGCAAACTCGGCTGCGATATCGTCGATCTCGACTACCCCTCCCCCATCGCCGACGGCCGCGCCGCCATGGGCCCCAACCAAGTCCTCCTCGGCAACATCAACCCCGTCCAAATCCTCCGCAACGGCACCCCCCAATCCGTCACCGCCGCGATTTCCGAATGTCACACCGCCGCCGCCCCCAAATACATCGTCTCCGCCGGCTGCGAAGTCCCTCGTGACACCCCCATTGAGAACGTCCACGCCCTCCGCGAGTACGCACGATCGCACAGGTAACCCCATAGGGTGCGCTTCAGCGCACGTCTTTGCTGACCATCGGAGCCTTAAAACCACGAGGAGATCATCATGAAACACTTCATCGCATTGCTCGCAGTCGTCACCATCTCCGCCCTCGCCCTCGCCGCCGACAACCAACCCCCCGAGGGCTTCACCTCCCTCTTCAACGGCAAGGACCTCACCGGCTGGAAAATCCCCGCCGGCGACAACGGCCACTGGAAAGTCGTCGATGCCGCCGTCGACTACGACGCCCAAAGCGAAGCCCGCGGCGACAAGAGCCTCTGGACCACCGGCTCCTACGCCAACTACACCCTCCGCATCGACTGGCGAATCAAGGAAACCCCCTACACCAACCCCAACGTCCCCTACATCCTCCCCGACGGCACCCACGCCCGCGACATCACCGGCAAAGAAATCCGCATGGCAATGCCCGATTCCGACTCCGGCATCATGCTCCGCGGCAACGGCAAAAACCAGGCCAACATCTGGTGCTGGCCCATCGGCTCCGGCGAGTTCTATGGCTACCGCACCGACCCCAAAATGCCCCCCGAAGTCATCGCCGGCGCCACCCCCAAAACCCAGGCTGACAAACCCGTCGGCCAATGGAACACCTTCGAAATCACCATCAAAGCCGACCGCGTCACCGTCCTGTTGAATGGCAAGCTCGTGATCGATAACGCCAAGCTCCCCGGCATCGCCGAAACCGGCCCCATCGGCCTCCAACACCACGGCTCCATGCAAAACAACAAATGGACCGGCCCCCCCAGCCTCCTCCAATACAAGAACATCTACATCAAGCAGCTCCCGTAGGACACGCTTCAGCGCGCGGCGAACGGCCTGCATCGTTTCGTCGCGCCACTCCACCGGGCTCTTTCGCGGACCCGTGCCATCCGGCCGATCACCGATTGCGCCAGCCCGCAAAGCGGGCCTACCACTGTTCCGCCCAGTAGACAATCTCGTTTCCCGCCACATCCACGGCAACACCAAAACTGTGACCGTGGTTGCGATCGTCGCTCTCGTCCGCGCCCAACAACATGACTTGGAACGTCGGTGGCATCCGATTCCAGAAGGGATACGAGCGATCGGTAGGCATCGTGGTCGCCTGCGACCCAAACCGCTGGATCGCCTGCTGCACTTCCACGGGCGAAGCCTTGTAGCGGAGGCGGAGCAACAAAGCACCCATTCCAAATCGCCGTTGATAGAGGAACTGCACGTTCTTCGCCGTGCTCGGGATCGCCGAAGGAAAATGGCTGAAGTATGAATGCCCCTTCTGTTCATTGAACGGAACCTGATATTGCGCAGGATCGGTGACAGGGTCCAGGAAGCCCCAAACCGCATGACCGAACCACCGCAGGCCGCCGCCGACCAGAACCGCGAGTATACCGATCGCGCAAGCGGCAATGACCCACGTCTTCCAGCCCCTGCCATGTTTCCCCTGCACATCCACACTCCGATACTCAATCACCGCCATACCCGCAGTGTACCCGCTTTCCCAGCCGCCCGCGAAAACAAACGGCAACAACTTCTCCCGTGCCCCATCTCACGCCCCTCCCTCCGCCACCACCCTTCCCCCCCTTCTCTTCACCCTCACCCCCCCCGGAAACTCCGCCCGTGGCGGCGTCGCCGCATCCGCCACCATCTCCACCAGCCGCCCAATCACCTCCCCCGTCAACTCCT
>JAPLNB010000347.1 GCA_026693085.1 Planctomycetota bacterium | reverse complement strand
GCGGGGTGGGGCGGAAGCGGGCGATGTTGTTGAAGGAGGGGGTGAGGATGGTGGGCAGGAAGGTGGATCTGGAAGGGCGGTTCAGTTTCGGGTGAACGTTGGTGCTGGCCCGCTCACTTGATCAAAGGGAAAACGATCGGGGGCGACATTATTTATTGGCTGGCGACTTCCGGAGGCGAGGATGATTGGGTATAGTATGCGAGATTACCAAGTCCGCCGCACCGGGACGGCGGGGGATTGGGTGATTCCCGCACGCAGCACTCCTCTGGCGAGCTCCAATTCGAAGAATGTAACGATTTTGTAACGCTATGAGGCAGTTCGTTGACGTTATCTTTGGCGGTTGTCATAGTAGTTTGTGCTGTCAATGCGAGTTGTCGCCGGTCATGGAGGACTGATGGATGGGCCGAAAGTGAGCGGAAATTCAAGGAACCTTTTTCATAGACAAGCGTCAGAACCCATGTCGAGCCTGAGTGGAACACAATTTGAGTCCGGAATACCGGCCGGCCTGCTTGAGAAGAGCGAAGGCCGCGAGTTGGAGATGTTGCGGCGGGCGCAGAAGGGCGACCGGGCGGCGTACGGTCAGATTGTGGTGACGTATCAGGATCGGTTATTTAACGCGATGCTCCGGCTGGTTGGAGATCGCGAGGAGGCCCGGGATCTGACGCAGGAAGCGTTTACGCGGGGACTGATCAAACTGGACAGTTTCCGCGGGGAGGCTTCGCCATACACATGGCTTTTCCGCATTGCGGTGAATCTGGCGATCAGCCGATTGAGGAAGGTTCAGCGGCACCGGGTTTTTTCGCTTTCCTGGACGGGGCATGGCGGGAACGGGCATCACGGCGGCGAGGATCAGGCATCGAGCCTGGCCGACCGTTTGGCGCACGAATCCACGACCCCGCCGGCGGCGGACCTGGAGAAGCGGGAGACCGCGGAGCAGGTGTTGGCGGCGTTGGGGCGATTGGATTCGGAGTATCGGGCGGTGCTGGTGATGCGTGACATTGAGGGTTTTGACTACCAGCAGATGGCGGAGGTATTAGGCCTGCCGCTGGGAACCCTCAAGAGCCGGCTGTTCCGCGCGAGGCTCGCGTTGCGGGACGAGTTGAAGGCGTATCTGTCAGTGTAGCCGGCGGCAGGGTCATATCGCGGGGGTGAGGAAGCGGACCCGGCGGAGTTGATTTACCGTTCTCGCTGAAGCTACAGTTGGCCCTTCCCGGAGCCGGGAGATGGGTCGAGTTGTATGGTTGCGCTGGTGGACAGGGTTGTGGGTTGTACGGTAAAGAGCAGTTATGTCGGAGAATGTTGAACAAATCGAGGCCAAGCTGTGTGGGTTCGTGGATGGCGAGTTGAATGCCGAGGAGCGGGCTGAGATCGAGTCGCACCTGGCGGCGAATCCGTCGCATCGGACGTTGATACAGGAATTGATCGCGCAGCGGGGGTTATTGCGGGATTTGCCGCGGGAGGGGGCGCCCGGGGATCTGAGTGAGCCATTGCAGGGACAATTGGAGCGGGAAGCGTTGTTGGGGTCGGATCTGGTGGTGGAGTCGGCGCTGGCGTTGCGGATGCGGCGCTGGCCACAGGGATTGGCGGTGGCGGCGATCGTGCTGCTGGCGATCGGGCTGGGAGCCGCAGTCTACTTCGTGCTTCCGCCGAGCCATCCGGAGGTGGCGATGCTGTCGTCGCCGGCGGACTTGGGCGAGGTGGCGAGGAAGAATACCGCGATCGCTGCCGAGCTGCTTGAGGAAGACGAAGATGCAACACAGGACAAGGAGGACGCCGACGAGCGGATCGCGGTGGTGGCGAGGGACGAGGGCAAAGGCGGCGCATCGAAATCAGGTGACTTGCCGTTGTCTCAGGGCATTGGGACGCCTGGATTACCGACGCCGGGCGAGGTGATGTTGCGGGATTTGAAGGAGGGGACGACCGGCGGGGTGGCGGTGAATACGGCGGCGTTTTTCGGGAACACCAATGCCAGCCAGACGCTGGTGATCATGGTTAAGGCGGCGGATGTGAAGCTGGCCAATGACCGTGTGGTGAGTTACTTGTCGCAGAACAACATCACGTGGGCGCCTGCGGACGATCAGGCGATTGGCCAGGCTGTTTTGGCGTCGGAGCCGGCGCAGCAGCAGCAGCAGGCGATGTTCGCACCGGTGGTGGGGTCGGGTCCGGCGACGCAGCGTGCGGAGCAGCGTGCGGAGCCGGCTGTGGCGATGAAGCCGGCGGCGGATGATCGCCCTGATGGGCGGTTTGCCAAGGCGCTGGCGTTGCGTCCGGAGACGCCGGCCAAGACGGAAGAGGCGCCGGTTGCAGTTGATAATGCTAAGGATGCGCTGGGGGCTGGGAACCAGCCGGGTGTGGATCAGTCGGCGCCGGCTGGGTCGCAGTTGTCTCGGCAGGTTGTGCTGATGCGAGAAGATCTGAATGTTGCGCGGAACGGGCGGGTGATTCTGGCGAGGAATGTGAATGGGCAGCAGCTTGTGGAACTGAGGGCGGCGATTTCGCAGGTGCAGGAGCCGCGGCAATTGATTGAAAACGCGGGTGTATTGGTGTCGCGGGTCCAGCCGGCGCCGATGCAGCCGGCGACGATGCCGGTGCTGGTGTGGCGGGAGGGGCAGACCTTTGCGTACACGGCCGGGGTGGCGGTGCCCGGGGATATGGACCATCGCATGTCGGACCAGGGAGCGATGAAGAGCCGCGTGAAGGATTTGGCGGCGACGACGCAGCCGGCCGGTGGTTTTGCCGGCACGATGGGCCTGGCGATGCAGAGGGTTGCGGAGAATCAGTCGGCGTTGGCGCCGACGACTGCGCCGGCGTTGGCGGAACAGGCGAAGGGGATCGTGGCGGATGTGTCGGTGGGGATGGCGGGGCCGTTCAACTGCGTGATTGTGCTGGAAGATACGGAAGTTTCGCAGGCGGCGGCGACGACGCAGCCGACCACGCAGCCGGTGACACTGCCGACGACGCAGCCGGGGAATTGAGATCGTTGGTGACGCACATGAAGGGGGCGGCGGCGCGTCGTGCTGACGGCTGACGAACTGGACTGAACTGGCGGGTCACTTGGTGGCAACCTGAGCCAGCGTCGAATCTTCGGTCTGATGCGTGATGCGGATTGCATCTTTGCCCATCTGATCCTATCCTGATGCACGAGTGGGGCCGTAGCTCAGTTGGATAGAGCGGCCGGTTCCTAACCGGCAGGTCGCAAGTTCAAGCCTTGCCGGCCCTATTTTACACTTTCGACAAGCGTTATTTCCGCCGGGTTCGGCGGACGGACTGCCGTGATCGTGGGTATCGGCCGGCGGGGGCGGGTTCGGCATCCGGACCGGGAGATTATTATGGTGAGAACCGGAATACTCGGCTTGGGACCGTTGTGCCTGGTGATGGCGATGGCGTCGGGTGTATGGAGCGATGAGACGCAAGGCGAATTGAACGTACGGATCTCGTGGGGGCATCGCAGCCCGGCGAATTCGGCGTTCTATGTGATCCTTCGCGGCGAGCAGGTCGAGGTGGCGGATGCAGTGGGAGTGGGGTTGGAAAATGAGGAGCGCATCGGGGACGCGGCGGTGCAGACGCGGGCCGGTGGGGGGGATGTGGATGGAATGCAGGTGCGGCTGCGGTATCCGCAAACGGCTGTGAAGACGATCGAGAAACTGAACGTCATCTGGAAGGATCTGATCGCGCAGAGCGATCCGGACACCGCCAGGCGGTTGCGGCTGGACCCGGCATATCGGATCGATCCGCGGCGGCTGATGGTTCAGTTGGACCGCGAGGGGACGAGAGGTTTTGCCGTCACGATGGATCAACTGTTGGAGAACAAGATTTTCTGGGTGCCGGCGCTGGATGTTTTTGTGAGTATGGGGCAGTCGCCGATTTCGTTTGACGAGCATCAGAAAGAGCTGGAGGCGTGGCGGGGCAAGCGAATTCTGGAGCAGGTGGCGCGCGAGCCGGAGGCGACTTACGAACAATACACGTCGCGATGGGAGGACATGGGCAGCCCGAAATACGTGCATCCCAATCAGCCGTCGCCGGGGCATGTCGTGTGCATCGGGTGGGACAGCGGGCTGTACAAGTTCGGGATCGATCGGGGCGCGGGCGTGTGGCCGGACCTGGCGGGTGCGGACAAGGCGAGGCTATGGTTTGATTTTGGAGAGTTGGGCAGGGGAATCGCGCAGACGTGGAAATCGCAGCGGCTGCTGGACGGATTGCCCATTATTGCGACGATTTTCGAGAAGGAGCAGGTGCGTTACGAGGTGGAGCAGTTTGCCTATCCGCTGAATGGCGCGCCGAAAGAGAGGCGGGGGGATGTGCCGATGGTGTTGATGCAGAAGGTCCGATTGACGAACCTGGACGGCAAGGCCAGGTCGGTTGCGATCACGATGGGCCATCAGCGGGTGATCGAGGGTGTCGCGGAGTTGAAGGAGAGCGCAGGCGGCGCGTATGTGCTGGAAGCGATTGGGTCGCGCGGGGCGCTGCTGGCGGTGCAGGGGGAGGCGATACGGGCTACGTCGCGGAACGTCGCACAGGAGCAGTCCGGGCAGAACAAGGAGGTTTCGCCAACGAAGACCCATGTGGTCGTGACGGTGGACTTGCCGGAGAAAGGGGCGCGCGAGGTGGTGATCAAGCTGCCGTCGCCGATTGTGGGTGCGCAGGATCAGGAGAAGTTACTGGCCCTCAGGTACGTTGCGGCGAGGGAGGCGACGATGCGGTTCTGGTCGGATTACCTGGCCCGTGGGGCGCAGTTCCGGGTGCCGGAGAACGCGGTGAACGAGCTGTTCCGGGCGAACCTGTGGCATGCGCTGCGCCTGCCCCGGCGGCATGGCGGGGCGGGGGATGAGGTGCGGCTCGATCTGCCGTACTCCAATTTTGCGTATGGCCAGAGCGGCACGCCGTGGCCGGTGAACCAGGCGGTCTACGTGGATTACATGCTGTACGACCTGCGGGGGTATCACGATATATCGGCCGAGGAGTTGCGGGCGATGTACCGCAACAATCAGGAGGCCAATGGGCATGTCGGGGGGTATGCGAATTGGGGCGTGTATACGCCGTCGATGATGTACGTGGTGGGGAAGAACTATCTGCTGTCCGGAGATCGGGTGGCGTTGGACCGGATGCTGCCGCAGACGCTCAAGGCGATGGATTGGTGCCTGGCGGAGATCAAGCGTGGAGGGGAGCGATCGGGCGCGTCGCGCGGGTTGGTGGAGGCGCCTTTGAATGACCTGACGGGCGAGGGCATTTGGGCGTTTAACCAGGGGTATTTGCATGCGGGGCTGGAGATGCTCGGTCGAGTGCTGGAACGGATCGGCCATCCGCGGGCGGGGGAGTGTGTGGCGGCGGCGAAGGCATTTGGGGCGGCGGTCGAGCGGGGTTTCGCCGCGGCGACCATGCGCTCGCCGCTGGTCCAGTTGCGAGATCATACCTGGAGCCCGTATGTGCCGACGGAGGCGCTCCGTCCGGGGCGGATGATGAATCAATGGTATCCGACCGACGTGGACACCGGCGCATTGCATCTGCCGCGGCTGAAGGCGCTGCCGGCCGACTCGATGTTGACGGATTGCCTGCTGAATGATCATGAGGACAACCTGTTCCTGCACGGCTGGGGGATGGCCAACGAGCCGGTGTATAATCAGCAGGCGACGGCGTATCTGATGCGGGATGATGCCAAGGCCGCGATCCGGGCGTTCTATAGCATGATGGCCTGTGGCTTCAGCCATTCGTGTTTCGAGCCGGTCGAGCATCGGTGGACCTGGGGCCAATACTTCGGCCCGCCGAGCACGGACGGGGCGTGGTTTGAACTGTATCGCAACATGCTGATCCGCGAGTTGGATGATGACACGTTGCTGCTGTTGCAGGCCAGCCCTCGCAAATGGCTCGAGGACGGGAAAAAGATCGCGGTGCTGCGAGCGCCAACCTATTACGGGCCGATTTCGATGCAGGTTCAGAGCGCGGCGGGATCGGCGAAGATCGTGGCGGACATCGAGATACCCACGCGGAGCCGGCCGAAGGCGATGCTGGTTCGCCTGCGGCATCCGGAGGCGAAGCCGATGCGGGCGGTGCGGGTGAATGGGCGCCAGTGGAAGGATTTTGACCCGGGGAAGGAATGGGTGAGGATTGCGGAGCCGGGCGAGAGGAAGTACACGGTCGTGGCGGAGTATTAGCCGGGAAGGGACAGAACGATGATTGGCAGGTTCATGTGGCGAGGCGGAATCGCGGCGGTGTTGGTCGTTGTGATGTGCGGCGTGGTGCGTGCTGGGGCGGCGGATGATCCGGAGGCGCAGAAACTGGCCAAGGAAGTGAGCAACCTCGGCTGGCTGGTCTTCACCGGCATGAGCGAAGCAGGCGATTACGATCTGTTCGTCTGCCGGCCGGACGGGTCGAAGCTGCGGAACATCACGAAAACGCCGCGGTACAACGAGAACAACGTGCGATTCTCGCCGGACGGGAAAAAGATCCTGTATCGGCGAATCCCCAGGGCCGAGCACATCCACCACACGCTGCATGGCCAGTTCGGCGAGTTCGTGATCTGTAATTCCGACGGGAGCAATGTGGTCGTCCATGGCAAGAGCGGCGAGTTTCCGTGGGCGTCGTGGAGTCCGGATGGGAAACAGATTGCCTGCCTCTACAAGAAAGAGGGGAAGATCCGAATCTTCGAATTGGAAACGAAGAAGCTGATCAAGGAAATGCCACGGTATGGCGTGTTTCAGCAGCTTTACTGGTCGCCGGACGGCAAGCGATTGTGTGGCTGCGCCAACGTGGACGGCGCCGACTGGAACATCATCGATATCGACCTGGCCACGGGAAAAGTGACTTTGGTTTCGCGCGACCTCAACTGTACCCCGGACTATTTTCACGACAACCGGCGCATCATCCATTCCCACCGGCAGCCCGGCCTGGCTGATGGCTATGGCTGGACGATGCTCATGCAGGCGAGCGTCGACGGCAAAGACCGCAAGCTGGTCTACGGCCAGCGCAACAGGCACGTCTACTGGTCGTGCGTTTCGCCGGACGACCAGTACGCCATCTTCTCGATCTTCCTCGAAGACAGCGGCGTCGACGGTGAGATGGCCATCGTCCGATTGGCCGATACGCCGATGGTGGTGTCGTCAACCGTGCCGTACACGGAACTGGAGAACCTTTATCCAGGCGCCAAGCAGGGCCCGGTGTTGCATCTGACGAATGTGCCCAAGGGCTTTGAGCCGCACTGGACGGCGGCGGATATCCAGAGCCAATGAGAGCCTTAACGGGCGTGAAGGAGACGGCTGATGTCTTGTACATCGCGATTGTGGCGGGGTTGGCGCGTGGTGGGGTTTCTGGCCTGCGTGTGCATGGGGGCCGCCGAGCGACCCGATGCGACAGCGCCGCTCGATGACGACCAGCCGCGGGCGCTGGCCGCGCCCAACCGGCCGATGAACGCGCTGCCGGTGGCCCATGTGACGGTGAATGCGAAAGACGCGACCGGCCCGCTGGAGGCGTGGCGGCAGAGTCTGGGACATGGCGGGATCAACTCGATTCCGCTGCCGGATCGGGTCGTCGATGGTGTCGCAAAGCTGCGGCCTCGGCTCATCCGCGTCTTCATTCAAGAGTTCTTTGCCGTCTACCCCGAGCATGGCCGATTCGACTGGAGCAAGCTCGACCCGTATATGGACGCCCTGGACCGAACCGGCGCCAAGGTGGTCGCGGCCATCACGATCAAGCCCAAGCCGATCTACCCAAAAATGGACCCCGGCGTCTGGCGGCCCGCCGACGTTGCGGAGTGGCAGCGAGTCATCCAGGCGATGGTGAAACGGTACTCGGTGGACAAACAGATTGTCACCTACTGGGAGATCGGCAATGAAACCGACATCGGCGAAAACGGCGGCTGTCCGTATCTGATCCCCGACCCCGCCGAATACGCCGAATACTACAAAATGACCATCCGGCCGATCCTCGAGGCCTTTCCAGCCGCCAAGGTCGGCGGGCCAGCCGTCGCCAATGCTGGCAGCGATTACCTCGCTCGGTTCATCGAATGCTGTGCCAAAGAGAAAATGCAGCTCGACTTCGTCTCATGGCATTTGTACTCCGACGATCCCGAGCAGCATGCCGGCCTGGTTCAGAAATACCGCAAGCTGCTGGCGCAATACCCCGGCAAGCGTCCCGAGATGCTTGTGACCGAGTGGAGCAAGGGGTTCGATCCGGTATCGGTCGAAGAAATGGCCTTTGAGCCCCGCCGCGCAGCCATCACTGCTTCCAGCATCATCGCCATGATCGATGCGGGCATCGATTGGTCCTTCTACTATCACATCTGGGACCAGGTGTGCGACATGAACGAGTTTCGGCCATTCTTCCAGAATCCCGACATCATGTACCACCACTGGAACGAGACGCCGCACCGCTTCGGCCTGTTCGGCGTGGGCCAGGAGGTTCGGCCACAGTATTTCGTCTATCAGATGCTCAATCGGATGGGCGATCGCAGGCTGCGGGCGGAGTCGAGCGAAAAAGAGTTGCGCGTGCTCGCGGGGCGAAGCGACAGAACCGTGAACCTGATGCTCGTGAACCACGGCCGGCCGAGTTCGCAGGATCGCCAGGCGACGTTGCGACTCAGCGGACTGGCGCCGGGCCGCAAATGGCTCAGAACGTATCGCATCGACCGCAATCTCGCGTGGTCGGCCAAGCGAATCGAACTGCTCCGGCTGGAGAATCGCGAGGTCGATGTGAAGGAGGAATTCACTTGCCAGGTGTACTGCCCCGCGGATAGTGTCACGATGATGGTCCTTGAAGATGGCAGGTAGACCGATGAGCATGCAAGAGGCAGAACGTTGCGGCATCCGGATAGGCCGGCGGAGGTTCCTGACCGTCGGCGTGGCGGCGGCAGGGGCGGCGATCTTGCCCCGGTCGGCGGCGAAGGCAACCGAGGAAACCGAGATGAAACCGCCCGTTGGTTTCATGACCGATCCGATCTACCTGCGGCATATCACCGGCGACGGACATCCCGAACACCCACAGCGACTGACCGCCATCATCGATCAACTCAAAAAGTCCGGCGTGTGGAAGTCCCTGCAGCAGATCCCGGCTCGTGATGCGACGATGGACCAGATCCGCGCGGCCCAGGACGAGAAGTACATTCAAACGGTGATTCGCGACGTCAAAGAAGGACGAACCGGGCTCTCGACCGGCGATACCGTGATCTGCTCGGACTCGCTGGCGGCGGCGATCCGCGCCGTCGGGGGCGTGCTCGCCGCGGGCGATGCCGTTATGTCCGGCAAGGTCGCCAGCGCGTTCTGCGCGGTCCGCCCCCCCGGCCATCACGCCACCCGCTCCCGCGGCATGGGCTTCTGCATCTTCAACAATGTCGCCGCTCTGGCGCGATACCTTCAGAAGCAACACAAGCTGTCGCGGGTCCTGATCGTCGATTGGGACGTCCACCACGGCAACGGCACCCAGGACATTTTCTACGAAGACGGCAGCGTGATGTATTTCTCCACCCACCAGCACCCGATGTACCCCGGCACCGGGTTGCCAGAGGAAATCGGCAGCGGCAAGGGAAAAGGGTGCATCATCAACTGTCCTCTGGCCAGGGGCAGCGGCGATCGCGAAATTCTCGCGGCGTTCGATGAACAGCTTCTGCCCGCTGCCAAGAAGTTCAAGCCCGAGTTCGTCATCATCTCCGCCGGGTTTGACGCCCGGCAGCAGGATTCGCTGGGAGGCTTGAACGTAACCGACTCAGGTTTCGCGCAGTTGACCGAGCGAGTGGTGGCCATCGCCAACGAATTCTCGGGCGGCAAGCTGGTCTCGGTGCTGGAAGGGGGGTACAACCTCGCGGGCCTCGCGCTGGCGGCCGAGTCGCATGTCCGGGCCATGTCCTGACGGTTGGCGGAGTCCCCCCGGTGGTGGCTGCGGAGTCGGACTGTAGGAGAAGAAGCCAAACGTCCGATAATTCACGATAAGGCTGGAGACTTGGCGTGAGTGATGTACTGGACCAATCGGAAATCGATGCGTTACTGACCGCTGTGGACGGCGGGCAGGTGCAGCAGTCGCGGGAGCAGGCCGCCGACACCGACACCGACACCGACACAGACACCGCGACCGCGACCGCGGCGGGCTCCGCCCAAACGCAGCGTGTGGATGTGCGAATCTACGATTTCAAACGCCCCGAGCGAGTTTCCAAGGACCAGATGCGGGCGCTCGAGGGCCTGCATGAGGGATTCGCGCGGAATTTCGGCGCCGCGCTCTCCGGCTATCTCCGCACCATCATCGAAGTGTCCGTCGGAAACATCGAGCAACTGACCTACAGCGAGTTCATTCATTCGCTGCCCAACCCGACCTGTTTCAACCTCCTCAAGGCCGAGCAGTTGGATGGCCAGCTCTGTCTGGAAATCAGCCCCCTGATTTTGTATCCGATCATCGATCGCCTGCTGGGCGGCTGCAATGCCGACCTGTTCATCCCGCAGAGGCCACTGACGCAGATCGAACAGCGGCTGGTGTCGCGGATCACCGATCGCGCCATGCAACATCTGTCCGAGGCGTGGAGCAACCTCACTCCTGTGACGTTCAGCATCCACGACTTTGAGAGCAACCCCCAGTTGGTGCAGATCGTCCCGCCCAACGAAACGGTCGTTGTCATCAGCTTTGAGCTGAAGATGGGCAATCGCGCCGGCATGATGAACCTGTGCATTCCGTACAACGTCATCGAGCCGGTCATGGGAATCCTGGCGGCGCAGAGCTGGTTCAGCTACCGCCGCAAGGGCACACAGGACGACCACGTGCGAAAGCTGACGCGCAACGTGAACAATGCGCCCGTGGAAATCCGCGTGTTCCTGGCCCAGACGACGATCCGCGTCAGCGAGTTGATGTCGTTGCGGGTGGGCGATCTGATTACGACCGAGAAGGAGACCGGCCAAGAGGTTCTGATCCAGGTCGAAGGCAAGCACAAGTTCCTCGGCCGGATCGGCCAATACCGCGGCTCGCGCGCGATTCAAATCACCCGGCGGTGTCAGCAGGTGACTGATTTCTCGCCGAACGAAGTCAAAGGGGCGGCCATATGAGCCGGGCCGCGTCCGCTCGTAATCCAAAGAACACAACGGGGGCCTCCTCCTGCAATTTCCTGGTTCAAGCGATGGGGAAGTATTTCATCGGATCTGAGCTACCGCTGACCATCCTGGTTTTCCTCCTGCCGATGCTCGTGATGTATGAGGTTGGCACGCGGTACTTTGCATCCGACTGGGCGCGCCATGCCGAGATGCGTGTCCTGGCGTTTACCATGTTCCGACAGTTCATGGAACTGTTTGGCGCCTCAGGCCGATACTTGCCGCCATTGGCCGTCGTGGGAATCCTCCTGGCGATGCACATCGCACGCCGCGACCCGTGGAAATTTCAGGTGGGAACGGCATTTGGAATGGTCGTGGAGTCGGCGCTGCTGGCGCTGCCGCTGTTGGCGCTGGGCAGCCTGCTTCGGCGGTACCTGGTGTTGTACGCGGGAGGGGCTGGGGCGAGAAGTGGGTTTGTGCTGGCTTTAGGAGCGGGGATATATGAGGAACTGGTCTTTCGCCTTATGGCGTTCACAGTGCTGAACATCCTGCTGATCGACCTACTCCAGGTGGGAAAGTGGGCGGCATACGTGCTAATTGTAGTCAGCTCGTCCGTGTTGTTCGCGGCATACCATTACTGGGGGCCGATGGCGGAGCCGTTTCGGCTATCGGATTTTGCGTTTCGCACAGTCGCGGGGGCTTATTTTGGATGGCTGTTCATCACCCGCGGTTTTGGCATAACTGCCGGAAGTCATGTAGCTTACGACATGTACTATTTCGGACTACGGGCCTTGGGCGGGTTCTAACACGGATTATTTCCTACTCATTGGGGAACTGCTCTGGTTATAATGTTCGCCTAACCCGCCCGCAGCGTGCGGGCGTTTGTCCAGTCTAAGCGGCGGAAGAGCCATAAATGGGAAGAATGGCCGGACTTCTGTAGCGCTCCACCTTGGTGGGCGCTAGTTGGGAGACGCCGTAGTAGTACTTGATTGGCGAGAATTCTCTGCCAGTCAATAGAGCAATGGGGCAATACGTCCCCTGCTGGAAAGCATGGACGCAGAACCATGAGCAATCGAACCAAACAACGTCGTTCCGGAGGCCTGACTCTTCTGTTGTACCAGCGGACTCTCCATCCAGAGTTGTTCCGGATTCTGGCCAGCGAGAAGGTCAACCGCCGGGCATATGAAGCTGAGGTGTGGCTGATCGAAGGCGGTCACGTCATCGCGTTCACGGCCGGCAAGAACACCCTCGTCGAAGTCATCATGACCAGCGGCGAGCCGCTCACGGATCGAGGGTTGCTTCAGACAATCCCCTGCCGCGGCGAGAAGTACCACGAGATGACCGCGCCGGGCGGCAACATCAAGTACATGATCAGCACCCAGGAAGAGCAGTTGACCCAGACGCTGTTTGAGGCGACCAAGCATGAGATCGCCAACTATGCGTCAAAACGCGAACTGATGACCGCCGAGATTCCCCCCACTCTCGAAAGCGGCGGAACGCTCAGCGTCCTCGACATCGAACGGCGGAGTCACGAGCTTCTGGTGCAAAGCTTCCACCTGTTCGATGAGACTCAGATGGTGATCAAGACCCAGGCGATCCTCGAGGTGGTCAGGGGAGCCCTCTAGGTTTCGATTTCTGATTTGCGATCGATCAGCACGCGGGCCGGCAGGCTCGCGTGGTGTTTTGGGCCGACCCTGATGCTCCCCTCGCCCGGTCGTCCGGCAGAGGGTTGGGGTGAGGGTTCAGCGCCTATGGCCCCGGTTTGCCACCCGCAGTAACGCCGCCGTCGTCACTGGCCAGCAGCTCTCTTCGCCGCGACTGCCCCAAACGCGGTTTTCGCCACCGTTATCGTCTGACCGATCGCCTCTGCCGAATGCGCCAGACCTACAAACCACGCTTCAAACTGCGACGGCGGGAGGAATATGCCCCCCTGTAGCATTGCGTGGAAAAAGGTCGCGTACGCTTGGGTGTCGCAGGCGACTGCTTGTTCATGATTCTCCACTGCCTGCTGCCGATCGTCAGTGAAGAACGGCGTAAGCATCGAGCCGGCGCGGTTGATCGCGATGCGCACGCCGGCGGCGCGGGCAAGGCCGGCCGCCAAATCCGAGCTGGTTTTCTCCAGCGTTTCGTAAGCGCCGGGTTTCCGGAGCAGTTCGAGCGTCGCCAGGCCCCCCGTCATGGCCAGCGGATTGCCGCTGAGCGTGCCGGCCTGGTAGACCTTCCCCGAGGGGCTGATCATCTGCATCAGCTCCCGCCGCCCGCCGTACGCGCCCACCGGAAGCCCCCCGCCAATCACTTTGCCCAGGCAGGTCAGGTCCGGCCTCACGTCGCAGAGCGATTGCGCCCCCGCATACGCCACTCGAAATCCGCTCATCACTTCGTCAAAGATGAGAATCGCGCCCTGGCGGTCGCAGATTTTCCTGAGCCCTTTCAGGTAACCTGCTTGGGGCAGTATGACCCCCATATTCCCCGGCACCGGCTCGACAATCATGCACGCGATCCGGTCGGCGTATTTGCCAAACAGCGTCTCGGTGCCCGCCAGGTCGTTGTAATGCACCAAGACGGTGCTGGCGGCGATGGCGGCGGGGATGCCGGGGCTCGACGGGGATCCCAGCGTCAGTGCGCCGCTGCCCGCCTGCACCAGCAGGCCGTCCACGTGGCCGTGGTAGCAGCCAATGCACTTGACCACCAGGTCGCGCCCCGTCGCAGCGCGGGCCAGGCGAATCGCGCTCATCGTCGCTTCCGTGCCGCTGTTAACGAATCGCACCATCTGGATCGACGGCATCGCCGCAATGACCTCGGTTGCCAGTTGCGTTTCCAACTCCGTCGGCGCGCCGTAGCTCCAGCCTCGATGGATCGCGCCGGCCAGGGCACTGGCCACACGCTCATGGGCATGGCCGACGATCATCGGCCCATAGCTGGCGACGTAGTCGATGTACGAATTGCCATCGATGTCGCTCACGCGGCAACCGGCGCCGGAGCGGATGAAGACCGGCGTGCCGCCCACGCCTTTGAATGCGCGGACGGGAGAGCTTACCCCGCCGGGCATTACCTGCTGTGCTTTGGCAAACGCGCTTTGCGAGCCAGCAACCGAGCGAGAAGTAGGATCAGCCATGTCGAAAATGATATGGAATCCCCGCCGATACGCAAAAGGTCCGCGACGAACACGCCCGCGGCCACTATTTGAGCTTCAGGGGGACGCCTTCCTGCTCCCATTGCTCGATCACTCGGCGAACGTCTTCGATCGTCAGCTTCAGCTCCTTGGAGGTGTCCAGCAGCGTCTCGTACAACGCGGAGTTGTTGATCAGCATGCCCGCGGTGCCCTTGCCATCGTTGATTTTCTTCGAAATCGACTCCAGCTCGGCAAGGATTTTGGCCGTCTGCGCCAGACGGTCGCCCACCTGCTTGGAAAGGTCCTCGACCTTCGCCTGCGTGGTCGATAGAACCTTGTCGCCGCGGTCCGCCAGTTGGTTCATGCGCCCCTGGGTGTCGGCGCTGAGTTTCTCAAAGTTCTGTCCGATCCGCTTGGCGGTCTGTGAGACGTCGTTGAAATTCGCCAAAGCCTCGCGGACGTTTCGGCGCATCGCTTCATCCCCGACAAACGAATCGATTTTCTCGAGGACATCGCCGGCCTTGACCACGTCCTTGTTCAGTGTATCGACCGTCGCAACAAGCTTGCCGATGAGGTCCGACTCGCGCAGCTTCTGGGCCGTCCGCCGCAGTTCCTGGCTGGTCACGCCCAGTTCCTTGGCCAGAGCCGATATTTCCGGCGGCATCAGGTCCACCCCCACATACCGGGCGATGATTCTCTGGTTGGGCTTCATTTGGCCCCTGGGCACGGGCTTGAGAACGGTCTCGGTCGGCTGCGTCGCGAGGATATCGCTGGCCGTCTCAGGCTGCTGAAGAACCAGGTTGATCGACGATCCGCCGCCCAGCAACTGAGTGCGGATGATCCCTTCGACATTCTCAGGCAGCGGCGGAACCTGATCCACGATCACGTCGATGATCACACTACGCTTGTCCGGATTCAGCCGGATGCTGGTCACTCGTCCCACGCCGACGCCCAGGTAGTAGACCGCCGACCCTTCGCTGATGCCGTCGGCTCCGGAGGCGTACAGTTCCACCGGGATCTGCGGCTTCTGAAACGCCCGGAGCGGCACGTCGCTGAAACGCAGAACCATCCATCCCAGCAGCATGAACGCCACCAAGATCGTGGCCCCCACCATGATATTCCTCTTGTGCGGAGACATAGATGCCGCAGCCATTCCCTTGTTAAAACGGACACGATACAGCAGTCACCGCTTGGACGCCAGTCACCGGCCGATCCTCCGCAAGGCAATGCGATTAACAGAGCCCAATCCGTGGGGTTCACCTTTGCAAGAAGAGATCGCTTCTACAGCTTGTGTGCAACTGGCAGCGGTGTGCTTCAGGCTGTGGTGAACGAAGACGCGGCCGCATGCTCGTGGCCGTTGGCTTGGGGAACCCACGTGCGCCCGCCCGTGGTCCGTTCCTTGCGAATCTGGTCTTCGAGAAGCTTGAGCTGGCTGCTGTATAGCTCCCCCCACGGGATCGTCTTGACCACCTCGATCAGCGACATCGCCCCGTCCGAGTTGCGACTGTCGCGAAGACGTTTGATTTCATGGCTGACCTTGACCCACATGTCCGGCGTCGTCGCCCTGTTCTGCCCGATCAGCTTCGTGGCAAACGTGGCGGCGTCGTTGTATTTCTTGCTGCGAAGCAACGCTTCCATCAACTGCTGCCGTGGCAGGTTGATCACCGCTTCGTCGGCACGCTGGTTGGTCCAATAGTCCAACGCGTCTCGAAGTTTTTCGACCGCTTCATCGGCCTTGTTCAGCTTCAGCAGCGTCTCCCCGAGGTTCTGCCGCACCACCGCCAGCCGCAACGGATCGTTCGCGGCGGCGAGTTTCTTCTCCGCAATCCCAAGCGCTGTCGCCCGGCGGTTCAGGGGGGGGTCGCTGTCGCCTTCCTGTTTGAACTGCTCCGCCCACACCAAGACCTCATTGGCGCTGGCCTTTTCCAGAAGGGCGGCGATCACCTTCCAGATCGCCGCTCGCACGTCAGGGTCGCGCTCCACCGTCTCCGACAGATGCGAGGCGATCCCCTTGGCGTTCTCAAAGGTCGCCGTGGTCAGCAACGCTTCGGCGGCGGCCAGACGCACCCCAGGCTGGGTGTCGTTGAGGGTGTTGACCACCATGTTCGCCGAGCCATGGTCTCCGATCAGCCCCAGCCCTCGCAGCGCGGCAATTCGGATCCGGGCCGGCTCTTTGCCGGGGTTCAACAGCTCATAAAACACCGGCAACGAGCTCCGCTGGCCCAATCTGGCCATGGCATCGACAATGCTTTCCCGCAGCCGTGCCGCCGACACGTTCTCCGTGCCGGTCAGACGGTCCCGAAGACGGATCGCCACTTGGGCCGCCAAGGCCGCGTTCTGCTCCTCCCGCAGTGTGCCCGCGAGGTCCCGCAGTGCTTCGGCCGCCGCACGGGCGACGCTGAAGCTTGGATCGTTCAGCCGCGTCAGCAATGGATCCACCGCCCGCAGGTCGTGCGACGGGCCCAAGGCCTGCAATATCGCCGCCTGCACGTCCGCGTCCTTCTCCTGCGAGAGCTGCGCCAGCAATGCGTCCACCGCGCCCGGATCGTTGGCCGTCGTCAGCGTTCGGGCCACGCGCACCCGAACCTCGGTCGAACTGTTGCCCACCATTCCACGCAACGCCGCCAGCACCGGCGACGATATGCGAGCACCCCCAAACTGCGTCGCCTCTTCATAAATGACCTGAACCGCCCCCAGCCGCGCGCCTTCAGAGTCGGCCTGCATGTGTCCGATCAGCTTCTTCTCCCGCTCGGCCTCGGGGGTCTTCTTGTCGTTGTATTCTTCGCGGATTATCTTCACGATGAACCGCTGGTCTTTCTGCAACTGGTTGTACAGTTCGCTGGCCCGAGCAGCGTTCTTATTCAGCAGGTCCGTCGACCAGCCCGCCTCCGACCTCGACTGGCTCGCTTGCCACCATTGGTTCCACTGCTGAACATCCCGCCCAAAACGCGATAGCCCCGTCATCTCGATCAGCGCGTCCGCCGTGGCATCGCGGACCAGCGAGTTCTCGTTCTCGCGGTTCATCAGCGCAATCAGGCTGCCGGCTGCCCGCTTATCCACGAGTTTCCCCATCGCGTGGATGGCCGCGACACGCGGCCCAACTTGCTGGCTCAGGTTGCTCACGAACGCCGTCAGTTTCTCTCTGGCGCCCTCGTCCGTCTTGTACACCGCCAGTGCCGCCGCTGCCGCCGACGTCATGTCGCGGTCCGAGCTTAACAGATTGGCCAGTGGATTGATGAACGAAGCGCTCGGGCTTGTGCTCCATGCCAAGGCGCGAGCAACGGCCATCTGCCCTTGCGGATTGCTGAAATCCGTGAGCAGACGCAACAGAATCTCGTCGGCGTCCTTACTGGAGCGCGACACCAGCCGACGGGCCGCCTCTTCTCGCTGCTGGGCCGTCGAATTCCGGTCATTGAGGATCTGCTGCTGCTGATCGAGGTCTTTCTTCGCCGCTTCGTCCGGTAGCTCAGCGGCGGGGGTTTGTGGCGCCTGCGCAATCAGCCGGCCTGGGGCGGCAATAGCGATTGCCGCTCCGAGTATCGCCGATCTGATCCATTGCCTGCCTGTCACCTGGTCCTTGCAGAATCTAGGATATCGGCGAAGGGATATCGCTTGCCGCAGAAGATGAGATCATCCCCAAGACCCCTTGCTTCTTCGGCTTGCAGAATCCCTATCACACAACCCGCAGTATTCGGCGGCCCACGCCGCCAAGCACAACTTCAGACACTGCGAGTCGCCGAACGTTATCATCAACTGCAGAAATTACACTCTTTGCCTCCGCGCGTGAAGCTAACACCGCTGCGTATTCTGGTTTTTTTTCTTCACGTCCGAAGGTTGGCAAGTTTCGGCGCTTCTTATGGGGCCAAACAGATGTGTTGGTTCCTGAATCGCGGCACCTCGCCCCCCAGCCGCGATGAACCCTGAACTCCGAAAAACGACCCACGCCGTAACGGCCCCATGCCTTGCGTGACCTACGTTGTTTTTGCCTTGCAGCCCGCGCTCCCGCAGGCTTTAATACAGGCCGTACGCCGCTACGCAGTGTGTGCGTGAGCCAGTGAAGTACTCTGTTATTGTTCTTTGCAGGTTGCCCTATGCTACGAATCGTTGCGAATGAAGTGACAACGGACCACGGATAAACCCAGGTTCTTTCTTACACACACCACCATGAACGAGTGGAACGAAGCTGAACAGCGAATCGAGCGCGCCCAGGAGTTCTTCTCACAACGGAAGTGGCAAGAGGCCCTCGATGAACTGCGCGCCGCCATTGCGATCAACCCCTATAACAGCGCCTGGCATTTTAACCTCGGCCTCACCCTCGATGAATTGCAGCACTACGAGGAGGCCATCAATGCCTACCGCCGCAGCCTTGAGATGGATCCCGATGATCTGGAATCGCTCTATCACGTAGGGATGGATTTGCTCAGGCTCGGCCGGTTCAAACAGGCCATCGCGTCGTTCTGGCAGATTGAAACCATCGACCGGTCCTTTGAGCCCTGCTACTGTGGCCGAATCAGGGCGTATACCGAATTGGGCGAGCACGAGAAGGCCGAGGAGATGTTCTACCTCGCCAGGCAGTACCAGGACGAATGCCCCGACTGCTACGCCCATATCGCTCATAGCCTCTGCCGGCGGGGGCTGTTTGATAAGGCCATCTACTGCTGGCAGAAGACGCTGGACCTGGATGAATCCTATCCGCAGATCCACCTCCACATGGCTGAAGCGCAGCGGGCCAAGGGTCAGCTCGAAAAGGCGCGACAGCACTACCTCCAGGAACTGCGATTGCAGCCTGGCGATCTGCAGACCCTGCTCGACCTTGGCCATCTGCTCCTGGAAATGGGCCGAACCGACGAAGCCGGCGAGAAAATCCGCCGCGCTATCGAGTTGGCCCCACATCACCCCGCGGCGCACCTCTGCTATAGCCGATGGTTGCTCCACTGCGGCCGGACCGCCGCCGCCAGGACCGCAATCAACAAGGCGATGGTCCTTGATTCACGCTACCCCGGAGTCCACATGGGCCTGGCTGAAATCTGCATGCGCGAACGCGATCTGATCCGCGCTCGCCGACACTTGCGCGCCGAGCTGCGACTGGGGCATGACCATCCTCGCATCCTCATGGACCTGGCCAACCTCCTGATGGACTGCGCCCAGGGCCGCCAGGCTGCCGCCAGCCTCAGGCGATTGGTCGGCGTCGAGCCTGGCAATGCCTCCGCCTGGCAGAACCTCGCCGTGGCCTATTTCATGAGCCAGCAGTTCGACCAAGGCCTCGCTGCCAGCCAGCAAGCCATGCAGATCGATCCCACGCAGACCATGACGCCGTACAACCTTGCGCTGGCCTATCAGCAGCGGGGCGATTACGCCAAAGCCACCGCCTGGCTCCGGCATGCCCAGCGCATCGGCCCTGCTGATCCGGCAATACAACGCCTGGATCTGCGCATTCGGTTCCTCACCGCCTGCGGACGCCTGCGTTCCCTGCTTTGCCGGCTCAGGTTCTGGAATCGCTGACCCGTCAACGCCCCGCATCGCCGGGTGCCGCGGGCGGCTTGTCCGCCCGTCCGTCGGATCCCGAATCCAACACTCGCAACGAGCCGCCACTGATACCCCGCCGGCCAGAGATGCCTGACAGACCACGGCCTCTGTTTTTCCCTTTTTCACCCCAAACGCTTATCCTATTGCCATGCACCAAACACCTGCGCCCGACCCAGTTCGGCATGGCAAGCCCCGGCCTGTCTGGGTCTCGCCGCTGGCTTGGGTCATCCTGCTCGTCCTGGCCCTCTATTTCTTCACCCCGCTGAGCACGATCGCTTTGGGCGTACTCGCTGCGTGCATCATTGCCTCGACGCTTTACCCGGTCGTCCTTCGCATCCCGGGTCCACGGGCCGTCGGTGTCGCCGCCGCGGGATTGACGTTGCTGACCGTCGTCGGCGGGGTCGGGTTCTCGCTCGCCTGGCCTTTGCACAAGCCGATTTCCCGCGCCATCGAGGATTGGCCCGCTACCAAGGTCAAGCTCGACGAGACCCTCAGTACCTGGGGCATGAACCTCGGCCTGACCGAGCCGCCCAAGGTCGATCGGATCCTCGAAGGCCTCGGCGGGTTCCTCGTCGGTCAAGGCGGCCAACAGCTCTTCTCCCGATCCGCTGATGTGCTCCTGGGAATCCTCGTCTCCCTGACCTTCGCGATCATCGGGTCGGTTTTCCTGCTTGGCGAGAACCCGCAGCACTTGCTCCGGTCAGGCCTGCGGATCCTCTCCCCAGATCTGCGCCCCATCATGGAGAACGTTCTGGCTGATCTGGCGTTGCGTTTCCGGCGATGGGTGATCGGCACACTCACCGGCATGTGCGTCGTCTTCACGGCCACCTCCATCGGCTTTACCTCGATCGGGCTCGATTTCGCCATACCCCTCGCCCTGCTCGCCGGTTTTGCAGAAATCGTGCCCACCGTCGGGCCGGCCGTCGCCTGCGTCATCGCCACCGTTTTCGCCGCCGCCACCCAGAGCGGCAGCACAGCCTTCGGCGTCCTGATCGTCTGCGGGGTCGTCCAGGCCTTCGAAGCTTACATCATCCTCCCCCAGATCATGCGCGGTGCAGTTAATATTCCCCCGGCGATTACGCTGTTCACCGTCATCCTATGGGGCAAAATCTTCGGAGTTCCCGGATTGATCCTCGCGATTCCCATCAACCTCACCATCTGGTCGCTACTGGATCATTTCCGCTTCCGCCGCCGCGACCTCGCAGAATCGCCCGCACCGCCCGCCGCTGCGAAATGCGAGAGGACCAAGCTCTGACCCGATCGCTCACAGCACCTTTGCCACGATCATCGTCACATCATCCGAACGCTGCGCCAGACCCACGTAACGCCGCATGTCCCACAGGATCCGCTGCGCCACGATCTCCGCGGTCGCGCCCCCCTCCGCCAGCGCCGCGTGCAGCCGCTGCTTCCCGTAGGTCCGACGCTGAAAGTTCATCGCATCGGTCAGCCCGTCCGTGTACAGCAGCAGGATGTCGCCTCTCTTAAGCTCCAACAGAATCTGCTCGTAAGGCTCCGTAGGGTCGATTCCGAGCACCAGGTTGCTCGTCCCCAGCTCCGTGATCGTCCCGTCCCGCAGCAGCAGTGGGTGGGGATGACCGGCGTTGCAGTAGGTGAGCCGGAGATTGTTGGTGTCCAACACACCATAGAACAAGGTGACAAACTCGCCCGACTTGGTGTCGCGGCACAGCATCGCGTTCACCCGCCGCATGACCTCGTAAAGATAGTAAATATTGTCCACGTGCGCGCGAAGCGACGCCCGCACCGACGCCATGATCAGGCTCGCCGGCACACCTTTGCCGCTCACGTCCGCCACCACCAGCCCGAGGTTGTCCCCCATCAGCGGCAGAAAATCGTACAGGTCGCCACCCAGCTCGTAGCAGGGCTCGTACATGCACGCCAAATCCAGCCCCTTCGCCTGCGGCGGATTGTGCGGCACCATTCGCTGCTGCACGTCCACCGCCATTGCTACCTGCTTCTCCAACGCCTCCGCTTCCTGCGTTTCCTGCGCCAGCCGCGCATTCTCGATCGCCGCCGCACCCTGCGCAGCCACCGCCCGCAGCAAATCGATCTCGAGCTGCGAAAAATGCTTCTCCTGGCTCGTATACACCCGCAGCACCCCGATCGGCTTGCCCTTGTATCGCATCCCCACCGACAGCATCGAAGCGATCCCCTCACGCTCCGCTTCCTGCGGGTACTGCACCCGCGGGTCGGTCGCCATGCTTTGCACGTAGCAGTACCCCTTCGCCGACAACGCCTCACGATCGATCTCCGCGGTGCTCAAGCGGATTCTCCCTTTCGCCAAGTATTCATGGCTCAGGTTGTGCACCGCACGGATCACCAGCTCGTCTTGCTCCGGATCAATCAGCCGGATCGAGCTGGCCTTCACCTTCATCACGTCGCAGACGAGCTCGACCATCCGCGGCAGCACCCGGTTCAGGTCGCGCGCGTCCGCCAGCATCGTCGTCACGTTGTACACCGCCGTCAGCTCGTCAATGCGCCGCCGCAACTGATACTCCTGGAAACATAGCCGCGCAATCGCGTTCGCCAGCAAGAACAGAAACTGAATCGCCGCCGGACGGTCGCTTCGCGAGCGCTGCAACTGGCTCGCGATCGCCTTCACCTGCTTCACTTCCAGATTCAGCTTCTCCGCCAACGCCACCAGCTTCGCCTCGTCGATCGGCGAAGCTCCCCCGGACATCCGGATCGTTCCCAGCCGCTGGTTGTTCACAATGATCGGCGCAACATACACCCTCCCGCTGCGCTGCGGCCCTTCCGCCGAATGCCCGTCCCCCTCCGCCTCCGCTGTCGCAGCGATCGCCCGCTGCCGCCTCAGAAAATCCGTCGTCGGTGTCGGCTGCGTCAGCAAGTTCCCCTCGGCGTCCGTAATTCGCGCCGTGACGTTCGCCACCGCTGCAAAGCTGTCCTGGATCTCCTGCAACGTCGGCAGATCCATGAAATCGGTCAGTTGGAGATCGTCCTCGTCCGGAGGGGGCATCCTTGCTCCAATCCAATCCATCACACTCGCACGCGGCAAACTGAAGCATTGTAAATAGCGCCGCCGCGGCGGCAAGTCCCCCCCCGTTCGCCACGCAAATCCACGATCGATAGGTGACAATTGCCAATTGACAATTGGGCACGCCCAACAGATGAAAGAACCTATGCTTGGCTCAAACCCCCACGTTGGCAGAGTCTATTACGTCGAACGCGGCCGCGGACTGCCGGTTGTCCTCCTCCATGGCTTCCCCCTCGATGGACGGATCTGGGATGCCCAACTCGGCGCCCTTTCCGACCGCTTCCGCATCATCGTCCCCGACCTGCCCGGCTTCGGCCGCAGCTCGGTTGACCGGCCGTTCACCATCGCTTCCCTGGCCGATGACCTCCGCCAACTCCTCGTCCAAATCCAGGCGCTCCCCTGCGTCCTCGGCGGCCTCTCCATGGGCGGCTACGTCTCCCTGGCTTACATCACCAAATACCCCTCCGATCTCCTCGGCCTCATGCTCATCGACAGCCGCGCCGAAGCCGACACCCCCGAGGCCAAACAAAACCGGGACAAAATGATCCAGCTCGTCCGCACCGCCGGTGCCAAAGCCATCGCCGACCCGATGCTCCCCAAGCTCCTGGCCCCCGCCGCCGACCAACGCAACCCTGGCGTCGTCGCGCACCTCCGCCAGATCATGGAAGCCTGCCCCCGCCGCACGATCGAGTTCGCCTTGGCCGCCATGCGCGACCGTCGCGACTGTTGCCCCGACCTGCCCTCCATCGCCGTCCCCACCCTCATCATCGCCGGCGAAGAAGATGTTCTCACGCCCCCCGCGCTGGCGCACGCCATGGCCAAAGAAATCCCCCACGCGAAAGTCTCCATCATCCCCGAGTCCGGCCACATGACCCCCATGGAGCAGCCCGATCGCGTAAACGCCGCGATGCGCGAATTCCTCGCCCACTTTCCCCAACAACCCCCCCCAACCTGATCCCATCTCATCCCCCTCCGTGCTCCCCGTGCTCTCCGTGGTGAGTGTTTGAATCGTCGCCCTCCGCATTGCCGCTATCCGGCCCCGCCCCCGCCCGCTACAATCCTGCGGTCGATTTTCAGGAGTCACATGAATCGCGAGCGCACCGCCTGGCTGTTGAGCTTCCTGCTGCTGGCTGTCATGGCCTTCCGCAATCCCACCGCCGCCCAACGCGACGGCGATTACCTGTTCGTCCGAACCCTCGTCGACATCAACCGCCAGGTCGTCGCCAACTACGTCGACAAAGTCGATGAATCCCGCCTCGAGAAGGCCGCCATCGACGGCATGCTCAATCAGCTCGACCCCTTCACCATGTACATTCCCCCGGCACGCCGCGAAGAATTCGACCGAATGCTCGAAGGAACCTTCAAAGGCGTCGGCATCCAGCTCAACCAGCTCCCCACCGGCCAATGGGAGGTCATGACCCCCATCGACGGCAGCCCAGCCTTTCGGGCCGGTGTCATGGCCGGCGATCTCATCCTCAAGGTCAACGGCGAATCGGTTGACGGCCTGCGCATTGATGAAGTCGTCCGAAAAATCGCCGGCGAGGCAGGCTCCGAAGTCCGCCTCAACCTCCGCCACGCCACCGGCGAATCCGTCGAGCTGCGAATGAAACGCGAGGAAATCACCGTCCCCACCGTCAAGGGCTTCCAACGCAACCCCGACAACTCCTGGGATTTCTTCGTCTGCGAACCTCAAAAAATCGCGTACATTCGCATCACCCAGTTCACCCCCACAACGTGCGACAATGTCCGCGCCGTTCTCTCGGCCCTGATCAAGGATGGCATGAAGGGCCTCATCCTCGATCTGCGATGGAACCCCGGCGGCCAGCTCGATCAAGCCGTTCAGATCGTAGACCTGTTCATCACCAAGGGCACGATCGTCATCACCAAAGGCCGCAACCGCCCCGAAGACATCAAATCCGCCACCGCCTCCGGCACCCTCGCCTATTTCCCCATCATCGTCCTCGTCAACGAGCACTCCGCCTCCTCCGCCGAAATCGTCGCCGGAAGTCTTATGGACAACAACCGCGCCGCCGTCCTCGGCCAGCGCACCTACGGCAAAGGCTCCGTCCAGGAACTCATCCCCCTCGACGGAAACAATGGCGAACTCAAGCTCACCGTCGCCTACTACTACCTGCCCAGCGGCCGCCTCGTCCATCGCAAGAAAGACGCTGCCGACTGGGGCGTCGAGCCGCAGATTCCTGTCCCGATGAGCGATGCGCTTCAGCAAAAGGTCCTGGAGGAACGCTACAAGCAGGAGATCTTCCGCCGCCCCGCGACCCAGCCCACCGCACAGACCGCCGCCGTCCCCACCACGCAGCCGCTTGATATCCAGCTCCAGCGAGCCATCGACACCATGATGGTCTTAACGATCCTCGAGAAGAACCCCCGCATCGCCGCCTCGCCACCGCCGCCCACGACTCAACCCGCCGCCGAAGAGCATTGAATCGTTTCCCCACCCGTGCCACACCCAGTCAAAGCGCAAATCAGACAAAAAACGAACAACGAAAAACAAATAACAAGTCACAAACAACCACCCGCCATCATACCCTCCCCCCATCGGCTATCTCAAAAACACCTGGACATTCGTGACCTTATCCCCCTTATCCACCCGCGCGCTGTTCTTCCCTTTCCCCCCATTGATCACATCCACGCTCCCGTCCCGCACGTAGATCGCGTCGTTGCCATCGCCGCCCGTGATCGTGTCTTTGCCCGTCCCACCGTCCAGCAGGCTGCCCATCACGCCGCGTCCCACCACGATCAAATCATTCCCGCCCATCGCATAAACCTGGATCTTTTTGACCGCGGTTGTGCTGAAGGTGCTCTTTGTGCCGTTCATCACCACGTAAGTCTTCTTCCCCTTCGTCGACAGGCTGATATTGTCCTTGCGGTTCGTCCCGATCACCCGCAGGATCCCCTTGGTCGACAACACCGCGTTCCCCACATTCACCGCAAACGTCCCCAGATTCGCCGTGACCACGGAATAGCCTGCCGCGTCCGTCACCTGCCCCGTCCCCATCGTCACCGTATAGGTCCCGTTCCGCGTCGCATCCCACATCCCGCCCGGCGCGCTCGCCCGATACGTTGCCACGATCGTCGCCGCGTCCGCCGCCTGATCCGCCGACACCAGAACCACCTTCAACGCCTTCCCGTCAGGCCCTGTCACCACCACATCCCCATCTCCAATGGTCGCGCGGCTGACCGCGTGGTCGTCGGTGTAGGTTACCGCAAAATCAACCGACGCCGCCCCGCCCGCCGCCGTTCCCGTCCCGCTCAGCGCCGCCGTCGGAATCCCCTCCGGCACCACCAACGCCACGGCAAACGTCCCCAGGTTCCCCGCCGCAACCGCTTTGCCCGCGTCGTCGCTCACCTGGTTCGCCGCCATCGCAATCGTATACGTCCCGTTCTTCGTTCCATCCCAAATCCCGCCCGGCGCATTGATACGATACGTCGCCGTGATCTGCGATGCGCTGCTCGCCTGGTTTGCCGACACCAGCGTTGCGATCATCACCTGCCCGCTCGGGTCCGTCACGATCACATCCCCATCCCCGATCGTCGAGCGATTCACCGACAAGTCATCGTTGTATGTCACCGAGAAATCGTAGGTGCTCCCGCCCTCCACCACCGCCGCCAGCGCATTCAACGTCGCCGTCGGCGCGGCCGCATCCGTCCGCAAAAGTTTGAACGGCGAAACCTGGATCGAGCTGCTTTTGGGGTACACGATATTACCGTCTTCGACCCACGGCCAGTCGGCTTGGCGGGGCACGAACGTGATGTCCGTTTCAACTCCTGGGAGCAACTGACCGACGGTCGCCGTCAAGGTTGCGATCCGCTTCGGAGTCCGGGTGTATTTCGCTTTGACTGACGGCGGATAGCGGGCCAGGAAGAACCCGTCGGCGCTACCATCGGTGTTGCTCCCAATATCCAGATCCCCGTCGCCGTCCAAGTCTGCCTGCGTCCCGCCCGTAGCCGGCGCGCTGTTGACGGGTGCGAGCGGCTCAGCGATCAGATTCACCAAAGCGCTGCCCGTTCCCACGTTCGGGCTCTTGAAGCTCCCCATCACGTTGCCCAGCCCGTCGTCCTTCGAATCTTCATTCGCCCCCGTCACCGTTGCCCACACCTCCAGGTCGATCTGCTGGTTCGGCGATGTTACTTTGATCGACTTGCTCCCATCCGCCATCCGCAGATCGATCATCAGCGTCAAAAGCTGCCGCTCCTCCAGCCGCTCCATCTGGCATGCCCTTGCCAACTCACGCCGCGATTGCTTCTTGGACAAAGCCTTCCGACCCGTCCAACCCGGAAAACGTGCCGCCATACCATCCTCACTCTCGATAATTGATGTCGCGATGATGCACCGTTGCCGACTGCCCTGTCCCTATGTCCGCAATTCTGACCCACACTGGCCATCTTGTCTAATGAATTCCGACGCCTATTGCGCGCCCTTCATCCAACGCCTGTGCTCGCACGTCTGATAATACTCATCGGCGTAAACGTTTCAACCACCCTTCATTTCTCCACCCAATCATGGTAAACCACGCCATGCCCTTGATTCTAGGCATCGAGTCCACCTGTGACGAAACTGCCGCCGCCGTCGTCGTCGACGGCTACCGCGTCCTCAGTAATGTCATCGCCTCACAAATCGACCTCCATGCCAAATACCAGGGCGTTGTCCCAGAAATCGCCAGCCGCGCTCACATCGAGAACATCCTCCCCGTCATCCGTGAGGCGATCCACAATGCCAACACCTCCCTCGATCAACTCGACGCCATCGCCGTCGCTCATCGCCCCGGACTCATCGGCTCCCTCCTCATCGGCGTCACCGCCGCTAAAACCCTCGCCTTCGCACTGAACAAGCCCCTTATTGCCGTCGATCACGTTCACGCTCACCTCTATAGTGTCGTCCTCGAAACCAATATCGTCCCCCCAATGCCCGCCGTCGGCCTGGTCGTCAGTGGCGGCCATACCGCCCTCTATCACCTCCAAGACCTCACCACCGTCCGCCTCGTCGGCTCCACCCTTGATGACGCGGTCGGTGAGGCCTATGACAAGGTGGCCAGCATCCTCGGCCTCGGCTACCCGGGCGGCCCCGTCATCGACCGCCTCGCCGCCACCGGCGACCCCAAGGCCGTCCCCTTCCCAAGAAGCATGCTCGGCCGCCAATCCCTCGATTTCTCCTTCAGCGGCCTCAAAACCGCTGTCCTCTACCACGTCCGCGGCTACCAGGGCCGCCAGCGACCCGTAACCTCACTCTCCCCACAAAAAATCGCCGACGTCGCCGCCAGCTTCCAGGCCGCCTCGATCGACGTTCTCTCGCGTAAACTCCACCGCGCGCTCTCACAAACCAATGCCAAATCCGTCATCATCGGCGGCGGGGTCTCCGCCAACCGCGGCCTGCGCCTGGCCACCGCCCAATTCCCCGTTCCCGTCTTCTTCCCCCTCCCTGCCTACTGCACCGACAATGCCGCAATGTCCGCTGGCCTCGCACACCTCGCCTTCCTCCGCCGCGATTTTGCCTCCCTCGACCTCGATGCCATCACTTACAGCCGGTTCCGCCTCACCTAAAGACGACGCCCCGCACTCCCGCGTTGCATCCCCGCGCAATCGTATGCCATTCGACTCTTCCCCCTCCCTCGCGTTGCCCCATTACCGGACCTGCCCCGCCCCGCATGATCCTTGCAGCTTCCCCCTTCGTCTCGCCTGCCGCAATTGGCCGGCTGCTCGCCACTTTTTGGAAAAAATTCCAGCCTTTGACTACCCCTCTTCCGAAAATGAGGTATGATGACCGCCGGGCAAGGGTAGTTTTCGTACATCTTTAACAAAGCTACATGCGCAGGGAACTCTCTATGCTAAAGACGAAGAATCGCCGCCGCAGCTTCATCAGCAGCACTTCAACCCGCCAACTCATCGCTTCGCTCATCGAGCCTCTCGAGCATCGAACGCTCCTTTCCGCCGCTCCTCAGTTGCTCGCCGCACCCGCCGCTGCCTCCACCAGGCCCGTCCTCACCGTCACCGCCCCACGGAATAAAGCCACCGAAGGCTCTCGTACCGGCTATTTCCAGATCACTCGCACCGGCGGCGTCATCGCTGCCACACTGCCCGTCTCCCTTGCCATCACCGGCCGCGCCAAGAACGGCGTCGATTACAAAACGACCTCCTCCTCCCTCCTCTTCCTGCCCGGACAGACCACCCTCTCCATCCCCATCGCCCCCATCAATGACACCACCCTCGAACGCGCCGAAGACGTCAACATCGCCATCGCCGCCAATAGCCGCTACGACATCGGAACCCCCGCCAAATCCTCCGTCTGGATCTACGACAACGACGGCGCCGTCGTCACCATTGCCGCCACCACATCCGCCACCACCGCCGGCAGCGACAACCCCGCCGTCTTCACCTTCACCCGCACCGGACTCCGCAGTCAGCCCGTCAAGGTCTCCTACACCATCAAGGGCACCGCCGCCTACGGCCACGATTACGTCGGCTTCAATAACTTCTTCATCATCCCCGCCAAGAAAACCACTGGAACCATCAGCATCAATGCCATCGACGACCTGAAGCCCGGCACCGACAAAACCGTCATCCTCACACTCGCCAACGGCTGGTTCCAGGCCGGCCGAATCTGGCGATCCACCGCCACCATCCACGATAGCGCAGCTCCCGATCCCAACAACCATGACACCTTCCCCGCCGGTACCCAGTTCGTCGTCTTCCGTGGCCCCGGAACCTCCACCCAGCCAGGACACCTCTTCCGCGCTGTCGCACAAGGCGGCGCCGTCCCCGCCGACATCTCCAAGTCCCTCACCGATCTCGGCTACACCGGCGTCGATACCCAGATCAATATCTCCTCCAATGCCACCTGGATGGTCCTCCACACCACCCGCTTCGGTGGCGCCGCCGACACCAGCTCCCTCGCCATCCTCAAGAGCGATGACATCAACAGCGGACAACAGATCCGCATCGGCGGCAATGTCGTCATTTCCACCGATGGCCCCAGCGCCGTCTCCAACGACGGCAATACCGTCGTCTACGCCTCCACCGATGGCCCGCACGCCATTGACCTCTGGGCCGCCCAGTTCGCCTCCGGGCAATGGACCTCCCATATCCTCACCGGCTTGGACACCTGGACCTACAGCAACAACATTCAACCCGCCATCTCCGCCGACGGCACCAAGGTCCTCTTCGCCGCCGGAAACGCCGCCGGCGACACCGGCACCGAAGCCATCGCCCAAGTCAACATCGATGGCTCCGCCATCCAGACTCTGGTCACCCGCGTCAACGCCCCCGCTGACAGCAAGGCCGACGCCTACCTCAACCACCCCAATTTCACCAGCACCCCAGGCGTTATCGTTTTCGGCGCTAATTTCACCAACGGCGCCGATCAGCTCTGGCGATGGGCCACCGGCCAGACCGCTGCCACACCCGCCTCTGCCGCCACCAGCGAAGTCTCCCCAGCCGTCTTCTCCGACGGCCGAATCGTCAGCCTCTGGCGCAATCGCGACGGCAACGCCGGACATGTCCTCGAACTCACCCTCCGCGACGCCGACGGCAGCTACCGCGGAACCATCGCCCCAGGCGTCGATCTTCCCAACGCCGGCATCGGCGTCGGCACTTGGCCCTAGAACTAATCCCCCCATCCGCTTCCCCCGACAAGACTCAGAGCCCCGGATCTGCATCCGGGGCTCTTCTATTACAGCCGAATCCCGACAGAACTCTCTCCGCCACCTGATTTCGCGCAACAGGGGGGCCAGCGGGGTGTCGGCGGGGGTCAGTAGGGGGGGTTGCGGGTGGTTCGCGGGGTGCCTACAACCCCCCGGCGGGGGGGGCTGAACACCATTTCGCCCAATCCATGCCCCCCCTTGAGACCACCCCTCATTCCGTCTAGACTAACACTATGGGTATCCACGACCGCGACTATTACCACGACCCCGCCCCCCGCGGCGGCTTCGCCGCCATGCACATGTGGTCTGTAACCACTTGGCTTATCGTCATTAACGTCGCGATCTTTCTCATCGACCCAATCACCCCCCGCTGGCGGCTGACAGTCCCCGGTTCCTTCTATCCAATGCCCATGGGCGCCCTGGAGGCGTGGGGCTTCTTCTCCCAGAGCCTGGCCATAAGTCATTTTCAGATCTGGCGTTTCATCACATTCCAATTTCTCCATGCGTCACCCTGGCACCTCTTCGGCAACATGCTCGCCCTCTACTTCTTTGGCCCCATCGTCGAATCCTACTTTGGCTCCCGCCGCTTCCTCGTCTTCTACCTCCTCTGCGGAATCGCTGGTGCCGTCTGCTATATCCTCTTGTATATTCTAGGCTTCCTGGTTACCAGCCCCTACGTACCCCTCGTCGGCGCCTCTGCCGGAATCTTCGGCATCCTCATGGCCGCCGCCCGCGTCGCCCCCGACGTCACCGTTATGCTCCTCTTCCCACCCATCCCCATGCGCCTCAAAACTTTAGCCTGGATCATGATGGGCATCGCCGTCTACGCCGTCCTCTTCCAAGGCCGCAACGCCGGCGGTGAAGCCGCCCACATCGGCGGCGGCCTCCTCGGATTGCTCATCATGTCCAACCAACACTGGCTCAATCCATTCTCGCTCTTACACCGACGCCGCCGAATGCGATTGACAAAAGATTGGAGCCGAGATCTTAACCGCTGACCAAACATATCTTTAAAACAGAAGAAAGAGGATCCCGGCCGCCAGAAAAGCAGATGGCAACCACGGGGTTTTTGCCGATAATAGCCTGTGGCGGTACTTATTGGACGGTTTGTCTATTTTACCAGATGAACTATGGCCGGTATTCAACAGGACACTAACGGGCGGGTATGACTTGATGGGACGTCGATCGGCGTTCGCAGGCGGGCAGTGTTGTTCCTGACGCCGGTGATCGGCCGAACGTATCGTGAGAGTCGTGTGCGACTCTGCAGTGCACAACAAGACGGCTGGTGGTGGCGAAGGTGATTGGCTTGTAGGTGCCCCGGTTGCACGGCCGGCGTAAGGAACGGCTTTACGAGGAGTTCTATGATTACACCCAGGAACAGCACCACCGGCAAGTGGGGTATGCGAGGCCGTGCTGCAGCCCGCCGGAGCCTCGCTTGCGCAGTGCTGGTTCTGGTGACAGCCGGACCCGGATGTGTCGAAAAGGTAACCCAGACCACCCAGTATCTCGAAGACGACAAGGCGCCCGCATCAGCCTCACGCACCGCCGATCAAGTTGCCAATCAGGAATCCGGCCGGCGGCTGAGCGAGGTGAAGTGGACTGTCTTGGAGCGAAAAGGCCCCAAGAGCGCTTGGGAGCAGTTCGGGGGCAAGGAAATCAGCCAGTCAGGCGACCAGGGGTCGGCCAAATCCGCACGCAGGACGGCCAAACGCACGCCCCCGCCTCGCCAGTACATGCAGATCACGCTGGGCAGCCCGGCAACGCAGCCTTCGACCCGGCCGACAACCCAGCCCGTCGTTCAAACCATTACCGTCCCCGTCATTTCCGAAGACGGCCTGCCCGTGCAGGTCGTGCCGCTGCCCGATGGCAAGGTTCGTCTTATTTGGAACTTGCGAAGCTACGGCGGCACCAATGTCACGTCCGCGCGTGATGTCGCGACCGCCCGGCGCAACGTGACCGTCACGCCGCCCGACCTGATTCCCCTGGTTACCGTTCTCCAGCAGCAGCTCGGGGCCGCCGGTATGGTTACGCCGCTGCCACGCGAAAACACCGTCGTGGTCACCTGCGACCGGATCATGCAGTCATCGGTGCTGGACATGCTCTCTCGGCTGGATGTCCCGCCGAAGCAGGTGGAAATATCGGCCAAGATCTTCGAAGTCAGCCGCGATTTCGACCTCCAGCAGGGCGCCAGACTGCTGGTGAAGCATCTCGGCGACACCGGGACCCAAACGGCGCTGTCCACTTTCGACACCCAGAAGCTGATGGAATCGGTTTCGCAGGGAACGCAGTTCCAGGGGTCGGTTCTGTCGCTGATGAAGACGTTTGAAGGGGCGGGCGTATCGGTGGAGTCGAGCTTTCAATTGCTCGCGGACGCGGGCCTGATCCGCGTGGTCTCGTCGCCTCGCATGACCGTTGCGGCGGGCCAGACGGGATACATGCTGGCCGGCCAGGAACTGCCCATCCAGTCGGCGAACTTCGTGAACAATGTTATGCAGACGACGACGCTCTACAAGCCCGTGGGCGTGCAGCTTTACATCACGCCGCAGGCGGTGGGGGAGGACCGTGTCAAACTGCACACGATTTCGATCGTGTCATCGGTCTCGGGCTTTGCCCCGCTGCCGACGCTGACCGGCGGCACGGCGCCGCAGGCGCTGATCAACCCGATCATTGAGTCGCGCGAAGCTGAAACAGCCGTCACAGTCAACGACGGCAGCACACTGGTCATCAGCGGACTGCGCATGAGCCGCACGACCACCCGCGAGGCCAAGATCCCCGGGCTTGGCGATATCCCGATCCTGGGGTGGCTCTTCAAGAACCACCGCTCGCAGCAGCAGCTTACCGATCTGTATTTCTTCGTCACGCCCACGCTGCTCGACGTGGATACACAATTGCCGCTGCAAGAAAGCTAAGCAATCCAAAGTTCGTTTTGCTGAATTGGGGTTTGCGGGATCGCCGCATCTATGTCAGAGCAATATTTTGCATCATATCGATCTCTTCCGGTTTCGGCCTGCTGCGCAAGAGGTATATGCCGTACGCAATCGCCGCCGCACCAGACCCAGCGCAGCGACCAGCATTATGCTAAGGCAACTCGGCTCCGGCACCGGCGTCAGTAAAAAAGCATGAATGTTGCCCCACCGATCATAGCTATTCGCTGCAATCTGCCCCTTGTTGTTGATGTCTGACGCATCGTGAAGACCCCACCCGGCTGGGAAAGGGGTCGTGAGCAGGTCATTCAGGTCGAACATCGTCCCGTCGCTGTAGAGGAATGCACGCCAGTCAGAAACTCCGGCTACTTGCCCGGCACCGTTGATGGCATAGGCCACGGTGTCGTGCAACTGTCGCATGGCCAGCTCACTACCATGAAAAGGCCCGGTACTCGCGGCAGGTGAAGGACTACTTCGCTTCCGCGGAGGTGACTTCGACCTTCGACGCCAGACGCGTTTCTCCGTCCTTGACGTAGGTGACGGCGGCCCTGAGCTTTGGCTTGATGGCGGCATGGAATGTGGACGCCTGAGCGTCGAGGGTGATGGCAGTTTTCTCGTCGACGGTGAACGTCAGAGGGCGCGCCTTAAGCTCAACGACAAAGGTCTTGGTCTGGCCAGCGCCCTGCTCTGCGGCTAGTGCACCCGAAACAAAGGAGATGAGCAGACACGCGCAGATGAACCGCATGATTCGAGACATAGTTCCTCCCGAAGCAGAAGAATTGGACCAACCATTGTCGCCGCAGTGACCCTGGGCGAAGCACCCAAGACCATCAACCACATGGCATGCTGCGTGTACAACCCTATGTCATACACAGCGAACCGATCTGTCGTTGGATGAGCATGGGGTGCACGTGAAGAACACGATCATAAACGTCGTGGCCGCCGTGGTGCTGGCTGCCTTCGTGTCACGATCAGCGGGCGACGCGAAGACGGCCACGCTCGTCGCGCGCAATGGTTCCGGCCATGTCGCGCGCAACATCCCGTTGACGTTCGGGCAGGTCTTCAGCAAGGGCGACATCCGGGATGGCGTCGTCGCCCGCGTCGGTGGGAAGCCTGCGCAGATCCAGACGGACATCAAGCGCCGATACGAAGACGGCTCGGTGCGTTTCGCCGTTGTCTCGCTCGCGCTCGAAGAAGTCCCGGCGAATGGCCAGGTGCAGATCGAGTTGGCCAACGGAGTTGCGACAGGCGGTGGTGCTGCGATCTTGCCGGAAGATCTATTGAAGACTCCGTTCGACGCGATCATCCGCTTCACCTTTCCCGAAGGTTCGCAGAAATCCGCCAGCGCCCGGCAGATGCTTGAGCGTGCCGGAGCGGGCGTTCGGCAATGGCTTGGTGGCCTGCTCGTGACCGAATGGCTCGTGGACGGCCCGCCGACTGACGCCGCCGGCAAGCCCGACCCGGACCTGAACGTGCAGTATCAAATCCGCGTGTATGCCGGATGCAAGATCGTTCGCGTTTCGGCGGCAGTCGAGAACTGCTGGGACACCTGGGCCGGTAATATCGGCTACGAAGTGGCGATCACGGGCCAGGATGACAAACCGATCTACCAGAAGAAAGAGGTGGATCATGGGAGGCTGTCGCGCTGGCGCAAGGTCTTCTACTGGGGCGAGGCACCGGCGGATGTGACTATCGATCAGGATCTGGCGTACTTATCCGCCACCGGGGCGGTGCCGAATTACGACTCGACGCTGCAACTGCCGAAGCGATTGCTGGGTAGCGAACCGCGCTCGGCCGACACCGATATCCTCGAGCGCGGCTATCTCGCCGCTTACATGCCGACGACGGGCGGCCGGCCGGAAATCGGGCCGTATCCGGGCTGGGCCGCGGCGTATCTCATGACCATGAGCCCGCGGCTCAGACCGGTGGTGCTGAGCAGCGGCGACCTGGCCGGCTCCTGGCCGATCCACGTGCGCAACTCGAAGACCAAGCGCTTGCTCACTATTGACGAGCGACCCGACTTCTGGCTGGATGAGCGCGGCAAGGATCGGCCCAACTGGCAACCAGATCGCAAGCCGCGGCCGGCCAGCGCCCCGCGCCTGGTCTCCGATTGCGCCCATCAGCCATCCCTCGCTTACATCCCGTATCTGCTCACCGGCGACTTTTATTATCTGGAGGAGGCGTACTTCTGGGGCAACTACAGCTTGCTCTCGCAGTGGCCCGGCCCGGCCAAGAGCCCCACGCGCGAGCGCGACCGTGGGCTGATGGCCGACCAGATCCGCGGCAACGCATGGGGCCTGCGCAACATCGCCGATGCCGGCTCTATTGCCCCCGATGGCGATCCCGAAGGGGCGTACTTCCAGCAGAAGATCCGCAACAACTTCCAGTTCATGATTGAGAAGATGTACGGCCCGCCGGCGTTGAACAGCATGGGCTTCTGGGGCCTGCGGACGGTCGAAGATGCGCGCATCCAGAACGCGGCCAATCCGAACTGGCTGATCTATGTTCCGTGGGAGACGGATTTCCTGATCTGGAGCCTGCATCATCTGACCGAGCTGGGCCATGCCGATGCGGCCAAGCCGCGCGACTTCCTGCTGCGCGCTCGAGTGGGCGCGTTGACGCACGCGCCCGACTTCGATCCGCAGGGCGCTGCCCCGTATCGCATGGTTGTCGGAGAGCAATTGGGTGCAGGTGTGGTCATCTATGAAGACTGGAAGAAGCTGAATGAGGAGAACGCAAAGCTGGGCAAGGCCGAACTGCCGGCCTACGGCGGAAGCTACTCCTATGTTCTCCGGCTGGCGCTGGTGTGCGGAGTGGACGGTGGTTTCCCTGAAGCCAACGACGCGCTGAGAACTCTCGAATCGGCGCTGCCGAGGGCCCGCGAGAACCTGGCCGCCGAGCCAGCGTGGGCGATTGCGCCGCGCAAGTAATGCGACGGTGTTGATGCTGGCCCTTGATGCGAGTGGAGCAGGTCATGAGTCGTTTGATTGCCTGGTCTTGCGTGCTTGTCGTTCTGCTGGCGGCGCTGTCGCAGGGAGCGATGGCGCAATCGCGGCCGATGACGATGCCCGCGGCGTCTGCGCCTGCCGTATTCCCGTCGCGGGCGTGGGAGAAACGGACGCCGCAAGTGCTAGGCCTGTCGCCGGAGAAACTTGATGCGCTGCGCGACGTTGTCGGCGGGCGCGGCTGCGTCGTTCGACATGGTTATATGGCATATCAATGGGGCGATCAGCGTAAGAGCGCCGATGTCGCTTCTGCAATGAAGCCCGTGATCAGCACGCTCATGCTCATGGCGGTTCAGGACAAGAAGATCGGCGGCGTCGATGAGAAGATCTCGCGTTTCGAGCCGCGGCTGCGCGAGATCAACGGCGGCAAAGACGCCGAGATCACCTGGCGACACCTGGCTTCGCAGACCTCCGGATATGGGCTGGTCGAGCGGCCGGGCGAGGCCTACTCCTACAACGACTTCGCCCTGGCGCTCTATTACGACACGCTGATGAACAGGGTATACCAGCAGAGCGGCACCGCGGTGCTCAAAGCCCGTTTGGGCGGGCCGCTGGAGTTCGAGGACAACTACACGTTTGAGGCGTTCGGCTCCGAAGACCGCCCTGGCAGATTGGCCATCTCGGTGCGGGATTTCGCGCGATTCGGCCTGCTGTATTTGCGCGGCGGGAGATGGCGCGACCGGCAGGTCATTGATGCGGAACTGCTCAGGATGGCGATCTCCAGCCCCATTTCGGCCGACACACCGCTGACCAGCGGCAAAGAAACGGCCATGCTCCTGGGCCAGCGGAGTATCGGCGGCACGAGGAACATCACGCCCGTCGGCCCCGGCTATTACAGGTTCAACTGGTGGCTCAATCGCACCGACAAGGCCGGCCGCCGTCTGTTTGTCGATGCTCCCCCGGACACATACGTGGCCAGCGGCCACGGTGGCCCGCGCATGCTCTGGATCATCCCCAGCCTCGACCTGGTCGTCTCCTGGAACGACGCAAAGGTGGAAGACCACGATGCCAGCCCCGGCAACGCCAATTCCGCATGCAATCAGGCGGCCCGACTGATCCGCGAGGCGGTGATCGATGCCCGCGCGGTCAACCCCAAACCGCAGACGCGCATTTTGATTCGGGATGGCAGGTGGCAGATCAACGGATCGATCACGTATCCGGGCGCAGGGGCCCAGGGGCTGCTGATGAATGTGCGTATGGTCAACGCGGTTTTCGAGGACCGCAGCCGGCCTGACTTTGATGCCGAGGCCAACACCGATCGGTTCATCGCCAGCATTCCCAGCTATGTTGAGCACGGTGTGCGCGCGTTTACATTGTGTTTGCAGGGCGGTTTTCCCGGCTACGAAGGTGCGGTCAACTCCGCGTTCAATCCCGACGGTTCATTGCGCGAGAGCGACATGCGGCGTGTGCGACGGGCAATCGAGGCCTGTGACAAGCAAGGGGCGGCGGTGATCCTGGGCTGCTACTACCAGCGCCAGGACCAGATTCTCCGGGACGACCAGGCGGTTCAGGCAGGACTGGTCAATGTAATGCGTTGGATCAGAGAATGTGGGTTCACCAACGTTGTGGTCGAGGTGGCCAACGAATACGGCCACGGCGGGTTCGATCGCCCCATCCTGCGAAGTTCTCAGGGCATCGCGGAACTGATCCGCGCGGGAAAGGAAGCGGCTCCCGACGTTCTGATCAGCGCCTCTGGTGCCGGAGGCGGTGAACTGGATCGGGAGGTGACCCGCGGCAGCGACTTTTTTCTGATTCACTTCAACAACACGCCCATCCGCGACATGCCCGCACGCATCGCCGCCCTGAAGTCATGGAACAAGCCGATCGTCTGCAACGAGGACGCTAAGACCGGCCGCGAAGGCGCTCTGGCGGCCGAGATGTGCGTCCGGCACGGCGCCTCGTGGGGCCTGATGGTGGAGAACAGAAACCAGCATTTCCCGTTCACGTTCGGCGGCGCCTCCGATGATTTGGAGGTCTACGCGAAATTGAAGGAGCTGACGTCTCCTCGCGGCCGGTGAAGGAGCGGGGACACGGGTGAGCAGGAAAGGAAGGAACATGAGCACGAAGGTCCTTCATGTGTTGGGATTGTGTGCAGCGGCGATGCTTCTGCTGAGCCGGGAGCTGGCCGCCGGCGAGCCTTGGCGTGTCGCCGAACAGCCGGATCTGAAGCAGGCGCTGGAACAGGCGCCGGCCTTGCGGACCGAGTCACTGGGCGAGCCGGCGCGCGGGCTGAACGTCTGGGAGCGCTGGCAGGTGCCCAACCCCGACGGCAAGAGCTGGGACGTGCTTCAGATCTACTTCAAGGAATACTATGGGCCGACGTGGCTCTATGCCTTTGACCTGGGCACGGGGCAGGTGAGAAGGCAGCGATTGCCGGACCATCACCAGTTCTACCTGTCCGGGCGGGTGCTCGGGTTCGACGGCAAGTACTACATCGCCACCCCGTCGCGGAAGACATGGAATATGCACCTGTTCGTGTACGACCCGGCGACGAACACAGTCGAGGAGCGGGGGGAGATTGTTGCCGGCCTTGGTGGCGAGGTCCGCCCGCTGGCTGTCGGTCCCGATGGACGGATCTACGGCACGGGAACCAGGGGCAATCGCGTCGGCCTGTATATCTACGATCCGAAGCTGGGCAAGGTGGTGAAGGATTTCGGGGCGGTGGGACCGACCCATCCCAACGGCGCCTGGAGCCGGTATGTCATGGGCGTTGATGACACGCACGCGTACATCGCCAGCGGAATGATCCCGGCGTGGTATCTGGTGGCCGTCAACCTCCAGACCGGAGAACAGAAGGTGCTCCTGGAGTCGCCGACCGAACGCGTGATGGATATTGTCGAGAGCTTTCCGGGAGCGTGGGCGATCGTGCCCCAGGAAGGCGGCTCGCGGAAGGACTATTGGCTGTATCACGGCCAAGCGATTCCCAAGACGAATGACACGCCGCCCTGGCCGCCCAAGGCGTCGGCGTGGGACAAGGGCGCCAAGACCAAGCCCCAGGTCTACTTTGACCAAATCGATCCCGACGCCAACGGTAACGCAACACTGTGGTACCGCTCGCGAGAAGATGCGGCCAAGGATCGCGGCACCACAAACACGACGCCGGAAGCTCGGGGCTGGAAAGCGGTCCACGTCGAGGGCGTTGCAGCCTATCCCCATCGCATCAATCCCATGACGCTCCTGCCCGATGGCCGGCTCTATGGCACGGGCGACGATTACGTCGGTGTCTTCGCTTTCGACCCCAAGACTGACCAAACCACCATCCTTGGCCCCCGCCCCGGATTGGCGCCCTACACGCAAATCGTCTGCGGCGACAAGTTCTATTCCAGCGGCTATTCCGGCGGTCATCTCTTTGTCTACGACCCCGCGCAGGCTTGGACGCTGGGCAAGGGCGGCCCACCCGGCCATCCAGCGCCTGACGAGACCGATGTGAGGAGCAACCCTCGGCGACTGGGGGACTTTGATCGCACCACGCGCGTCGGGCTCATGCACAGCTCCGCGCTGGGAGCCGATGGCAGGATCTACTTCGGCGGGTTCGGATTGCGCCACTACACCGGCGGTGGATTCGGCTGGTATGACCCCAAGACCCAAAAGATGGACGGCTTCTGGAAACCGCTCAGCGGCTATGCCGTCCAGTGGATCGCCCCGGCACTCGACGGGCGGCTGATTGTCATCTCGACGATCCGCGCGGCGGATGAACTGAATAACAATCAAGCGCCCGATCAGGCCAGACTCTTCGTTTATGATGTCGGCAAACAGAAGATTACGCGTGAGATCGTGCCGATCGCCAAAGCACGGACAACCGGACTCATTGCCGAAGTTGCGTCCGGCCGACTGCTCGGATTGACATCGGACCCCCAGCAGGCTGGCGGCAGCATCCTCTATGGGGTCGATGTGACCACAGGCGAAAGCCTGTTCACCAAAGCTCTGCCATCGCCGGTCTCGATCGACGCGCATTGGCCTCACTGGCTTGACCCTTCGTATGAATACAATGCCTTCGTGCGCGGCCCCGATGGTCTTGTGTGGACGTACCTGAAAAACGTGCTGGTGCGCATTGACCTGAAAGACGCAAACGTACACGTCATCGGCAAGATCGATCCGGTCGGCTGGCCGACTTTTGTTGGCCGCGACCTGTATCTGGCGGGTCCCGAACAGTTGCGGCGAATCCGCAACATCGTTCCGGTTCCGTAGTCGCATTCTCAGGAGCAAATGCCATGCAGATGATCTCGCGGAACACGGCAATTATCCTGACCTTTCTTGGAATCGGTTGGCGGAGCCTGACGGCCCACGCGTATGAGGGGCCGCGCGCCAACTCTGTGTCCCTCAATGGCCAATGGGAGTCTGCCAAGGGAGCGGGAGACGAACCGGCCGAAACGGCCGCGGGCCAGCAGCGGCTGGATTGGCAACCGGTGGTTCTGCCGGGGCCGTTCATGAAATGGAGCCAGGAGGCGGCGAATCAGACGAAGTTCGTCTGGGCACGCAGGAGCTTCAACGCCACTCCCACTCAGGCCAAAGGCCTCGCGGTCTTGCGATGGAATCGTATTGCCTCCGGCGCGTCGGCGTTCATTAACGGTCAGAAGGTCGGCGAGAACGAACCGACCGGCCCGTATCAGGTTATCCTCCCGCAAGGCGTCCTGAAGGCCGGCGAAAACCAGATCATGCTGAAGATTCGCGGCGCCGCCGGAGTGCGCAAGAGCCGTAGCGGCCATGCCCTGATCCCGGCGGGTTTCGGTGTGGGCATTCCGGAAGTGACGGATGACGTATGGATCGACTTTGCCGACACGGCCTACATGAAATGGGTGCTGGCGATGCCGGATCTGGCCAATAGTCGAGTGAAGATCCGCGTCACCCCGACCGGGCTGCAGCGAGCGGAGGACCTGAAAATCGTTGCGCAGGTCCAGCCCTGGCCGGATGGGCAGGTCATTGGGGAAGGCCAAGCGCCGGCCAGGCTCGTGCCCGATCCCGACCCCCTGGGCGGCGAGCACTTCTTCGTCGAAGTGCCGATGCCCGGTTTCAAGCCGTGGACCCATGAGCAGTGCCCTCTCTACACCGCCCGGGTGAAGCTCACCAAGGCGGGGCGAGTCCTCGACGACGTGACGTTCCGTTTTGGCATGCGCGAGATCGGCGTCAAAGACCGCCACTATAGACTCAATGGCAAGAACCTTTGGCTGCGCGGCTCAAACCTGGTCTTCGAGTGGGACTGGGGCGACACAATCACTGGCCATGAAGTCGATTACCTGGTCACCGAGGCGCGGGAGATGAGCATGAACTCATTTCGCACGCATACTCGTCCGCCGCCGAGGCTCTGGGCCGACATCGGCGACGAGCACGGGACGATGATCCTGGCCGAGTTCCCGGTGCTCTACAACTACGTCGACTACAAATTCACCCCCGAGGAGTATGCGATCTGGCATCGGAACGTGCTGACCGATTCGGCGGGGTGGATGGCCCGGCTGTGGAACCATCCATCGGTCATCATGTGGGTTTTGTCCAACGAGTCTCGGAACGACGACCGGTGGGAAGAGGGACCCTTCCAGGACTTTGTCAACAGACTCGATCCCACCCGCCCGACGGTGCGCACCGGATCAAGGACCAAGGAGAACCAGGATGTCCATCCTTGCGGCAACGTCACGGAAACGGATGAAGGCCATCTGCTGCCGGCCATCGCGGGCTGGTTGAAGGAGGCCGGCGATCGCACCACCACGAACACGGAATACATGAATGATTTCGGGCACCCGCGCACGCAGTGGACGGGCGTGGATGACAGACTCGCGAACGATCTGGCCGTTGCGCAGATCGGGGCCGAGCACACCGAGGCGATGCGACGGGCGAGACTCGATGGCATCTGGCCCTACATGTACGCGGGCTGGACACGGACGCGGCTCGCCGCGCGCGTCAGGGAGACCGGCAAGGGCAGCGCCGTCTGGAAGGCCAACTACGCCGCGCCTCAGTCGGCCGCCTGGCACAGCTCGCTGTCACTCGTTCTTGCGAGCCTCGACCTGTTCGACCCGGATTACCGGACAGGGCAACAGGTCACCACGGACCTCCACCTCATCAACGATTCCTGGCATGATGCCAAGATCCATGTCGATCTGCTGTTGACCAAGGAAGGTCCGCAGTTCATTCCAGAGGCGCAGTGCTTTGATCAACCTGTGAGCCGATGGAGCTTTGACTTTTCGCTGAAGGCCGATTCCATCGACAAGACTCCCATCACCTGGAAGGTGCCGGAGGCCGAAGGCAGCTACTGGCTCACCGCCCGAACGACCGGCATTGCCGGGCGCCCCGTGCTCAGCCAACGGTTCGTGCGAGCGGTCAAGCCGCCGGTGGTGCCCGACGCGGCCAAGCAGGGCACATTCGTCGTGCTCGGCAGCAGCGACGCCGCGCGAACGTTCTTTCAATCGTGGGGGCTTCGCACTTCGGAGAAGATCGACGAGCTGTCGCCGGAGACGCATGTGGTTGTCATCTGGAACGCCACGCATCTGACCGAGGACGAAAAGCAAAACGCAAAAATTCTTTGCGACTTTGCTGGACGTGGAGGACGGGTGGTCGTTCTGTCAACGCCATCCTGGGATTGGCCCCAGCTATGCGACGTGACGATCGGCAAGGCCCAACGGTTCTCTCGCGTGTTTCCGAACCAGGACGTTCAGCATCCCATGCTTTCCGGCATTGACCCGCAGTGGCTCATCCGGTGGAACGGCCTGCCCGGCACCGTGGGACTCGCATCGATCGAAGGACCAGCCTCGGCGCGGGCAAAAAAGATCCTGTGGGCGCGGGATGCGAAGACCACCACCGCGGCCGAGCTCCCCGCCGGCGCGGGCAATGGCCGCATCCTGTTCATCCAGCTTGACCTGCAACGCCGCTTAGATCCGTCCAAACCCAACTATGACCCCGTGGCGGAACGCATTTTGATCAACGTGCTTGGACTTCGCTGAGGAGATCAACAATGACGCGGGCCAAACGCATCAGCGCACGGGCCTGGGACTTGGCCGCCGTGGTAGCGATGCTGGCAATTCTTCGGCTACTTGTCTGGTCCTAGCAGCTTCAGTGTCCGGTCCAACATCGCCTCCGCCTCCTCGAATTTCTCCTCTTGCATCAGCGGCTGGAACTTCTGCATGATCTGGCCCACGGGCGAGAGATCTCGCTTCTGCTCCTGCCAACGCTGCACGGCCGCCTGGACTTTCTGCATCTTTGCCTGGAGGCTCGCCGGCGGCGGCTTGGCGTCTGGCATGCCGGGTCTGGGCGGACCACCGGGCCCTGGCGGTCTTCCTGGCGGCCCGAAACCCGCCACTGGAATGTAGCCGCTGCTCCTTCCCGCCAGTTGCGCCTGAACGGACTCGGTGCGTTTTTCCACAAATGTCCGCGGGTCGGGCGCGTGCATGCCACCGGCGGGCAGTCCAAAGCCGGAGTTGACACCGCGTTCGTTCCGCGCCAGTGCCGCGTCGGTTTCCCTGGCCAGCGGGTCTTTGGTGGCCTGCTCAATAGCGCCAACCGCTTCCAGCAACGTCTGCTTCGAGAAACTGCCTGCTGCCAACTCCCCAAGGAGTTTCAGGTATTGTTCCTTCACGCTTGGAATCGCCAACAGGCGGTCGATTAATGTGTGCTGACCGACATGGGGATGGAGGAGGCTGAGGTTCATCTGCTGCTCAGGCGGGCCACCCATTGGCCAGGCAGCCAGCCCCAGGTCCATGTCCCAAGGGAAGAATATGAACTTGCCGGTCTGGGCGTCGAGGTAAATGTAGTAGTTGTGCGGCATGGCCAACGGGCTATCGAGGTTCACCACCAGAGCATTCGCGGCCAGAAAGCGAAGGAAAGCGTCAATGTCAAGGTTCGATCCGATCCGGCGGCGGAATTGCTCGTCGTCCGCGTTGTTCACCAGCTTGGCAAACTCAATGACCCGCCGGATCTCTTCCGAGGTGGGTTCTCGGTGCGGCCGGTAGCGGCGATCGTATTCTTCCCAACGTTCGCCCAAGTAGTCGGGGCCGCGCAACTGTGGTTTCATCAGCAAGCCACGGTCGTTTCCAAACCGATCTTTCAAGAACTGCTTATCCACCTGCTCGGTGAGGGTGAACAAACCGACGAACTCCCGATCGTACTTTCCCGGCACGGTCAGCGTGATTTCGGCCAGCGCGGTGCGTGGCGCGGCAACACCGGCAGCGCGGAAGACCGCATAGGATAGCACCTCGTGTATCTTGGTTGGGTCCAACGCGCTGGCATGAAGGTTGAACTTTCTGAGGCCATGAAACCGAGGCGCATCTTTATCATAATGGTCGAATTCAAGCTTCAGGGGCCGCTTCAGTTGCCGCATCGAGGCCATATAGGTGAAGTTGCCCTTATACCGAACGCCGACGTTCCTGTAAGTCTGGCCGTCCTCCGTAAGATCCGCGTGCGCCCAAGGGAATTCAACGAAGTCGGTCAGGTGAATGTCGCGCGGCCCTTGTTGCTTCTCCGCGGCAGTCCGGTCCGCCCCGCCGGGAACACCGGGGGCCATTCCCCCTTTGGTGTTCTGCATGGCCTCCCACTCCTTAAGCGACAGCGCCAGATGGAGTCTATGGACGCGAGTGAGGCCAAACACGTCGCTGCCTGGAGCACGCTTGCCGTCTGCCCGCAAAGCCGCGAGCGATTCAGGGGGTTGGCCACTCCGCGGTTCTTGCGGCGCCGTTCGAGGCACTGGCGCGGGAACGCTTTCTGCCCTGGCAGGCACGGCGATGGTCAGGCGATTCCCTTTGCGGCCCGGCCGAAGCACAGCGCGGATGATCGTGGCCTTCTGCGGCAGGGCCGACAGGTCCGCTTCGATCGTCTTGCCGGCCTTGATACTCGCCGGATAGGTGCCGGCGCTGCTGGCCGAAAAGCTGAGCGTGGCGACATCCTCCGCCGCCAGCCTCCCCGACTGCGCCAGGAGGACCACCACGACGAGCCATGACAGACGCCTCCCTGTCGCCACTGTGTGGCCGATGCACATGTTGCACCTTCTCTCTGTATCAGTTTCCTACCACGCAAACGGATCCGGACAGACGATGATCTGCCGTCGGGCGGTTTGCAGAGGCGCTTGCGGCGAGCCCATCGTCGCTCGTACAGTGTAAATGCCGGGCTGAAGCTTGCCACTGTCGAACGTGCCGCGCAACAGTCCCGTTTCGGCATTGCGCGCCTGTTCCGCAATGACCCGATCGCCCGCCAGAAGCACAACCGTGATCTGGCCCGTCGATGAGGTGGCGGTGATGCTCCATGGGATCGTTTCACCAATGTAGTATTCATCGAGCGGCGTTGCGACTGACAACGGCGGCTCTTCGATCACTTCCAGCGAAAGGTCGTCGATGTAGAAGAAACATCCCTTGGCCAACTCGGCTTCCGGAATGGCGCACCACGTGTGAATGTCCATGCTCTCCAGGTCGTTGCTAAGGCGGCCTTCGGTCTCAAAGTGGTTCCAAACGGCAGGGTCTTCGACGCCGCCTTTGTAATAGAAGCCTTCGCCCGGTCCTTCTTTGAGGTTTTGGCGCAGACCCAGGCCTGGCACCGTCGTGCCGCCGCCAAGTCTCAACCAGTATCCGACTTTGACCCGCTTGCCACGCAAGCTCTTCACTGTGTCGCTCGCAAGCACCACGTTGACGGTGAGCCAACGAGGATCCCTGCCTGCGGATGCTGCGTCGGCGACTTTGCTAAGGTCCCACTTCAGCGAGAATCGGCCCGAGTGGGCGACCTCGTCGGTCACTCTCAAGGCCCCGACCGGCTTCTCTTTCGCCTTCGGATAGCCTATGTGGTAGCTGCCACTGGGCAGGCCGTCGGCCTGCGGGGGATCATCAAAAGAATTGTCCTCAACGAGGTTTGGACCGAGCTTGATCGGCCTGGGTGGATTGTCCGCGACCGCCGCGAACGGCAAGGCGAGTTGGCGGTCGCCCTGCAAGGCTAGGATTTCCCTGGCGATACGCCAGCGGTACCGCCCAAACGCCAACGGATTGTCGATCGTCGGCGTATCAGCCGCAAGGAGCGGCTCCAGCACTCTCTCGGCCCGTTGCGCGTGGGCTGTCTTGCCCGGCTCCTTGGCCTGGCGGATCTGCTGCTGCAAGGTCGCCACATACCGGCAATCGTCCACGCCTTCGCGGCAGAGTTCCCAGTAAATCGTCGGCGTCGGCGTATCCACACCGGGGAAGATCACGTTCCAGTCCTTGTGGCCGCCGTCAAAGTCGTTGTAGGGATTGGCCTGCGTGGCGGCAAAGCCCCAGGCCGTAGTCACTTCAGCACCCGAGCGAAGGAACTCGAAGCCCGCGAAGCCGCGCGAAGCGAGCGTGCTGTGCCCGTAGAACATCCCGTTGTTGTAGTACCAGAATGGGTGACCCTGCATCGTCTCCTGGATGACGTTGTTTCGACTGTAATAACCGTAGGCGTAGATCCGCACGTCCACGTTGTCGCCGAGCCGCTGCACGTCACCGGCCGTAAGCGTGGTGGCGGTCTGGCAGCCGGGAACTTCGTGGACAAAGCTCAGGACGCTCTTGGCGAAGAGCATGCGGTTCTCGGTCTTGTTGTTGCCAGGCTCGTCGATTGGATAGAAGTAGAGCTTGGGCCAGCCGCGGCGCTGGGCTTCGTCATGAATATGTTTCACGAGCCCGACGATGGCCTTGTGCGCTTTGGGGCTAAACGTGCCGGGGATGTGCTTTTTTTCCGGCTCAGCGAAGCGGTATTCCCAGTCTCTGCAAGTGTATTCGAAGGTGATGACCATGGGCGCGCTCGAACCCAGTGCCTTGAGGTACTCCAAATCCTGGGGAAGCGTGGACAGACCATAACTGAACGTGCCGTCGGCGTTCTCCTTGGCGCTGAAATAGTAATTGAGCATCACCAGATCAAAGCCGTGACCGCGATAGTCCGTCATGTCCGCTTTCGCCAGTCGATCCGCTTCGGCCGGCACGTTTCGCCCGCGCCGCGCCGGCCCGTGCAAGCCTCCAACCGGCGGAAAGCTATCCAGCCATGTGCCCCAGTGCTTATCCGCGGGACGAACAAGTTGAAACGGCAGGACGAGCAGGCGCCACTCCAAAACGGTCGGCGGCGCATGTTGCGGTCGAACGGTCAGGGACATCCGGTAGCGCCCGGCGGGGGTGTCCTGGGGCACACGCGCTGTGAGCCACCACTGTTTGACCTGGCCTGGCTGCACGCGGCAGGCGCGGCCGAGGAGAGGCTCAATCATCTCCGGCACGACGCGGTACTGGCCTTTGCCGCCCCAATCGCTCGCACGCGCAGGCATGCAACGGACGATGCCGACGCTCACATTCTGTCGAGCGATTCGCTGATCGGCCGTTTCTCCGATGAAGTCCGATAGCTCCACCGCGACGTTTCCCAAATCCTTGAGAGCCGAAACGCAGAGCGTTGCCGGCTCAAACTCGCCCGACGTGGCAAATGCTGTGAGCGGTCGGCCGATCGCCGCGCGAGCGGGAACGAAGCTCGGAGCAATCTGCTGGGCATAATCGGCCGGGAAGACCACGTATCCCTTCTCTCGCTCCGCCGCCGTCAACTCCAGCGGCGGATTTGCGGGCACGGACTTGATTTCCTTCCAGTTCGACAGCTCCTGCTCGGTGAGGAAGAAAATGTCGCGCTCCAGTTTGGCAATGACATCGGCCAGCTCAGGTCCTTCTTTGCCGATCACCAAACCATTCAGTATCCAGCCGTGCAGGCCCTTCAGTTCGATCCGCAGTCGGCCGTCCGTGGCGCGGGCCTGGAACGGTTCCATATGGACGAACCTGGCCCGGGGGATACGCACATCGAGCTTCTTTTCGCCGTTGGCCCACACCTCGAAAAGCGGCGGGTCCCATTCCGGGTCGGCGGCGATCAGCCAGACCGTGTACTGACCATCGGGCAACGCGACAAGGAAAGCGTTATCGCTTGGGCCCTCGATGAGCGCGCATGTGATATCCGACGTGGTCCGGTACGCACCATAGACAGAGGCGGTGTATTCATCTTTCGGTCGCTCGATCAGGGAGCCGCCGCGATCGAAGGCCAGCAGCCCCAGCGTGGACTCAAACCCGTAACCTTTTTCGGGGGTGAACGCCTCTTTGCCTGTGACCTTGGTGAAGCCGGCACGCGTGACCGAGGTGGGTGTGCCGAAGCTGAATCGCAGCACTTTCTCACCGCTCACTTGAGCTCTGCCCTGAGGAATCATGCACGCCACCAACACGGCTGGGGTCAACCAGGTTCTTGCGGCTTTCACAGGTGCCTCCTCTTTGCACTTCCCATGTGGTTCGCCTCGGCATCCGGACAATTCCCGCTACGAGATCGATCCTCAAGTCCCCTTCCTCAGGTCATATCGGCCAGGAAGCGGTGACGTTGTTCTCCGGTCTCACTTGAGGAAGTCCGGCAGATAGCCATTGCCGCTCTGTGTCTGTGGGGGCTTGATCTGCGACCGTTCGTATTGCCGCCTCTGGCGCAGGGCAATGTAGGAGCCGCTCCGCAGGCGGTCTTCTCTTCCGTCGCCGGCGTAGTTCTCGATGGCGGTTCGGCCCAGCAGGTGCTTCTGTTTTACGTGAATCATGTGGCATCGCGTCTGACAGAGGCCGCAGCCGACGCACTTGTCGCTGAGGACAACGGGAGCGAGGAAGCCGCTGGTTTCGATGGCGTTTGCAC
>JAPLNB010000346.1 GCA_026693085.1 Planctomycetota bacterium | reverse complement strand
GTTCTGGCGTGGCGCAGAGTCCGAGCTCGTCCGCAGGCAAGTCGGACGGCCAGTATCTGTTCGTCAGAATGGTCAATCGGCCGGGGCACCGGCCGCCCTGATAAGTGCCGTGCCAAGCCACGCCAGGTTCCGGGCGATGGCGGTGAATTGCGCGTTTTCGCCTTTCCGTGGGACCGCCTTTTACAGCTTTCGGCAAGCACTATGGACTTCGGCCAAGGCCTCGGCCGCTATCGTCTTGCCGACAGCTCTAAATTGGCAGGACTGCGCGGTGAAAACTCGGGTCCGCGAGGACCCACATCGCAGCCGGGCTGCGACAACGCTGCCTAGCTTCGCGAGCACTGCGGCATGAGCTTTTCCGCGCTAGCACTCCAGCATCCGGTATCCCCGCACACTCCGCGCGTTCCGCCGCCAGACGCCCTCGCTCTCCCGTCGCCAGCCACTCATGAGGTTGCTCCCCACCCAGAGGTACGTCCTGCACCTGTCGCAGGCCACAAAGTGAGCCCGGCCGATGTTGAACAGCCGGGTCTCGTGGCCGTGCTTACACTTCACTTCGCAGAAGCACTCGCCCAGGTCGAAGTTTGCCAAATGTGCCTCGGCCCATCAGAGGCCCAACACATGATTATGCTGCCAGGGCATACCTACGATGGTCCATCGATCTTCGTTGCCGACAAGACATGCCACCACATCGCTGTACACGGTATCTCCGTTGAGCGTCCGCGCCGAAACGTGCCAACCCGCCAGGGCAAGATCCCCATAAATGATCATGCGAATGTCGGAAACGTTGATCGTCTCCAGCTTGACCCGCATCTCCAGTGATTCGAGTTCCTGCGGTACCATCTCAGTCGCGTTGCGACTCGTGATCACACACTTCGTCGGGGCTGATGGCAGCCCATGACAGAAGACAAAGCCATCGGGACACAACGTCGCAATCACCCCTGCCGAATCGCGGCGTTGCAGCGCGCGATGGTATCTGGCGATCGTTTTCGCAACGGGGTGTCCTTCGGCCTGCACTCCCATCAGCGTGATCGTGTCCACTCGCCCTTCAAAACGGCTCTGCGTCTTCACCCCCATTTCCCCTGGTCCAAAGACGAGGGGGACCAGACGATTGTCTCTGCGCACGAGCACCCGCAACTGCCTCTCCGGCGGCTCGTCATAGAACATCCTGGCACGCCATACCAGTTGCTCGGAATCGAATATGGGCATGTGCAAGTGGTGCGTAATCACGTCGCCCTTTCGCATGCCGAGACGCGCTGCTTGAGTGCCGGGACTTACCTCGGTGACAACGACACGGCTCTCCACAAAACAGGGGAAGCTGAAGCACATCCGCCACCGCTGGTTCTCAAAAACGGTCCCCGCGAACCGCCGGTCGCACCACCCAACCGTGGTTGGTATATCACGGACGCTCTTGACGCGAATGGCGCTGGTCAGCAGCAGATCGGCCACATCCTCGTCCTGCCGAAGCGTGAACACCCCTGTGCCGTCGATCATCACATACTCGGCCGCTTCGGTCGTCCGATGAGACAAGGTCAGTTGAAGAAGCGATTCAAGGCTCTTCTGTCTGAATACCTGGGATCCTCGCACACCCTTCTCGGGAGGATCGACGAGGATTGCGTCCTTCGCAAAGCACGACAAGAGCGTCTCGCGATCTTTGTCGTTCAGCGCACGCTCCAGCCGCCGCACCAGGCCGTCCACGCCGACGGCGGTTTTGGGGTCGACCGGGGCGACCTCCTCCGCCAACCCGGACACGGCGAACAGCAACAGAGAAACCGACAAGACGAGGGCCTTGTTCATTTCTTTGCCTCTCCTGACGACCGTTGACTTCGGGCAACTCTCGTGAACCGCAGCGCCACGGGCTTCCCTTCAATCACCAGCGCCGAGCGGAGGGCGAACCCATCCGCCGACGCCTCATACTTGAGAGGTCCGTCGCCGTAGGGATCGGCGGCTTCCTTCACAGCGCCCGGCCCGCGCTGGAAGATGCTCGACGCTGCCTGCAATATCGTCCACTGCGCACGCAGGTTTCTCGATTGCAGATAAGCGCCCGGAATGCCCGGGCACTCGACGATGGCCACCTGGCTGAACGGATTCCCGGCGCCGTCGAGCTTACGGAGGTATTCGCGAAACTTGGGGATGAACTGGTCGCTCGGCAGGTCGAGCAGTTCACCCACTTCGGTATAGTGTGCTTTCGTTTCGTCCGTCTTCCGCAGGATCCAGGGCACACCCCGTTCCGCCAGAAACCGACCGAAGAACTGGTCGCGCCACTTCTGTTCTTCCGGGGTGAGATCCGCGGCGGTGACAAGCCGGCGCGTCCAAGGCAGAATGGTCTCCCGCTCAAGCAGCAGGCCCGTCTTCGGCAGGTTCCCTTCGGGCTGGAGAGCGAGCTGGCACAGGCCGTCCAGCGACCGGGCCGACTCCGCATCAGCGATCCACTGGCGAAGGACATCGACGACGGTTTGTTCGATTTTATACCGTTCCGTCAGGCCGACCAGTCCGGTTTTCCCCTCATCTCCGACGCGGCGAGCCAATACAGCGACCGCCCGTACGTCTCCGATTGCCAGATCTCTCTTGCCCGCTTGCCAGTAGTAGCAGGCCCGAAGGATGGCTCGTCGGGCAAGGTCCTGAGACTTCGCCAGATGCGGAAATGCCGCCGAAGCTCCCTTCCGATGCAGATCGTTCTCCCAGTCGCATTCTTGCTTTGCCGTGGCATCGTGCAGGCACTTCAGGGCCGGTCCCAGTCGGGAGACGATCTGTTCGCTCCTGTCGTTGGGGGGGAGCGGTTCGTTGGGTCCGGTCAAGGCAGCATCAGCCTCCGGCAACCGAGCAATTTCCTCGAAGGCCCGGCGATAGTCGTGAGCGGCATTGCCCGATTTCGGCGGGGATGCCCAGCCCCACCCAGGATCGCTTTGGCAAACACATAGAACGACTGCGGCAACGATCTCCCATGACACTCGGCGTAAGCATCTCGCCCGGCTGGATTCCCTGTTGCAGGTCGGACGGATCCTCGAATGCTCCGACGGGTCTTGCTTATCCATCACTCACACCTCTCATGTGGCTGATCTGTCGATGGTTACGTAAAGGGCTTACAGCCGCCCCCGTCTGCCTGTCTGCCCTGCACGCCTGCTTTGACTGTAGACATTGTACCATTCGATATAGTCGCGCCAAACCTTGGGCTTGTACCTCAGATGCCACGACTTGACGATGATCCAGCCACACAAAGCTCCGGGCGATGGCGGTGAATTGCGAGTTCCGCCGATAGTGGGACCGCCTTGTGCAGCCTTCGGCAAGCATTATGGACTTCGGCCAAGGCCTTGGCCGCTATCGTCTTGCCGACAGCTCTAAATTGGCAGGACTGCGCGGTGAAACTCGGGTCCGACGGACCCAATCGTAGCGGAGCTGCGACAAACGCCCCCAGCCACCGGACCGTAGACCAACCAGCCACTGCCGACCGCACCTACAGCACCGGCTCAGTCGAGAACAACTGGCTCAGGATTCCGTCCGGATCAGTCTTCCTTGCCTTCTGTTGGACTGCCATATCTGCCAACATCGCCGGCTCAGGCTTCGAGGCAGCCAGCGGGCCGCTCTGGCCGATGAAGGCGCTGTCGATCAGGAAGTAGTCGTCGGCGTTGATCACACCATCGTAGTTGAAATCGCCGTTCTGATATCCCTTGGCTTGAGTGATGTACCCCGAGTCGATCTGGAAGTAATCATCGGCGTTGATGATGCCGTCCAGGTTGGCGTCGCCGTCCCACGTGTACTTGACCAGTACGTCGGTCGCCAGCACCGTCTGGCCTGCAAAGCTGCTCTTGATCGGCGTGTGGTCTTTGTCACCCTTGTCGTTCAGGATGGCTGCCAAGGTCGTGTACTCTTCGCCCTTGCCGATCAGACGACCGGATTTGATCGCGCCGGCAATCGCGCCGATATCGCCGTTCTGGACGATCAGATCGTTGTCGGCCAGATTGAGAGTTGCACTTTGGGTGATGGCCAAGCCGCCCGTTCGCAGGGCCGTGGGGCCATTGGCAATGGTCAGCAGGAAGTAGCCTGACTGGACCTGCACAATGGATGAGCCGAGCGGATTGCCGTTGCCCAGATCGATGGTAAGCGTATCGAGGCCCCCGCCGCCATCCAGATTCAGCTTCGTCAGCTGGCTCAGAGGCACCGCGAAGCTGGGGTTCTGATTCACCAGGGCCTGCACGATGGCTCCGGTGGCATCCAGGCGGATCGTGAACTGGTCATCGCCCGGTCCGCCCTGGCAGGTCATGGTGCCGGCGACCGTCGTATGGGCATCCGGCGCCGGTGGCGCCGCCTCCACATTTCCGACATTGTCGCGGGCGATGCTGTAGAAAGCATAGCTGGCACCGGCGGTGCCCTGGAACGTCTCCTGAGACAAGGCGGTGTTGGCCAGCCAGACCCAATAGGGCTGGCCATTTTCGGAGACATACACGTCGTAGCCCGCGATGCCGGAGCCGCCGGCGGCGTCGGAACCGGTCCAGGCGACCTCAAACGCCGTCAGGCTGATCGATGGGAGGGCCGAGATCTGGCTGGATGGAGCATCAACGTCCAGCGTGTTGAGGGTCATGGGTGTGTCGATCGGGGCGTTGACGTCGAACACGATCCGGGCCTTATTGGTGATCTGGGTTCCCGATGCCAGGTCCGCCTTGGGTCGCACCTGGTAGGAGAAGTAGCCCTCGCCATCGTGGTTGGCGTTGTTGACGGGCAGGAAGCCGGCGTCGATGTCGTCCGGCAGCAGGCCGGTGAGAGGATCGAGCGAGCGGTACGTGGCGGTGATCTGCCGGCTGGACATGTTCAGGTCAAGCACGACGGGCACGAGGAGGCTGACGCCAAACGGCCGAAGGTCGATGGTGGTTTCATAGTGGGACAGTCCGGAAGGAATGGTGTACTTGTGGCTGCCGAAGCCGAAGCCCACGAATTCGAACGTGGCCAGATCCAGGTCCGTATCGAGGGGGTCGGTAACGAAGACCTCCTGGGCCGGCGCGGTAGCGAACTTGGGGTCATTCTCGAACTGCACCTCGAAGGGCATGGGGCCGGGCTGGATGAAGCGTGCGTCACCATAGCCCTTGGGACCGATCTTATCGTTGGGATCAAAGGAAGTGCGGTTGTTAAGCGACTGGCTGGCGGCAACGCGGATGGCCGGCGGGGGGGGCGGGGGAGCATTGAATCGCGGATCGTTGCGTTTATTCTTGCACCACTCGAACAGGGCGATAGCGCGTTTGAGCATCTCGATGGAGTGCCGATACTCCTGCTGGCGGTTCTCGTACTGTTGCTTGGCCTTGACGAGGTCGGCGTTGATCTTGAGCCGCTCGCTGAGAGCGGTCTCAGTGCTTCGGAAGGCCTTGATGATGCTGAAAATCGGCCCCAGGCCGAATTTGAAGATCGGGCCCAGTTTCTCCATGGCTTCGACTTTGGTGGCGGCATACTGGACGAGATCGCTGAAACGGTCCCAGGCGGTGACGCAGGCGAAGGTGAGGGAATCGCTGTTTCCCTTGCCGTTTACGAAATAGTCGAAGGCGGTTGCGACAGCCTTGATCGTGCCGACGACTTTGTTGCTAAAACCGACGTAGTCGAGCACCTGGAGAGCCTGCTGGACGTCCTTGAGCATGCGAGGCGCCTTGAAGAGCGTCTTCATGCCCTCGAGATTCTCCTTTGCCTTTGCCAGGAGCTTGAGCCACGGCGAGATGGCCATGACGATGTCTTTGGCGGCGATGGCGAAGTTCCCCCACTTCTCGGCCTCGCCGATCTTGGGCAGGTAGTTGGCTTGTGCATCCTGCCAGAGCTGGAACTGGATCTCGGCCCATCGGAAGTAGCGCTGGACCATGGGGGCCTTGTCAGGACACCCGCTCAGGTCGGGGAGAGATCGAGGCTGGTCGGGATCGCGCTCGATCTTGTTGGTCAGCTTGACGAGCCACTCGATTCCGCGGACCGGTTGCTCGGAGATCCAGTCCACATACGAGGAGGCGGTGTTCCAGAAGCCCTGCGGGGACTGGGCCGCCGGTTCGTCGAGAGGCACGGTGAGGGAGACGGTGCGGTTGGTCAGCACGGCGACCGGGTCGGTGGTATGCGGCGTGTTGCCGTCGCTCATGACCTGGACGACGGTGTCGCCCGGGGGTAGGCCTTCGAAGACGTAAGATCCGTCAGACAGCGAGTTGGTCTGACCGACGGTGTTTCCGACGCTGTCCAAGGCAACCACAAAGGCGCCGTTGACGGGCATGCCTGCAGAACTGATCTGGCCTTGCAGGCGGGTCAAGGCCGGGCCGAGGCTGGGATTGACCACGGCGGCTTTGGCGGCGGAGGTGGTCACGCCCGTGGTCGTGGACTGCTGGCGAGCGTCGGCCGCGACGACAACGTCCCAGGAACCGGCGGGCAGGCCGGTGACGGCGTAGTCGCCGTTCTCGTTCGTGGTGGTCATGGCAACGGGCCCGGTGGAGCTTTGCGACTTGACGTAGACGGTCGCATTGGCAACAGGCTGGCCACCTGTGCCGTCGCAGACGTTACCAGCGATGGTGGTGGGTGCACCCAGAATAATGTCCCCCGACGCGGCACTGGCGGAGACGGCACCGGCTGCCATGGCGGCTCCGGCACCCACGCTGATCACGGTCTGGGCGAAGGCATGGCCCGCAGCCATTACGAAAACGCGGTAGGACCCTGCCGGAAGGCCGGCCACGATATAGCGCCCATCGGCGCCGGTGGTTACAGTGGCGATCAGTTGTTCCAAGCCGGGGAGCTGCTGGAGCACGAGCACCTCGGCGCCGGCGATGGGCTGGCCGGTGGCCTCGTCGGTCACAGTCGCTGAAAGCGAGCCGCTGGCCGGGCCGAAATCGACCGTCACCACGGGGTTTGCCGCGGAAATCTGGATCCCGGTTCGCGGTTCGAATGTGTGGTCGCCGAAGGCGATCAGGTCATACGTTCCGGGCGCAAGCAGGCGGATGGTGTACTTGCCGGCAGCATCGGTGACGGCGGAGGCCACGGGCAGCCCGGACTGGAGAAGCTGCACGGTCGCGCCCTCCAGTCCTGTTGTACCATCGTGGTCAAAGACCGTGCCCGAAAGGGCTGCAATGAAGCCGAGGACGAGATCAGCCGTCGCATCAGGGCTGGCGGCGGACAGAGCGACCGAATGCCGAGAGCAGCCGCCATTGTCGGCGTTCCCCAGGAGGACAGTATAGCTGCCCAATGGGAGATTGCGGATGCTGTACCGGCCCGTGTCGTCGGTCGTGGTGGACACGTCATGGCCTGCCGCATCCCGCGCAGTGACCAGGGTGTCGGAAAGCGACTGGCCGGCGCTGTCGCGAACCACACCGGTGATCTGCCCGGCGGCGCCGACAACAAGCGCAACTGTCGCCGCCTGAGATGCGACGACGGTCACGTCTGCACTGACGGGCAGCAAGCCCTCGATGGCGGCCGATACGCTGTACAATCCGGGCGGGAGGCCCGCGACGCTGAAGTCGCCCGCGGAATCCGTCTGGGCCAGGACGGCGTAGTCCGCGTGGAGGCGCACTACGATGAACTCACCGGGCAGCCCCTGACCGGTGGACTGCGCTTTGAGCGTTCCGCGGATTCCGCCTCCGCTAGCAAGGTTCAGGTTCACGTTCGAGAGAGCGGCGTTCTCTGCCAGCACAAGTCCCGTTTGTGTGGCGGACAATAAGCCGGCTACCTGCGCGGTGACGCGGTAGGTGCCCGCGGGCAGGGAGCCGATCGTGTAGCTGCCGTCGTCGGAGGGCACGACCGAGCTGACGACAGCGCCCTGGGAGTCCTGTGCGTACACGATCGCGGAAGCCGGGAGCGGACCTGCGGGGCTGATCGCCCTGCCGGAGATCGTCGACCCCATGCGCAGGGGCAGCATGACGTGCTGAACCGGCTCGCCCGGACCGACGACCACGGGTCCAACGGAGTTGACGGTGTATTCGCCGCCTCCCGCAGTGAGCGTATATGAACCGCCGGGCATGGAATTCAGCTCGAATGAGCCGTCGTCGCGCGTGGTGGCCGTGAGAACCCGGCCATCCGAAGACGTCGCTGCGACTGGAATCGCGCGAAGGGGTATTCCGGCCGGCAAGAGCAGCACGCCGCCGCTGATCGAGCCTGCCACGGCGACGGCCCGCGCGGGAATCGCCACGTCCGAATTAGTGATGGTCACGAGCACAGGAGAGCTTGTGGTAAAGCCGTCGACCGACAACTCGTAGACGCCCGCGGCGACGATCGGGAAGAGAAACGTGCCGTCGTTCAGCGAGAAGGCTTGGTACGCGTTTCCAGCGGCGGCATCGGCAAGTGTCAGGCGTGCATTGGGCAGGGGATGCTGGAGATCGTCGAGGAACAGCCGCCCGGAAACGGACGGGTTCAGCACGGCAACAGCGCGAGACGTCAGGAGGTGGAACACGTCGGCCAGGGAGAAGCTCCAGCCCATTGCCGGCGGCAGGAGGGTCGCCGCCTCAGCGAACTCGGACAGATACTGGTTTGTATCAGCGCTGAGTCCAACCTGGAGCTGCGCGAAGAACGCATTCCAGACCGCGGGGTCAACACCGGCGGGACGGATGGCGGCGTTGATGGCTGCCCAGTCGACCGTGGCTGATGGAAACAGGCCGACCTCGAGTCGCAAGTCGTCAAAGCCGGGGCTATGGGCGACGCCGTAGATGGTGATTCGACCGCGGGCGCCGGGAGGCAGGACCCCCGCGGGCCATCCGGGATTCGTGCCGAGCAGATAGAGGGCGCTGGAGGAGTTGGCCATATCCGGCGAGAGGCTCAGGCTCGTGAGTGCCTGCGCGGCGGTCAGGCGCAGGACCGGCGGCAAGAGGTCTGTATTGCCGACGTTCTCGTAGTCGATGTAGGCCCGGATCGGCCGCCCGAGGCGCGCGCGGTCAGGGGCCGTCAAACTGGTGACCAAACGACCAGGCTGGCCGGCAATGATCTGAAAACCGTCCGGAAGCGCCGTGGCAACGTTGCCTGCGTTGACCACCTGCACATCGGCGGCGCCGACGGGGCGGCCTGCCAGATCGAACGTCGCGGCCAGCAGGCCGGAATCGACGAAGAAAACCTCGACCGGCTCGATGTTCTGTCCTGCGGCGTCAACCAGTCGCGGGCGCGAATTGGCGTCAAACTGCGCCCCGTGGACGGCGATGGTGGTTCGCCCGGTGTTGCTCCCGCGGGCGGGGGAAATATCCTTGATCGAAAAGCCGGCCAGTTCAGCGCTCAGCATGAAGGTTTCCGCCGATGGCAGGCTGGCGCCGTAGACCATCACGTAGTAGTTGCCGGCGCGAGTCTGGCGGACCGACACGGTCTGTTGTGCCGAGCCCGCGCGGTTGCTGCGTTCATCGAACCACTGCCGCGAAGGAAGAGCGCCGAAGGCGAGGTACAGTTCATTGGCGGCGCTGGCCGGCCCGGAGACGCTCACGGTCATGGCGCCCCCGGCGGATGCCGGGAGCTTGTAGAATCGCTGGCTTCCGGTCGCGGGCAGATTGCCGGTGAACGGTGAGCCGTAGACTAGGCTCGGCAGATCCATCGCTGTCGGCGCGGCCGCGGCGGCAGAATTGTTCAGGAGAGCCAGCCCTTCGAAAATCTCGACCTTCCAGTTGGCGCGGACGATGATGCGGTAATCGCCGGGCAGTACGCCGGGCAGAACCGCCTGTGCCGATGAAGTGTAGGACTGGCCGGGCCCGACATTGCCCTCGTGCTTCTTCTCGGACAGAAAGATGTCGTCGGGGGTGAAGACGTCATCCACGGACAGGTACACCGCGTCGAACCACGAGCCTGAGGCCGTTCCCGGTCCGAGGTTCGTGACGGTCCAGGCGACGGTGCCGACGTCGTCCTGCAATGCGGCGGCGGGAGCGGTCACGGCGCTGGTCGTCAGGTCGATGTCGGCTGTGGAGATCTCCTGACGCTCGAATGCGCCGCGGTCGTAGTAGGGCGTGTCCCCGCCGCCATTCACGTTCAGGATATTAGGATCGTCGTAGCGCGGACGGCCCAGGAAGTCGGTTGCCGGGGCGCCGGTGCTGGTGGCGCTGTCGATGGCGATGGACCCGGCACGCAGTTGATACTGCGAGTTGACGCGGTTGAAGTACTTCGGGTCTGCACTGATGTTGCCATCGGAGCCGGTCTTGTCCGCCAGACCCTCATAGTTAAGAGCTTTGGGATTGTAGACATCGTTGAAGCTGGCGGTCACACCCGCCGAGCCCACCGCCGAAACGCCAACGCGCGTGTTGTATGTGATGAGGTTGTTGGTCAATATCGCCGTGGCCAATTCCACGACGACCCCCCAGCCGTTGCCGTCGATGGTGTTGTTGACGGCCGTCAGCAAACCAGTGGCCTCGGCGCGCAGGCCGGCGCTGGAGTTGCCAATACACAAGTTGTCAATGGCTTCAAGACCGGCCTGGTTCCTGGTCAGTATCCCGTTTGTCAAGGACCGTTGAATGATGGAGTTCCGGACATCAACGGAGGCGTTGTCGGCGACAATCATGCCGTTCAACGCGGCGCCCCCCCAGCGTACGTCGGCGCGGGCGATGACATTGCCGCTGCTGCCGCTCTTGAGTTGGATGGCGTTCCACTGCCCCCCGTAGAGCAAGCTCTGGCCGTCGCCGCGCGTGTCGCCGCCCGCCGCGTCGTCACACCCGCTTGTGAAAATGATGGGCTGGGCCGTTGTCCCAACCGCCTTCAACGTCCCCTCCACCACCAGGCTCACCCCGAAGAACTCCCTGAACTTCACGATTTGGCCGGCAGCCACGGTGAGCGTCATGCCCGCCGGCACCGTCACCGTCCCGCCCAGCCAGTAGACCATGTCCGGATCATCCCAGGCCAAGCTCCTGCTCAGGCTCCCGCCATCCAGCGCCGCCGCATTGACGCCGTTGCCC